>JANXYJ010000058.1 GCA_025350105.1 Terriglobia bacterium | reverse complement strand
ATACGAAGGGACACTTCTAATGCACCAGGATAGGGGACATTTCTAAAAACCGTTGACAGGGCGAAAAAAGGGCTTGACACGCATCTGAAACAGGCGCAAACTGCTGCCATAGAGAGATGAAAAGAGATTCAGAAACCGCTGAAATTGGTTGGCGGCGGAGGAATTCTTGCAGGGAGGTAAACTATCGAATTGAATAACGAACCTGACAACTTAAGGGGCGGAGACTGAGTTTGCTGTTCTGTTTATCAGGAGGGCTCTTTTTGAAGTGCTCGACTGCATAAAAAACCTGGGCTAATCCAATCGATTCGCGGATAACGCCATTCGGCGGCCGCTTGATTGCGCATCATAATACGCGCGGCCTTGGAATCAGAACGGTTCGCTTCTTCTACTGCCCCTAACAAATTTTCCGTCGCGACCAGACTTCCCCTTCCCGCATCGCATCAGCAGTGCTCCCTACTCTCTACATCCCTCACGGTGGCGGTCCTTGCTTTTTCATGGAGTGGACCATGGGCCCGCCCGACACCTGGCACCGCATGGCAGCCTGGCTGAAACGACTGTCTGCAACCCTCAACGAAAAACCTAAAGGCATCATCGTTATTTCAGGGCATTGGGAGGCCGAACCGGTGGCCATCACTGCCCAGGCCGCTCCACCCTTGCTGTTTGACTACTATGGCTTTCCGCCGGAAACGTACCAACTGAAATACCCGGCGCCTGGCGATCCGCTGCTGGCACGGCGCATCGCGGATCTTTTGCAGCAAGGCGGCGTGCCGGCCCAGTTAGATGCTCAGCGCGGCTTTGATCACGGTGTTTTCATTCCGTTCAAACTGATCTATCCCAACGCGGAGGTTCCCATCGTACAGGTTTCTCTGAAAGCCGGGTTGCGTCCGGAACAGCATCTGCAAATGGGCCGCTCTCTGGCGCCGCTGCGCCGGGAAGGCGTCCTGATTGTGGGCAGCGGGATGAGCTATCACAACCTGCGGGGCTTTGGCCCTACGGCAGGGGCAGTCTCAGATGTGTTCGACACGTGGCTGAGCAACGCTGTATGTACAGCGGACATTCGGGCTCGGGAGGAAAGTTTGATCGCCTGGCAATCCGCCCCCGGAGCCAGGCAGGCGCATCCGCGCGAGGAGCATCTGCTTCCCTTAATGGTGGCGGCGGGCGCGGCGGGTGATGATTTGGGTAAAAAACTGTTTCAGGATCGCGTGATGGGCGCGACGGTTTCGGCCTTCGGTTTTGGAGTCTGACCAAGCGATGGCCAACAAGTTTGGCCTATTGCTGCTCCAGTAAGCGCTCCAGCAGATCCGCTACCTTCAGATCAATTGCCCATCTTCTCAAGTAAGCTGAGTCCAGCGTTTTTTGGCTGACCTGCAGAATCCCGCGAAGGTCGTTCCACTGCCTCTCGGACGACTCGCCACCGGCTCGATACCACTCCAGTTTTCGTAGAATCACGTCCTCTGCCGTGGCGACTACCCACTCAATCGATTGGGTTCCAAATGTTTTGCTTTGCTCTACCCGCCTGCGGGCAAAGGATTGGCGGCTGTAATCGTCCTGCTGAAGAGGAAAGACGTCGATCTTAAAGGACGATTCGTAGTGAATCCAGTTGAATGATCGGCCATGCGCAATGGCCTCCCGCATCATTTCAGGGTCGGCATAAAAATCCGGCTGCAGCAGCGAGGCCAGTTCCTCAACTTGACCAGGCTGGACGTCGGCAACAAGGTCCAGATCCATCGTTGGTCTGGAAATCCCATGAATCGAACTGGCCACCGATCCGCCAACCAGATACGGAATCTCCATCCGATCCAAAACGTCCAACGTACGCAAGAACGCATCAGCGGGACTGGCTGACATGATTGGGCGCCGTTCTATTCTCAGGAGCCTTTCCGCTCTCTGGATCCCAACCGTAGGCTCGGATCATCAGCTCGCGGGATAGATGCCGCGCGGCGACCCGCAAAAGCACTTCGTGATCGCTGGCTTCCGGGTGCAGACGGCGCACGCCCATCTCATACATTTGCAGAACCAGTTGGGCTCCGTTCAGCACCGCTGCCAGCTTATCGCCGGGGGACATCCGACGCTGCACAGCCAGCCAAACTTCCATTGCGCGTGGATCGGTATCGCTCAATTCGGGCTGGGGTTTGGGGCTTGGCACGGCTACATCTCTATATTAACTCCGGAGCAAACGCCGGATCGCAACTCAGGTGGGGCAGGAAAGGGCGCTCAAAATGGTGGCTAATTAAGAGAAGTGGCGGAGGAGAAGTGGCGGAGGAGAAGCGGCGGAGTGTGTCTTCACTCCGCCGTCTTATTGATCTAATTGTAAATCAACTGCCCCAAATGGCCGATTCTGTTGCTTTGCGGAGTGGAATCATTGTGGATCCCCTCCCGCAACAATGGATTGACTGAAGACCGTGCCGCCAGTGCCCCAAATCACGTTCTGCGCCAGAGAGGCAGTACTTGCCGTGGTGCCCCAAATCACGTTGGTGGCCGCAGCGGTTCCCGTGCCCCAGATCACGTTGGTGCCCCAGATCACATTGGTGCCGCTTAGAATCGTCGTACCCCAAATCACATTGGTACCCCAGATGACGGTGCTTCCCCAGACGGTTCCACTGGGGTACACGAGGCTCATCGCTCCGGTGGTTGCGTTGACGGTGGCCGTCGGCGACTTGGCGTTACCGCTGGCCAAATCGTTATTGGCCAAGGCCGCTTGCACGTCCAGGTAGCCCGCGCCGATGCTGAAGACATCGGCCTGTTCGGTGAAGGTTGTGTTCGTGAGCGGATCAATGATCACCGTCGTCGTGGGAAATGATTTGCGCGCGGTCTTCATCAGCCGGGCCTTCACTTGATCCGGCGTCATGCTGGGATGCTGCTGCAGCAGCAGAGCCACGGTACCACTTACGAATGGCGCGGCCATGCTGGTGCCGCTTAAGCGGAAGTAGTCGACCGAAGTACCGGTGGCCGCGCTTTTGTAGTAGTTGATGGGAATGTGCGTGGTGGCGATGTTATAAAGCGTAGAGGATGTGCCCATCACCCCAGCAACAATCAGGTTTCCGGGAGCCATGATGTCCGGCTTCACCACGTGATCGATCAGCGTGGGGCCCTTGGAGCTGTAGGTTGTTAACGTATCGTCGGTGGTTGCCTTGGTGCCGTGAGTGTTGACCGCGCCAACCGTGATCACATACGGATCGTTGCCCGGCGCGGTAATGGTGCCGTAACCGTTGGGGCCGCTGGTGGTGCCCAAGGTGTTTAGCCGTCCGAAATTTCCCGCGGCCACCACTACGGTGATCCCGGCGTTCCAGGCTTGCTCCACCGCCTGGCATAACGGATCGTTCGCATAACTGGTGGTGAAGCCCCGTCCCACCGACAAATTCAGAACGCGAATGTTGTAAGTGTTCTTCAGCGAAATCGCGGTCTGGATCGCGCTGATAACACTGCTATCGCTGCCCTTGCCGCTGGCGTCCAGCACGCGCAGATTGATCACGTTTGCTCCCGGCGCGACACCCGCGAAGGTGCGGATCGAACCAGTTCCCGAAGACATATATCCACTGCCCGCGGCGATGGTGGCAACGTGGGTTCCGTGGCCATAGCCGCCCACAGCGCCGCCGGTGAAATCCTGCCAATACACAATTCGGTCATCCAGATCGTTGTGCGCCCCGATGCCGCTATCGACAAAAGCAATGCCGATGCCGCTCCCGTCCAGTGCCCCCGCGCCTACCCGATAGTTCGCCGCCGCCCCGGCGTTGATGGACGCCGTGGCCACGTCAAGCGTCTGGTTCACTTGCCGGTCCGGGTAGATGGCCGCGACGTCAGGATCGTCTGCCAGATCGTCCAGTTTGCTCAAAGGCAAGCGATAGTGGCCAGCTTTGATCAGACCCAATTCACGTTTGTATTGGCCGCCTCTTTGGGTGACCTTTTGATGATGTGCGCTGGTGGGCGTTTGCTTGTACTGAACGATCACATCCATCGTCGAGTTGTCGTCTGCCTGGTCGAAGTCTTTGTCGACCTTGTTATTTTTGTGATGTCCGGCAAACATTGCCGGCACCATGAGTGCAAAGAGTAGGGTTAGTCGGAGTTTCATGAGTATTTCTCGGGTTTGTCTGATGCACGAGGGCTGCCAGTGTCAACAGCTCGTAACTAACTGATAACACTGCCATACCCCGGAATACTCCGCGTCCAGCTGTCGCATATCCGTGTCACGAAGGGTGACAACCGCGACAATCTGTCTAGCCCGGTGTCTAGTCTGCGTTGGACCCTGAGTACCACCTGCCGCCCTAGCCGCCGAATGCAGTTATAGACTGGTATGGGTAATTTAAGGCTTACTCAGCGGACGGTTTGCATTATGGCAACAGGTTACTCACGCAGAAATTTTCTCAAAGCCGCCAGCTCTGGCGTGGCGCTGACCACAATTGCGGGCGAGAAGTTGTTCGCCGCGCCTTCCTCAGCCCCGCCGCTGATGGCGATGACGAAAGAAAAAGCCACGTTCCTCATCAACGGAAAGCCTTATGCAGCCGAGTACGAAGCGCGCACCACTTTATGGGAAGTGATCTCGATGAAGTTGGGGCTCACCGGCACCAACCGCAGTTGCAACCGCGCCAGTTGCGGGGCTTGCAGCGTATTAATGGATGGGGTTCCCGTTTATTCGTGCCATACGTTGGCGTTTGAGGCCGCCGGCGTTAGTGCAATCAGCGCCAAGAAGCTGGTGACCATTGAAGGCATCGGCGCCGACGGGAATTTACATCCGTTGCAGCGCATTGGCCATGCGCACGTGGCCGCCGATTGCGGCTTCTGCACCGCCGGTTGGGTGGTGACGGCCAAGGGACTTCTCGACAGGAATCCGGATCCATCCGTCGATCAAGTGAAATCGGCGTTGGCTGGACACATTTGCAGGTGCTCAGCGTATCCGGCGATCATTCGCACCGTGATCGATTCTGCCGCCGCACTGCGCGGCAAAACCAGCTTTGCAACGGGCCCCGAATCCATCATCCAAATCAAACAGCCGATGGTGCGCGACTACTCCACCTATGGCGGACATTCGGCGGGAGACCAAGTGCATGAGGGCCCGCAGGCAGTTACCAAAAAGTGGCAGGGCTATCCGCCGGAAAATCTGCACGTTGTGGGCAAGCCGTTGCCGGCAATGCCCGAAGTTTCCCTTCCGCGCTTCACAGGCAAAGCCCAATATGCCAGCCGCGTTTGGTTTCCCAATCTTTTGTACGTGCGGTTTCTCACCTGCCCGCATCCGCACGCCAGGATCAAAGACATCGACGCTTCCCCAGCCGAAAAAATGCCCGGCGTCAAGTATGTCCTGACATACAAGAATGCACCCAAGCCCGCGGGCCCGGTGCCTACCGGTTTCCGCGCGGTGCCCGAAGCCATGCCACGAGAGCTGAATCTGCAAGGCGAGGTGGTGGCCATGGTGGCGGCGGAAACGGAAGATCAAGCGCAAGACGCCACCGACGCGATCAAGGTTGATTACGAAGTGCTTCCCTTCGCATCCATGTTGAAAGAGGCCATGGCGGCGGATGCCCCTGATTTAAGTGGAACGGGAAAAAGCAGCAATCTGCTGCGCACAGCCAACGCGCCGAAAGATTACCCGAAAGCTACTTGGGCGGACCAGCGCGGCGATATCGCCAAAGGCTTTGCCGAAGCGGACATCGTGAAAGAGTTCACCTACCGTTTTGCAGGCGCGGTTTCCGTGCCCATGCAGCCCAGCGGCAGTGTGGCCAAATGGGACGGCGATCGGCTTACATTCTGGGGCATGGGGCAGGGCATTTATCCCGTGCGCACGGTGCTGGCCGCGGCGCTGGGCATTGAGCCCGCCAAGATTCGCTTCATCAACAAATACAACGGGTCGACGTTTGGCTCCGCACGGTTGGCGGCGGAAAGATTTTATCCACTGATCGCGCATCTGGCCAAAATCACCAACCGGCCGGTGAAAGTGATGCTGCCGAAAGATCAGGAACTGGCACAACTACAAATCAAGCCAGAGACCATCACCAGGTTCAAAGTGGGCGCCAGGAAAGACGGCCGCATCACGGCCATCGAACACGAAGTCTATGTAAGCGTCGGCGATCTGGAATTTGGCGGTCATGCGTCCAGCCCTGGCACGGCCACCAATCAAATGGAGTTGTACACGTCGCTGGTTCCCAACTGGCGTTCGTTGTGGTGTGCCTATCGCACCAACGCGCCGCGTCCAGGACCGTCGCGAAGCTACTATCAGCAGGAAACCAAATGGTCCTGGGAAAGTATGATGGACGAGATGGCGGAGGCCGTAAACCTGGACCCCGTGCAATTCCGCCTGATGCACATCACGCGGCCCAAGGTTGGTGATGCGCGCTATCCCTACGATTGTTTTCCGTCGGTGGAAGTGTTGGAAGAAGGAGCCAAGGCTTTTGGTTGGGATAAGCGCAACGGCACCGCCGGGGCCGCGCCGGGCCGTTATAAGCGTGGTTTCGGTATGGGCATGTCGCAGCATCATGGTGGCTTGATGGGCTATCACGAAGGGGAAGCAGCGTTTGAAAAATTGGCCAGCGCGAAAGGCGCCGCCGTATTTGGAACCGAGCTCGAAGTTGGCACAGACGGCTTCGTCGCGCTGAAAGTCGCCTTGCCCGATAGCGGTTCGAACGCAGGCACAGCGCTTTCGCACTTAGTCGCCGAGATGTTGGGCTTCACCACCCGCGATCACGTGCGTTTGGTTTGGGGCGACACCGATATGGCTCCGTCGAGCGATGAATGGTTTGGTGGACGGACCATCACGCTGCAAGGCGCGGCCACCTGCAGTGCCGCGGATAAATTGCGGAAAGACCTGCTGCGGCGCGCGGCTGCATTCCTGAAAGTCGACGCCACGAAGCTGACCATTCGCGACAGCGTGATCTCAGCAACGGACAATCCACGGCTCAACACAACTTTCGCCGCTCTCGTCAAAATCAACAAAGGACCCATTCGCCAAATTGGCCGTGGCGTCGCCGGCGGCGAACGCGGCGGATCGAACAAAGGCGTGGGTGCGTGTTTCGCCGAAGTGGAAGTGGACACCTGGACCGGCAATTGGCGCTTCCTTCGTGCCGTGTATCCGCACGACACCGGCCTCCTGATTAATCCCCTGGTGGCCGAAGCCGACATGGTGGGTTC
>JANXYJ010000055.1 GCA_025350105.1 Terriglobia bacterium | reverse complement strand
GGAGCTTTTCAGAAGAACTTAGATCAAAGACCGATAGTGAGTTCGAGTTCATGGTCGCGTCCTATTCAGCTTGCGGGGGGGGCCTGTCGTGCATTATCTCAAATTGGCGTTGATGGTTTTCTCCTGCGCTCGCCGACGCTTGCCGCTTGGTGCTGGTTGGGAAGGAATCAAGCTACTACGGCTCGTTTACACTCGCCGCTGTGTGCTGGGTTGGGTGGAAGGCGTCAAACCAAAACGTCGAGATCAAGCCGCTCCTAAGCGATTCATCAGGTAAGGCTGGCACGAACGTAGTATCATCTCCTGAGCACGTTTTCGTCTTGATCGTCATTTACCAGGGAGGTGCGCATGAGAAAAATTGGCTTGATGGTGTTGATGCTGGCGATTGGTTTGGGCGCTGGTTTGTTGATTTCCGAAAAGCTGCATCCGGTGCAGGCCAAAGGCGCGCCGGGCACCGGGTATGCCGCAGTGCCTTCAGCGATTGGCTCAGAAGATTTGACCGGTCCATATGAGCTGGTGAAGAATTGGCCGCAGGATGTGAGCGCTCTGCCGGGCAACGAGAAGTGGACTTATGGCGCCGGCGAATCGGTGTTTGCGGAAAGCCCGAATCGGATTTACATGTTGTTCCGCGGCGAGCTGCCGAAGATGGCTCCGCCGAAGGCGACGCTGCTGCCTCAACTGGGGCCAAGCATCAGCTTTCCGGTGGCGGGCTTTTGGCGTGATGCCACCAACGCATCTTTGCCGGGCACCGGCGGCACCGACAACGATATGGGCGAGTGGATGACGGCGTGGGAAGGGAAGTCGCAGAAGTTGGGCATGAAGGGCCCGCCGTATCGTCAACTGGGCGTGGACGCCAAGTGGGAGAATTGCGTGGTTGTGGTCGACGGCAACGGCAAGATCATCGAGACGTGGAAGCAATGGGACAAGTTGTTCCGTCGTCCGCACTCGATCTACATCAGCCCCTACGATCCGGAGAAGAACGTGTGGATCATCGATGACAACATGCAGGTGATCTATAAGTTCACCCATGACGGCAGCAAGTTGCTGCAGACCATTGGGACGCCGGAAGTGGCGGGCGCGGACGCGACGCACTTTAATCGTCCAACCTATATGGACTGGCTGCCGGATGGGACTTTCTTTGTGGCCGACGGCTACACGGGCACGCGTGTGGCGAAGTTCAACAAAGATGGAAAGTTCCTGATGGACTGGGGCAAGCTGGGCGGGCCGCCGCGCGGTCCTGTGGATACGCGGCCAGGCTATTTCAGCAACGTTCATGGGGTGGCGGTGGACCCGAAAACGCGGCAGGTGTATGTGAACGATCGCAACAATCACCGGGTGCAGGTGTTCGACGAAAACGGAAAATACATTCGCGAATGGAAGATTGACGCGGATCCGTCGAGTTTGCATTTGCTCTACATTGGGGCCGGTAAAACCATTTGGTCCTATGACCGCAGCACCAATAAAATGCTGCAGTGGGATTTGCAGGGGCACCTGCTTTATTCCTGGGGCAGTATGGGCGAATTTCCGGGCGGCCTGTGGGGCGTGCACGGAATCAGCGTGGATCAGGACAGCAATTTCTACGTGGCGGAAGTGGACTCCGGCCGTGTGCAGAAGTTCAAGCCGCGGGCGGGAGCGAATCCGGATTTCCTGGTGGCCAAGCCGGTGTATTCGGCTTGGAAGTAATTTTTGGTTTGGAAGGCGCGTGCTTGTAATGCTGAGTACGCGCTTTGCCATTTCTGATGAACGCTCTGTTTCTCTGTAGCCGGAACCGGTGGCGCAGCGCCACCGCGGAGCGTGTGTTTCGCGATCAGGTGGGAATGAACGTGCGGTCGGCGGGAACCAGCGCGAGCGCGCAGCACGTGGTTAACATCAACGACGTTGAATGGGCGGCTATCGTATTTGCGATGGAGAAAAAGCACCCGTCCATGCTGGTTGCCGAATTTCGCGGAAGCGTCTGGCGACAAACCGATTCACGTGCTGAATATTCCAGACGGATACAAGTACATGGATCGAGAGTTGGTGGAGCAACTCCGGCAGCAGGTAGGTCAACTATCGGGGATCGTCTAAGGTACTAGACGTCCGCCAGCGCGGCTTTCTCGGCGGCCTCCAGCGTATCGAAGCAGGGCAGCAGGCCATCCACGTGGGTTACCTGCAACAGACTACGAATGCGCGGCGTTACGCCGGTGATCCCGAAACCGCGCTTGGTGGTTTGGCAACTGGTATACGCGCCGATGACGCAGCCGAGTCCGGCGGAGTCCATGTAAGGTACCGACGAGATGTCGATCACCAGCGGCTTGGTGCGCTCCTTGCGGACCAGGTCCTGAAATTCGAACATGGTTTGCAGCGTCAGCGCGCCGCTCAGTTTCAGAACCCTCACGCCAGAGGGGTTGTCGACGATTTCGATAGTGAGTGCTTCGTTGCCAGCCATCACTACAATATAGACCAGAAGCAAATCGCAGGTGTTACAACTGCGTAACGAAATCACTTAGCGTAGACTCTTCAGATAGACGACAAGATGCGGCGAAACTTAATTCCGGTGAGCATTCTGGCGGCGCTGTTGGTGGCATGCGTGCTTGCGGCGTATCTGACCACAGAAGCGGGCAACGTGACTGTGCCTGTAACGCCCGTGACCAAGATTGCCGCGAGCGTGCCCGCGGTGGATCGAAGTCTGCTGATCACCGCGAATCGCTTGGCGGCGCTGGCCGAGACGCCAGATGAGTTGAGCCGCGGGGGCGAGGCGCAGCATCTGGCCGATCACGAATTGGATCAGGCGTTTGAAACGGCCATGCGAAAAGCCGAGTCGTATCGCCCTCCGCCGAAGGGTCCTCTGCGCGAATTGGTGGACACGGTTAGTCATTTGAAACAGGAAATCGCTGACGATCACGATAATATTGCTGCCTTGACCAAGAAGGGAGACCCGGACGCACTGGAATTGGCGAAAGCGGAGCTTACTCTCGACCAAGACGAATTGAATGATGCGCGGCAGGATTTGGCGCGGCAAGGCGCCGACCCGCATGCGGAACTGGTGGGCGCTTTGCAGGATCATGAGGCGGCGCAGCGTTTGTCCACAGAAAACCAGGCAAGGCTGGCATTCAAGAGCCCTGGCCCTACCGCAACCTTGGTGGAGCAGGTGAATGCGTGGTTCGCGCTGGGAGCTTTAGGTGCCGAGTTGCGCACCGCGGGCGATCAGGCATCCAAGCAGGAAACCAGCGTGGGTGAGTTGCACGCTGATCTGGAAAAACAACTGGCGCCACACAACAAGGCGGACCGCGGCGCGAATTCTCTGGAGAGCATCCATCTGCTTTCGGACCAACGAAAAACCTTAGCGGAGTATGACCAGCGGATTGTGGACTGCAAGGAATTGGTGGACGTCTATCAACAATGGGAAACGCTGGTAAATGCGCGGCGGCGGGCGGATTTGCACTTGCTGTTGATCAGGTTGGCGGAGATTCTGGCGATTGTGCTGATTGCGCTGCTGGCCAATCGCGCTGTGCGCGGGCTGTTCGCCAAAGGTACCGTAGATACAAAACCGGGAGAACATGTACCGGGCGAGCATTTGCATCATCAGGCACGCTTAATTGCGGCGGTGGCGGTGCAGGCGTTGGCGGTGGCGGGTGTCTTGTTACTGGTTTTCGGCGTGCCCAATCAAATTTCGACGATCATTGGGCTGGCCACGGCGGGCGTCACCGTGGTGATGAAAGACTTTATCGTCGCCTTCTTCGGTTGGTTTACGCTGATGGGCAAAAACGGAATTCGCGTGGGCGATTGGGTGGAGATCAACGGTGTTAGCGGCGAGGTGATTGAGATTGGCCTGCTGAAAACCGTGCTGCTGGAACTGGGCAACTGGTCTGACACCGGGCACCCTACCGGACGGAAAGTAGCGTTCTCCAATAGCTTTGCCATGGAGGGGCACTATTTCAATTTCTCTACCGCGGGCCAGTGGTTGTGGGACGAATTGGCGGTGACGGTGCCGGCTGCGGGCGACCCCTACCACATGGCCGAGGACATCCGCACCTTGGTCCAACGGGAAACCGAGGCCGACTCCGCACTGGCCGCCACCGACTGGGATCGCGTCACCAGCCAGTACGGAGCCCGCAGTTTTTCCGCTACCCCTGCGGTGAACCTGCGCCCCAGTGCGGCTGGGCTTGAGATTGCGGTCCGCTATATCACGCACGCGCCGCAGCGTTATGCGATGAAGTCGAAATTGTTCGCGATGATTGTGGATTTGCTGCACAAGCCGGCGGGCGCGGTTTCGCAGCGATAACAAATTCGGTAATAATATACCGTTGCGCGTTTTTGATAATGTCCCCATGAGCGGTTAATAGAAATGTCCCCATAAGCGAGCCTCAACGAGGGGTTCGAGATTGGGGAGAACAGGGATGAGCGAGCGAGAGATGATGGAGGCCAAGGGCAGAGTGGAGCGCAATCACGGCACGCATCAGGACCGTGTGGCGACCCCTAGACCACTGACTATGATTCCAATTGCGCCGAGAATCCTATAAGGGTTTATGGGATATTTTTTTTGCGTTGGGGATTCTCCCTTAAAAGACACCACCGAAAAGTTTCTTAGCTCTTGTGAGGTGTTGCTCTTGATCTCGGGTTTGGTATTGGCATTTGGTGTGATAGGAGAATACCTTGAAGACCATGAGAAATTGCCTAGATGGATGGCTTGGTCTAGCCATCCCAAAACCATATTCATGTGGATGATTGTGATAAGCCTTATTGGCGAGTTTGCCGGAGATGCCGGGGTCTTCGCTTTTTCTGGACGTCTGCAAACCATTAGCGACAGTGAGGTGGCCGCGCTCAACGTCCGTGCTGCGTCAGCAGAGGCGGACGCAAAAGACTTTGAGTCTAAGATATCCACAGCAAAAAAGGATACCGCCGAGGCAAAAAGGGAATCGGACGAACTTCGCTTGAAATTGGCGGACGCTTCAATCCCACGCTCGTTTGAACCACGACAAGCAGAATTTTTAAAAAGTAAATTGCCGCCTTTTTCTGGACAGTTAATGATCGTATACCAAGCCTGGACTTTTGATGGGTATAGGTTTGCGCGACAGCTCAGGTTTGGCTTCAATCGCCCAGATGTAGTGGAGGAAGAGGGCGCGATACAGCCCCGGTACGACTCTCGACCAGACATGGTCTTCAGGGGAATACAAATCTTCCATACATCGGACCCACGGAGCGAAACATTCGCTGAGTCGGTTGCCGAAATATTGAAATCCAAGCCACTCAGTATAGAGGAGGTTTCGGTACACCCAGGCCTAAGTATCTCTCCAAATTTGCCAGCGGAAGCAGACGACTTGCGGCAAAAAGTCGTAATCCGTATTGGACGCAAGCCCTGAGTGCGCCCGCCTGTCACGTCAGCCCAAGCGTAACCGGCCGACGATAGGTATGCCAAGGATATCATTACCACAAATTCTGACATTTTATGTATCATCGCCTGGCGTCGGGACCAGCTCCGATCAGGAACTATCCCTTCCACTACACTGCTGGCTGGCACTACCCCTCCTTGCCCTGGTAGTGCGCTAAATCTGTGTGGCTCGAAAGAGGTCAGGGATTAGATGGATCTTTTTCGATGACCACTTCGCGGGCTGCGCATAGCGTATGAACCAATTCGGAGGATAGGGAAAAGGTGATTCGAGCACGGGCGGCGGTTGTCATGTGGGGCTCCACATGATTCGCGCGCTTTTTTCTCGTTAGCTCCCAGACTTGATCGTGTGTTTCTTGGTGGAAAGTTGAATCCAGATCGGCCAGGTGAACCTGAACCCTGCCGTCTTCTTTGTGAGCAGGTGTGCGCTTGGTTTCGCGAATCCTCAGGAACAAGGCCGCAAACGGAGACCTTTTGGTCTGTGGCATTGTATCAATGTTGCAAAACCCGAGCACATAATTAACCGCTTGGCCGCCCTTCAGTATCCATCTCAAACCGATATAGGACACGTTCCCAGAAGGGTCAGTCGCGATTTCCGCCTCTGTCCGATACCATCTACCCGAAGGATCAGCACAGAGCGCGTTGACCAAAAGGACAATCTGCTCGGGGGTAACAACGTCCGGGAAAATAACGGCCGCTGCTTCGTGACTTTCACTGGCTGTGTCCAATAGCAGGTTAAGCGAAGGGGCAATATTTATTCCTTCATCTAGGGAACGCAATTGAACAATGGGATACCATCCATTTTCACGCGGCTTTTTAGCTAGCTGAACTGCGAACAGACAGCCCAGTTGTCCGGTACTAATCCAGTTGAAGAAAATCTCGCCAATCAGGTGGCCGTAGTTGGAAACTAGATCGTCGCCGTTCTCGACGATGCCCTGTGAAATGTAATGGTCAAGATAGTCACCAAGCGACGGGAAGCGGTGTTGCGTTCCGTCATTCAACGTGCATACAGCTGACTTAGCTAACCCCGGTAAGCTTGGGCTCGGCTCAGGATCAGGTCTTACGTACCGATCTGGGACAGGGAAATCCGGCATCCCGCAGCGGGACTACTTCGTACTCCCCTTCGCGGCTGCAAGCGCAAGCCTCAGGATCTCATCGAGGGGGTCTGGATCAGGGTCGGGTAAATAGCGGATGCCATTAAGGCCAACCACAGCTTTCACGCGACCATCTGCGCCAACGACTGCGGTTTGAATACCGCGGTCAGCGTCGCTGATAAATTGAGCGCCTTTCTGACGGATGTCGGTTTCCGTTGCAGTTTGCAGTTCGGTATGTCGTTTTACCGTGACTCCGTTGTTCATGATTCGTCTTCGCGTCGCCATGCAGGTTACGAGAGCAACTTACATGCCTATCGTCCGATCTGTAACAGGATATTAGGATAGTGTAAGTTTGTCAAACAAAATCTCTTTATTTGCAATGACCTACGCTTGAATGAGGTGATGTCCTACGTTATATTGGCGCGGCTATGTTGATGAATTGGTAGGGACAGCTGACTCCAAACAGGGACTAAAGGCAATTTCTGAGGAATTTATGCGGCTAGGATCTCCTGGACGCTCCAGATGTGATCGCTGATGCCTGCGGCCATGGCCGGTGTCATCCGTAAAGACTTGTGGACCCGTCCAAAGTTATACCAGCAGTACCAGAGCATCACCGCAGCCGCGTGATTTTCCCACTTTTTACTAAAGGCATTCGTTAGACGAGTGAAGCGGCATAGTCCCATCCGCAAGCTTACGTTGGACCGCTCGATGATCGAAGTGCAGATGTGCACTACCCTGGCCCTTGCATTTCCCCTGCCACTGCACTATGTTAGAGGGGCATAAAAGTTTGTCGTCATTTGGAATTGATGACCACAGGGAGGCTAATTTGCGCACCTTACGGCTTGCGTTATTCGGCAGTTTGACGGGGATGGCGGCGTTTGCTGCGTCCAACAACGTCACGTTTAACAAGGACGTTCTGCCGGTTTTACAGAAGAATTGCCAGGAGTGCCATCGCACCGGCGAAGTGGCTCCTATGTCGCTGCTTTCCTATTCGGAAGCGCGGCCCTGGGCCAAAGGGATGAAGGCCGCAGTGGTTTCGCAGAAGATGCCGCCTTGGTTTGCCGATCCTAAGTACGGCCATTTTTCCAACGACCGCCGCTTGAGCGCGGAGGACATCGACATCCTGACCAAGTGGGCTGATAACGGGGCTGCGGAAGGCGATGCCAAGGACAAGCCCGCGCCGATCGCGTTCACTTCGGGCTGGAAGATCAAGCCGGACATGATCATCGAAATGCCGGAAGCCTTCAACCTGCCGGCCAAAGGCACCATCAATTACCAGTACATTCGTGTGAAGGGCAACATTACAGAGGACCTGTGGGTGACCGCCGCCGAGATGCGTCCAGGAAATCCGAAAGTGGTGCACCATGCCAAGATGTGGGTTCTGCCGCAGGGCTCCAAATGGATGGCGAACGCCGTTCCGGGCAAGCCGTACGAAGGCATGGAGACCGGCAAGAACGACCAGATGGACGGCAACGACATCATTGGCAAGTTCAATCCGGGCCTAGGCCCGCAGAGCTTCGATATTGGCGGATCGGCCAAGCTGATTCCCAAGGGTTCTGATTTCGTATTCGAACTGCACTACACCGCCGCCGGTGAACCGCTGACGGATATCTCAAAGGTTGGTTTGGTGCTGCAAAAGAACGCGCCGCTGACGCGCTACTACCTCTCGCCGGGTACACCCGCGGCGTTGAACATGATGATTCCTCCGGGCGAAGGCGACCAGGAAGTGGTGGCCGAAAGCACGGTAGGGGTGGACTTGAAGCTCACCTATATTCAACCGCACATGCACGTGCGCGGCAAGGATTATGAAGTCCGTTTGATTTACCCCACCGGCGAAAGCCAAGTGGTGTTCAAGGGCAAATGGGATTTCGAATGGCAGTTAGGGTATGACCTGAAGGAACCTATCGTGTTGCCCAAGGGTACGCGCATCATCACCATTGCGCATTACGACAACTCGCCCAATAACAAGTGGAACCCGGACGCCAAGAGCACGGTACTTTGGGGTCCGCAGAATTGGGACGAGATGCAGTCCGGCTTCCTGGGATTCCTGATGCCGGTGAACACCGACTTGAACAAAGTTTTGAGGGCTTCCGGCGTCAGTCTGTTGCCGAAAGGTAAACCGGGTCCCACGCTCAGCCAGTTGAAGTAGTTTTCGGATTCAATCAATATAAAGGACCGCGCGCGGGGAAACCGCGTAGCGGTCCTTTTTACTTTTGCAGGCTCTTGTAGACAGCTTCGACGAAGACATCCGTCGCGGCGTCAGCCCCATAGCGCCCGTCGTAATCCCGCGTCGGCCGCGCGGCTTTCACCTGATCGAGCGTCATGCGCCTGGCCTTCATGTCCTGTACGCGATCGCGAACTATCGTCACCATGTCGCGATATTCGACGACGTCGGCTTCATCGCACAGGCGGCCGTGACCCGGAATCACCATGGTGCCTCCCTCCTGTTGCGCGGCGGGAATGGTCAAATCCAAAATGCGATTCAGCCCATCGATCACGCCCTGAATGCTGCCTCCGCGAGCCAAATCAATGCGCGGATAGCTGGTTGTGTCGAAGATGTCACCCGTGGCAATCACGTCGGACCGGCGAAAGAACACAACGCTATCGCCATCGCTATGCGCGGCGGGCAGGTGAAGAATCTGCACCGCTTCGTCGTTGAAGAACAGTTCCTTGGATTCGCTGAAGTAAGTATTGGTGGGCCAGGCGACATTTTCAGTTGTACTGGCCATACGGTTCAGCACGTTAATATGCGCGAAGATTTCCGCGCGCTGATCGGCGGCGGCAATGTCCGCAAACAGAGCCGAGCCCGCTCCTCCCGCGCCAATCGGCTTGCCGAGTTTGGCGAAAAACGCGTTGCCACCGGTATGATCGGCATCGGCGTTGGTGTTGATCAGATAGCGGATCGGACGCGCCGACAGCTTCTGAATCGCGGCGGCGATCTTCGGTGCCACTGAAGCCAGTGCCGTATCCACCATCAGCACGCCCTCCGGTCCTACCGAGAGCACGATGTTGCGCCCGCCCGCCACCAACATAAAAACGTTCCCGCGCACAGGTAAGACTTCGACGGCGCTTTCGTCGGCTGACGGCACCATGGATTCAGCCGCAAAAACCGGACTTGCGCTGGCCACAAGCCGGCGATACTCGGGCAAACTAGTCCATGCGCCTCCGCGGGTGACCGCGAACGGCAGCCTGCTGCGCTCCGCGAATTCAGTCAGAAACGTATTTGCTCCCGGCAAATGATGCGGCACAGCGCCCTTCGGGCGCACGGCTTCGACGCTGACATCACAAGGGGTCGCAGCCACGTGTTGGCCCAAGTCCATCACAAAATCAGTCGTGCGGATGAAGGGCTCGGTGAGATATACAGGATCGCGCACCAGCGTGACGATGGTCAGGTGATCGCCGTGGCGGATAAAATGTTCGGTCATGCTGGCCAGATCGCTGTGAATCACGCCATTACGCCGCAGGTAACCGGCCTTTAAATGCGTGGTCTCGACGGTAAGCGCACCGCCATCCCATTGGCCGAGCGAAAATCCCGCCCAGGTGTGCGCGGCGTTGGCCGAGGGCCGTTCACGTTGGTCCATCCAAATCACACGAGTAGCGCGCCCAAAGGTTCCGTAGATGGTGTAGCTGACGATGTCCTGCGTCACCGCGTCTGCTTCCTTCGATATCCGCAAATTCGCTGGTCCACGAAATGCGTAGGTGGAAGGATGCGGATTGCACTGCCGTTCCGGCATGGTGATCAGGCCTGCGTCCCAACTATCCGCGCGCAGACGCAAGGCATCGTTCATAGGAATGCCCAAATAGTCGCCCAATTCCGGGCCTGGAATGCGCTCGGGCTGATCCTCGTGAAAACGCGGAGCCCACTCGCCGACGAAGTCCATTTGGGCGAACGCAGGTGCGGTCAACCTGGTCAGGATCGCGGTGAAGTAGAAAAACCGGCGCAACATTCCGGCAGTATAGCACCGTGCTTTGCAAGGGGATTTGTAGGGAGGGTTACGGCAACTAAAGTACGGGTGTTAAGAGGAACAAAAGTACCGATATCGACACAATTTCTTGCGCGTGCGAAGCGCGGCGAACGCAAATTTCAAATCCGCACTTAGTACTCTATACAGGTTCATCTGAACGCCGATTCAATACATGTGTCTTCTAATAAATTTACGAAGGCATACAGCACTTAACGGGACCAGCGTAAGTGCTCCACGTGAGAGACGACACGTGAGCAGGAAAACATACAACGTGCTCAAGGAAGAAGGACCAGTGCAAGCATCAAATCTATCGGCGAATCAGTGGGTGACGCAAGGCGTCTTAAAAAACGAAGGGGTGTCAAGAAACGAAGATGTGTTAAAAAACGAAGGCGTCTTGAAAGTAGTGGCCTGTGAAGCCCAGCCCATCGTGCTGGAGGGACTTGCCAAACTGCTGGCGCAGAGCGCTGAGTTCTACTACCTGGGCTCCGCGCAAACCTTTCCGGAGGCCATGGAGATGGTGCGCAATCAGCATCCGGATGTGTTGATGGTGGATGAAAGCGCCGGCCTCAGCGCGCTGCTGCGGTTCGTCTCGGATGTGAAGAACACCTGGGCTGGCTGCCATCCCGTGCTGTGGGTGAACCAATTGACCGAGGCCGATCATCTGCGGGCGATTCAAGCGGGTGCACGCGGAATCCTCAGCAAAACCGGTCCGGTGGAGTCCGTCATCGAATGCCTGCGCGTCGCGGGCCGTGGCGATGTTTGGATGGAAAATCAGCCAGCACGCAACTCCAGTCATGGCGAAAACCGGCGCTCGGCTATTCGCTTGACTGCGCGCGAAAAAGAAATCGTGCACCACGTTTGCGCGGGTTTGAAGAACAAAGAAATCGCCGAAGCGTTGTCCATTACCGCGGGCACGGTAAAAGTACACCTGATGCATGTGTTTGAGAAGACGGGCGTAAAGGACCGCTTTGAACTGGCCCTGGCGGGGCGCCGCCTGCTGGGCCTGAGTTACGCCCATCTTCTGTCGAGCCGCCCGCCCACCGAGCGGCCGCCCACACCAGTCTCTGAAGTGCTCGCACCAAAGCCCTTTGAGCTGGTTTCGCAACCCGAGAACACCCGCACTGGCATGTTGCCCGCTACCGTGGAGCCGGCCACCTTGCGCGAAGAAGTTTCGGTGGAATAGTACTTGCGATGGTGACTAAAGGCCTAAAGTAGTTGCCCTCCCCGGGCGAATAAGAATGTAGGGACTAAGCATGTGTCTGATCTAACAGGCATGCAGCACACCGGGGCGGTCGCTACGCAGGTCATATGAAATCATCTTCTGAACGGCGAAATCCCGAACAGCGAAATCCTGAACAGCGAAATCCCGATCTTGCCCCAACCGGTGGGCAGGCCACGCCTCTATCGGCGCTGCAACAGGCATTAGGCAGCACAATCGAACCCGCAATCGAAACGGTTCCGGGCTTGTCCCCGAAAGGCTTGTCCAAAAAGCCGAAACGCGCCAGTCAACAAACCGAGCGTTTCACCAACAATCGTTGGGCACGGCTGGCGTTTCCTTCCATGACGGATCTGTTGTTTGTGGCATCCATGGCCTGGATGTTCATGAGCTCCGGCAAACGTGGCTGGCAGTCTCTGCTGGCCGATGGCGATGTTGGCTGGCACATCCGCGTGGGTGAGTACATTTGGCAACATGCGCAGGTGCCCCAGCACGATTTGTTTTCTTTTTCTAAACCGGGCGCTGCCTGGTTTGCCTGGGAGTGGCTGGCGGATCTGATCGACGCGGGGTTGCATCACGCGGGTGGGCTGAAAGGAATCGTGTTGGCGGCCGGCGTCATCATCGCGCTGTTCGGCATCACGGTCTTGCGGCGCATGGTGTTGGCGGGCGCGCACTCATTTGTTGCCCTGCTGGTGATGCTGCTGGGAACCGGCGCGGCGTCCATTCATTTTCTGGCGCGCCCGCACATCTATACGTTGCTGTTTCTGTCGCTTTCGATGGGCATTTTGGAAGCGGACCGCAGACAGCAGACCTTGCGCGTCTGGTGGCTGATTCCGCTCACGCTGCTGTGGACCAATCTGCATGGCGGTTTTCTGGTGCTGATTCTAGCGTTAGGCGTGGCCGCAGTGGGGGCATTGGTTGAAGCGCTGCTGAGGTTGGACAAACTTTCAGCCTTTGATTGGAATGATTTGCTTTGGACGCGCACCAAACGCTACACGCTGTTGACGCTAGGCTGCGCGGCCGTTTCGCTGGCAAATCCGTATGGGTGGGGTTTGCACAAGCACGTGGTGGAGTATTTGCGCTCGGATTGGATCCGCAACATCGTACAGGAATTCCAATCGCCCAGCTTTCGCGGCGAATCGATGATGCAGTTTGAAGGGTTGTTGTTTGTGGCCCTGATCGCGGTGGGTACTCTGCTGCGCCGCCGCCAGATCGTCGAAGCCTTGTGGATCTTGACGTTCTCCTACTTGTCGCTCTCCAGCGCCCGGCACGTGCCGGTCTTTGTGGCGGCAGTGTCACCGCTGATTGCTTTGGAACTCAGCGCATGCTGGCAGCAGATCAGCGGTGCGGTATCGAAGAAATCGATTCTGGGAATTTTAAATCAAGTGGCCGCCGATATTGAGCCCGGTTTCCGCCGCTCCAGCCTGGTTCCGGTCCTGTTTGTGGCGGCCCTGGCAGTCATCGGTTCACCCACACCCTGGCCAAAAGACTTTCCCTCCGAAGTGTTTCCCACCGAGATGGTTCATGCGCATGAGGCGCAGATATTGCAGGCGCGCTTACTTACTACCGATCAGTGGGCTGATTACCTAATTTACTTACATCCGGAACAAAAAGTATTTGTGGACGGGCGTAGTGACTTTTACGGCCCCGAAATCGGCAATCAATTTTTGCATGTGATCAATGGCGCGCCAGACTGGCCCCAGGTGATGCAGAAATTCGAATTTAATCTGGCCCTCGTGCCGGTGGACTGCGCACTGTCGCAACTGTTGAAACAAACTGCCGAGTGGAAAGTACTAGCCGATGACGGAAAACGGATTTTATTCGAGAAAAAAGGCTCTAAGGTGGCTGCCGAAGTAGTACTCAAGGCCAAGGCGATCTAGCTGTAGGCCTCACTAGCGCTAAATAGAATAAGGGCAAATCCACTAATGAAAACCCCCCACCCGGCCGAATGAATTATAGGGAGTCAACGCGATGAAACCGACCGATCTCAACCAAGCCGATTTGAACCAAGCCGCGATCAACAAAAATGGGAATCGGAAGAAGAATGCCGGTTTGGTGGGGGGATCGGTGCCCGTGGGCCGGTTGCCGATGAGCAGTTTGCCGATGGCCACACTGCCCATGGAATGGATGGACCCGATGAGCTGGCGTTTGCCGTCGGGCAAGGCTTTGGCCGAATTTGCTTTGCAGGCCGGGTTCCTGGCGCCGCTGATTTTGAGTGGTCCTCGCGCTCAGGCCGCTGAAAAATCAACTGCCACCACCGACGCCTGTGACAGCGCGAACGTTCCGGCGGGCTTCGGCAAGGCGAGGGTATCCACCCGATGAATCTGCCGGCGCTGAACATGCAGGCTTGGCTCGCCATCGCCATCGGCATTGCGGCGATGGTGGACGACCTGAAGCGGCGCCATATTGCGAACTGGATTCCGGCGGCGGCGTTGGCGGGCGGCATAGGTTGGCAGATGGGGTTGAACGGATGGCACGGCGCGCTTACCGGCTTGGCCGGAACGGCCGTGGGATTCGCGGTGTTTCTGGGATTTTATTTGCTCGGCGGGATGGGTGGCGGTGATGTAAAGCTGATGGCCGGTTTCGGCGCGTTGCTCGGCCCCGGTGGCTTGCTGCAAGCTGCATTGTGGACCGCCGCGGTGGGTGGCGTCATGGCTGTGGGCGCGCTGGGTTGGCAAAAGCTACGGACTGGTGCTGCCGCTGCCCCAAAAGGCGCTGCCCATGTGGTCCTGACAGAAAAAGCCGCTCCCGTTAAAGACAACGACTCAATTCCTTATGCGCCGGCAATTGCCTTGGGCGTGTGGTTGTCGTTATTGGCTTGAGTAGTCTTTCGCAAGTTTCTGAGCAGGTTCTTAGGTAAGTAGTGCGAGTTTAGACGATTCGGTTTTCCCACGCCGGTTCCCAAGCGGACCAGCGCGCGGTGGAAAGCAGAGGAGAAAGCGGAATGGATCGCAGATTTGTAACGGTACTGGGTGTCAGCCTGGCGTTCGCGCTGGTGGTGGCAAGCGTGTTTTATCAGATGACGGCGCGCTCAAGCACGGCGAACAAGCCTGCCGCGCCCACCGATGAAAAGGATCTGGTGGTGGCTACCAGGCCGCTTGGTGTGGGCTCGGTGGTCAAACCGGCGGACGTGAAAATCGTCAAAGTGGCCGGCAATTCGTTCCCCAAGGGCGCATTTTCCAAGATCGAAGACGTGCTGGAACGTCCGCTGGTGTCTAACATTCTGCTCGAGGAACCGGTGCTTGAAGGCCGGCTGGCAGCCAAGGGCAGCGGGCTTGGTTTGGCGCCCAGCATTCCGGTGGGAATGCGCGCGGTCTCGGTGCGCGTCAACGACGTGGCTAGCGTTACCGGTTTCGTCCTTCCGGGTATGCGGGTGGACGTGCTGGTGACCGGCCGCCCACCCAATGAAGACGGCGACATCACCGCCACCGTGCTGCAGAATATGTTGATTTTGTCGGCGGGCACCACCCTGCAGCCCGATGCACGTGGCCAGGCCATTCAAGCTTCCACGGTGACCTTGCTGGCGACGCCGTCAGAGGCGGAGCTGCTCACTCTGGCCGGCAATGACGGGCGTATTCAGTTTGTTCTGCGCAACTCTTCGGACCAAAGCACGGAGAAAACGGCGGGCCGCGCGCTCGCGGAAATCTACGGCGCGCCGCGCAAGAAAGCAGAGCCGCCGCGCCCGGTGCAGCGGGCCGCGGCCGCACCGGCGCCGGTACCGGTGGCTCCTCCCGCGCCCAAGCCGCAAGCGGTTGCGCCGCCGCCTCCCCCCGTTGCTCCACCCGATCAGATCGTGGTGATTCGCGGCAATCAGCGGGTTGTGGAAACCCTGCCCAGCCATTAGAGATCCCGCTTGGGCACTGTACCCGCCTGACACAAGCAATGGTTCATCAGCAACGTATTCGAAAAATTGAGGCAACTATCCAAATGAGACACACCAGGATCCAAATCAATATGTGCGACACAGGTACGGACGCCCGTGGGATGTGCACAAGAATCGCGCCGGTATCGCGCCCGGCTGCTGGCACCCGGGGCGCCTTTCACAGTTTAGGCTCGCTGGCCTTTCGGGTTGTGATCACGGGTGTTCTTGCCCTGCTTGCGGCCGGAACGGCATCGGCGCAATCGGCGGAGGAGCTTCGCCTGACCGTGGGCAAGACCATTGTGATTGACTATCCCGCCGACATCCGGCAGATCTCCACCAGCACCCCGGAGGTGATCGACGCCAGCCCCATCACCACCCGTGAGATTCTGCTCACCGCCAAGGGCCTGGGCAACGCCACTCTGGTGGTGTGGAGCAAAGCGGGAGACCGCATGTTCTACAACGTCACCGTAGAGATGAACCTGGAGCCACTGCGCCGCACACTGAAAGAAAACTTCCCCAACGAAGCCGTAGTGCCGCAAAGCTCGCGGGAGACCGTCACGCTGAACGGCCGGGTTACTTCCAAGGAAATCGCCGACCGCATTATGGCCATGACGGCCGGTTTCGCCAAGACCGTGGTGAACAACCTGGTGATCGGCGCGCCGGTTGACAAACAGATTCTGCTGCGGGTTCGTTTTGCGGAACTGGATCGGCAGAAAGAAATGCAGTATGGCATCAACTGGATCGCGTTTCCCGGGGATAAAGCCATCAGCTCCTCCACCGGACAGTTCGGAACTCCCCTCATCTCCCAGAGCGCGGCGGGTTATACGTATACGATTCCGCAGGCGCTCAACTTGTTGGCCATCCTGCCGGGCGCGTCCAATCTAGGCTTATTCATCAAGGCCCTGGAAGCGGAGAGCATTTTGCAGGTTTTGGCGGAACCAAACCTGGTCACCAGCAATGGAAAAGAAGCCTATTTCCTGGTGGGCGGCGAATTTCCGGTACCGATGTCACAGGGCGGCGCCACCGCCGGAGCCATCACGGTCACTTTTCGCGAATTCGGTATCCGCCTGCGCTTTACTCCGAATATCACGGCCAACAATACGATCAAGTTGAAGCTGAATCAGGAAGTATCCACGCTCGATGCGGCCCACGGCGTAGTCATCAACGGATTCACCATTCCGGCCCTCTCTACCAGAAAGACCGAAACCGAAGTGGAACTGGGCGAGGGACAGAGTTTCGTGGTGGCCGGTTTGCTTGACAATCGGGAAACGGAGAGTTTTTCCAAGATGCCTGTCATCGGCAGCATTCCGATTCTGGGCAATCTTTTCAAGTCCAAAGACGTGCAAAAGAATCGTACCGACCTGATCCTGATCGTTACGCCCGAAGTAACCGAACCGCTGGGGTCGAAAGATCCGCGGCCGGAAATCAACTTCCCGAAAAACTTCCTGGTTCGCCTGGATCAAACCGATCTGAAGGATCCGTCCAAGGACGCCAAGAAAAAGGTGAAATAGGAGCGAATCAGTGGTGTGGCGGAGGGTGCCAGTTGGGCGCTCTCCAATGTTTGGTGCGGGAAATGTTTGGTGCGGGAAATGTTTGGTGCAGGAACTGTTTTGAGCCGGAACTGTTTTGAGCAGGAACTGTTTTAAGCCGGAAACGCAGCGGCCGGAGCCCCAAAGCCCATCACCGAAGCCGAACCAACCAGCCGAAAAGACAAAAGGACCGATAGCCCAGTGCAGCCCAGGACACAGATCACGGCTCTTCTCATTGCCCCGCACCGCGAGCTGGCGATGCAGTTTTCCGCGACCCTTCCGCAAACCCGCGCCTTTCAAATCCTGGGCGAGATCCGGACTTACCCTTCGGCGGAGGCTCTCGAGATCCGCATCCGCCAACATAAGCCCGAAGTAATTCTGCTCGATCTGGCCACCGACCTGAACCAGGCCACCGGGTTAATCCGCGCCGTCGCGGCCCTCAATCCCCCCGTGCAAGTGGTCGGCCTGCACGTGCAAAACGACTCGCCCGCCGTGCTGCAATCCTTGCGCGCCGGCGCCGCGGAGTTTCTGTGTGCTCCCTTTGAGCTGACGATTCAGCGCGAGGCCATTGCGCGCCTGCGGCGCTTAATTGTTCCCGAGGCGCCACTGGAAACCGAACCGGGCCAAGTGGTCGCCTTTTGTAGCTCCAAGCCCGGATCGGGAGCCTCGACTCTGGCTACACAAACCGCCTTCAGTTTGCAAAGAATTACCGGGAAACGAATTCTGCTGGCCGATTTGGATCTCACTGGTGGCACCATCGGCTTTTATCTCAAGTTGACGCACAGCTATTCGCTGGTCGATGCCCTGCAACACGCCGAACATTTGGATGCATCCCTGTGGGCTTCGCTCGCCGTCAACCACGGCGGCCTGGACATTCTTCCCTCGCCCGCGGCGCCTTATGCGGAGGCCATTGATCCGGCGCGCTTGCGGGTCCTCATCGCCTACGCCAAAGAACACTATGACTGGGTGGTACTGGACTTGCCGGCGGTCTTTAACCGTACCAGCCTGCTGGCGGCCGCCGAAAGCGAACAGGCCTTTATGGTCTCTACCAGTGAACTGCCCAGCCTGCATTTGACGCGCAAGGCCCTCACCATGATCGAAAAGATCGGTTTTCCCAAAGATCGCTTCAAGGTTCTGGTCAATCGTGTGGATAAGAGAGATGGGATCAGCCCCACACAGCTCGAAAAGCTGTTCGGCTGTCCCTTGTACGCGTCTTTGCCGAATGACTATTTCCCGTTGCATCGGGTCGTAACCCTGGGCCAGCCCCTGGGCCCGGAAGGGGATTTGGGTAAGGCGATCGACAAGCTGGCCCAGAGGATTTGCGGAATGGGAGTGGAGAGTAAGAAGGGCGAAGCCAAAAAAGCCGATGGCAAGAAAGTGGCTGCGGCGCCGCCTCCACGGGCGGCCTAGGTATTGCTGCCCAAGTATTTGGGCCGGGTTTTGGTTTGGGTCACGGGTTTTGAGAAGTTTGAGCACCGGTTGAGGACGGCAACGAATCTATGTTTCCTTCATTTGATAAAAACGATCGTAACGGTGGTGGCGGCAGCGGCGGGCAGCAGGGTTCCTGGGAGCAGCGCCTGCTCAAGAATGTTGGCAAACCCAAGGGCGGTCTCAAGCCTGAATACCAGGAACTGAAATTCACCCTGCACCGCAAGTTGGTCGACAAGATCAATCTGGAGGCGCTGGCCTCGATTGACAACCAGCGCGTCCGCGCCGAGGTCCGCCAGGCCGTCATTCAGTTAATTGACGCCGAGCCCACCCTGCTTAGTTCGCTCGAAAAGGCCCAGATCAGTGACGAAGTACTGGACGAGGTTTTTGGCTTGGGGCCGCTCGAACCTTTGCTCAGCGACAACACCATCTCCGATATTCTGGTCAACACCCACAAGCAGGTCTACGTCGAACGGCGCGGTTTGCTGGAGCTCACCAATGTCAGTTTTCGCGACGAACAGCACCTGCTGCGCATCATCGACAAAATCGTGTCCCAAGTTGGCCGCCGGATTGATGAATCCACGCCCATGGTGGACGCCCGCCTGGCCGATGGGTCGCGTGTGAATGCCATCATTGCTCCGCTGGCGGTGGACGGTCCGCTGCTCTCCATCCGCCGTTTTTCGCAGGACAAGCTGATGCCGCCGGATTTGGTGGACAAAAAAGCGCTGACCCAGGGCATGATGGAACTGCTGGAAGCCGCCGTCAAAGCGCGCATGAACATCATCATCGCCGGCGGTACCGGTTCCGGTAAAACCACTTTACTCAACGCGCTCTCGGTGTTCATCAACGGCAAGGAACGCATTGTCACGATCGAAGACGCCGCCGAATTGCAGTTGAAGCAGCCCCACGTCGCGCGCCTGGAAACCCGCCCGCCCAATATGGAAGGCCACGGGGCGGTGCGCCAGCGCGAATTGCTGGTCAACAGCTTGCGTATGCGGCCTGATCGCATCGTCGTCGGCGAGGTTCGCGGTGAGGAGGCACTCGATATGTTGCAGGCCATGAACACCGGTCACGACGGCTCGCTCACCACTGTCCACGCCAACTCCCCGCGCGACGCGGTTTCCCGGCTGGAGGTCATGGTGTCGCTGGCCAACGCCAGCATGCAGATGGTCTCCATCCGCCAGCAGATTGCCAGCGCCGTGCATATTCTGGTCCAGGCATCGCGCTTGAGCGACGGTACGCGCCGCGTAATGTCTATTACCGAGGTCACCGGCATGGAAGGCGACATCGTCACCCTGCAGGATTTGTTTGTGTTTGAAAAACGCGGGCTCGATCCCGATGGCAAAGTGGTGGGACGTTTCGCCGCCACCGGTATCCGCCCCAAGTTCTACGAAAAGCTGTTGAGCGCCGGTATCCGCCTGCGTTCGGACTTATTTGAAGAAGTCGTGGAGGTCTAGGCAATCTTATGATGGGTTCTTTCATCGCCTTGATGCTGACGGTTTGGGCCATCGCCCTGGCGGCCTGGCTGGTGGTGTCGAAGTACGTCAAGTCGGCCGACGTGGACCGGGTGAAGGCCCGTTTGCTGGGCACGGGCAAGAGCAAAAAGCAGAAGCAAAAGGACGAGGCGGATGCGCCCACCGTCATCCATCGCACCACCAGCCCCAAGAACAAGGTGGCGCAGATCCTGGTGGATAAGTACAGCCTGGGTCCGCGACTGGCCAAAATGCTGGAACAGGCGGGCCTGGCCTGGCATCCAGCGCGTTTCGTGCACATCACCTTGGTAAGCGCCGCCGCCGGCGGCGTGGTCGCCTATCTGTTTTTATCCCAGTTTTTGTGGGTAATTCCTTTAGCCGTTGTCGTGATCGGCGGTTGCCCCTATCTTTTCGTCCACAACAAACGCCGGGTCCGCCTGAAACGCTTTGAGGAACTGTTCCCCGACACACTTGAATTTATTTCCCGCTCCATGCGCGCCGGCCATGCCTTCTCGGTTTCGCTCGAAATGATTCACAAGGAATTCCAGGAGCCTCTCGCCGGCGAATTTCGCCGGACCTTCGAGGAGCACAATTTGGGGTTGCCGCTGGATATTGCTTTGCAGAAGCTTTCTGCCCGCGTACCGTCTCTGGATGTCCATTTTTTTGTTTCCGCAGTCCTGCTGCAAAAGCGGACGGGCGGTAACCTGGCCGAAATTCTCGACAAACTAGCCTACATTATCCGTGAGCGTTTCAAACTCCGCGGCCGTATCCGCGCGGTCAGCGCGCACGGCAAAATGACCGCTACCGCGCTCAGCCTGATTCCGGTTGGCGTTGGCGTGCTTATGTTTTTCACCAATCCGGACTACGTCAAGTTCTTCTTTAAAGACGACGTGGGCAACATCATGTTAGGGATGGCAATTTTGTTCCAGATTATCGGCTACGGCATCATGTCGCACATCGTGAATATCGAGGTCTAAAATGTCTCTCCTTCTCCCTGTATTTATCTTTTTCGTGATTGCCGTCGGCGGCGCCATGGTCGGCATGAAGATCTGGCTGCGCCCCAAAGAGGCCATGGACCGCATTGTCGGCTCCATGGAAGGCATCGATCAAATGCCCGCGCACCCCAGTCTGGCGTTCCTCGATCTCATCAAGAAATTCAGCAAGTATGTGCCCCAGTCGCCCAAGGATGTCACCGTCATGCATCGGCGCCTGATCCGCGCCGGCATTCGCAATGAAAACGGCATCAAAATTCTGTATGGCTGCAAGCTGGTCTTTGGTGTCGGATTGTGTCTGCTGGCGGTGGTTACCGCGGGCACCGCCGATTGGGAGTCGTCCAACAAAGTCTTCATCATTCTGGCGGCCACCGCGCTGGGCTTTTTCGGCCCCAACGAATTTGTCCGCCAAAAAGCTTCCCGGCGTCAGCACCAGCTCTCGCGCGGTTTGCCCAACGCGCTCGATCTGTTGGTGGTCTGCGTCGAAAGCGGTCTCGGCCTCGATCAAGCCATTTTGCAGGTATCGAAAGAATTAGAGCACGCCCATCCGGAAATCAGCGAAGAGTTCGGCTTCGTCAATCTCGAACTCAAAGCCGGCAAACGCCGCGTGGAAGCCTTGCGCAATCTGGCAGACCGTTCTGGTGTCGACGATCTGAAGAAACTGGTCGCGGTGCTGATTCAGGCTGATCGCTTTGGTACCGGTGTGGCGCAAAGCTTGCGCGCTCATGCTGATTTCATGCGCGTGCAGGCCCGCCAGATCGCGGAAGAGAAGGCAGCCAAGCTCGGCGTGAAGCTCATATTCCCTATCTTCTTTTGCGTGCTGCCTTCGCTGTTCGTCATCGCCGTTGGCCCGGTGGCCGTGAAGATCTACCGCGAATTGATTCCCATGATGCAAAACATCTAACGCTAGATTCTACCGGAAGAACAATCGCATGCAGAAAAAATTTTTCGCAACGACTGATTAACGTCAATTTATGAGCAACGACATGTGTACAGTACGCTGCGCGCGTAAGTTCCGGAAACCCGCTTGGCCCAGGTTGTAGAAGTATTGGGGCTTAAGTCCAGCCTTATTCCGGGAAATAGTCTAAAGCTTTCCGGCCCCCAGGCCGAATTTACTCTTGTCAGGAAAGGAGAACTCAATGATGGATACGGCAACAGTTCGAATCGTTTGTGCTTCAATGGCGGTCCTCTTTCTCGGGATCATCGTGTTGCGCCGCAAGAAGACCGCGGACGACTAGGCTCATTTTTCCAGGCCGAGTTGGTTGCGGGTTCTTCGGCGCGGATGGTAGGCGGGCGTGGTCCCCGACGTCTTCGGCATCGTCTCTCGCGAGACGGATGTTGTTGACGGAAGTTTTGACGAATGCCGGCTCCAGCGATGGCGCCGCATTGCACGGCTTGCGAAACTGGTCTTCAATGCCCCGGCCTTTTTTGGGGGATGTTTTTTGAGGTCGGGCTCTTCCGCAATCCGTGCTGCGTCTCCACGCCCATCTGCGCGGCTCACTGAAAACGTGAGCCGCTACCGCATCCATAGTTTTGATAGCCGGATTGGTTTCTACCTGTCCGGTGTGTGTTCTGCCACAGGGCTATTTCGGGAAGTGATGAGTGCAGTGTTTCTTTAGCGCGGCATTCTTTACGACAAGCCTTCTTTAGAACAAGCCCTCTTTAGAACAAGTCTTCTTTGGAACTGTCTTCTTTACAATCATGACGAGGTCTTGATGGATTTCGACGCCACACCCCTAAACGTAGTCGTCCTACTGGTGGTCGTGTTGGCCGTCATTGCCCTGATTTATCTGCTCCGGGGGCGCTATGATAGCAACCTGCCGCTGATGTACTATTCCGCCGCCGTCATGGTCGCCAGTTTTAGCGATCATGGCCTGCATCCCTACTTACTCATGGTCGGAATCTCGCTCGCGATGGTGCTGCGCTTCGAATTTATGAGCAAGGGCGTTACCAAGATCTTCGGCTTTCTTACCACGATCTCGGTAGCCGTCACCATGTTTGGCCTGCTTAATCAGGTTTTCGGCGATGGCCGGATGTCGTTATAATCTATTCCTTCTTCCCGCGAACCACCGGCAAGCCTGCTTCCTGCCACCCTCGCCAGCCCCCGTCCAGTGAAATCGTGTTGGTATAGCCCATCTTCTGCAGCGAATCGGCAGCCAGCGCGGACCGGTATCCCCCTCCGCAATAAAGCACAAGCTTGGCCGTTTTGTCCGGTACGGTGGCCTCGATGTCCCGCTCCAGAATTCCTTTGCTCAAATGCACCGCACCCTCGGCATGCCCTTCCGCCCACTCATGATCCTCGCGTGTGTCGATCAAAGTGTGCGCGCCCAACTCCTGCTTTTCCCGCAAGGCCTTATATTGGTGCGCATCCAGTTGCTTCACTCTGCGCTTGGCATCTTCCACCAGGGCCAGAAATCCAGGGTGATGGGGCTTAGGCATGCTCATTCGGTTTCTCCTCTGATAAAGGGATTGATTAAGAAAGTGATAAAAACCTAGTTCTGCCTGGCGATTCGCGCACCCAGGCCCGCCAGTTTCTTTTCGATCGCCTCGTATCCTCTATCTATATGATAGACGCGGTCAATGGTCGTCTCACCCTCCGCGGCCAGTCCCGCC
>JANXYJ010000001.1 GCA_025350105.1 Terriglobia bacterium | reverse complement strand
GCCCGAAAAATCAGCCAAGCCGAAAACGCCAACCATGTTGATGTCATTGCGCGAAGACGGGCGCGGCGTCAGTTTCTTTGGTGACCTGCATCCGTCGTTCGCGGGTAACGTCGTGAAAGCCATGGCCAGCGCCAAGCAAGGGCATCCGGTGGTTACGCGGATTTTGGCCCGCAGGCCAGCGGCGGGTCCCACGTCAACAGAATTGTTCGCGACGCTGAATCATGAATTGCGCGCGCGGGTGAAGGCCGTGAATCGTCTGACTCCCACTATCGTGGAAGTGATCGCCGAAGCGCCGATGGCCGCGCGGGCGTTTTTGCCGGGACAGTTTTATCGGCTGCAGAACTTCGAGACTCTCGCGCCCAAATCAAGCGGAACCACACTCGGTATGGAAGGCCTGGCGCTGACGGGCGCATCGGTGGATCGCGAAAAAGGGCTGCTGTCGACCATCGTTCTGGAAATGGGCGGGTCGTCCGACTTGTGTTCGATTCTGAAACCGGGAGAGCCGATCATTTTGATGGGGCCGACGGGCACACCTACCGAAACGCCGTCGCATGAAACCGTTTTATTGGTGGGCGGCGGGTTAGGCAACGCAGTGCTGTTCTCCATCGGGCAACAGATGCGCGTGAATGGTTCGAAGACTATTTACTTTGCGGGTTATAAGCGCATCATCGATCGCTACAAAGTGGACGAAATAGAACGTGCGGCGGATGTGGTGGTCTGGTGTTGCGATGAGGCTCCGGGCTTCGCTCCCACGCGCCCGCAGGATAGAACATTCGTGGGCAATATCGTGGAAGCGATTTTAGCTTACGGAACGGGAAAACTGGGCGAGGCCAGTCTGGTATTGCCTAATGTCGACCACGTGATCGCCATTGGTTCGGATGGCATGATGGCGGCGGTGGCGCGGGCGCGGCATGGCGTGCTGCAGCCGTTGCTGAAACCGAAACATAAGGCGATTGGCAGCATCAACTCTCCCATGCAGTGCATGATGAAAGAGATTTGCGCGCAATGTTTGCAGGTGCACAAAGATCCGGAAACCGGCGTGGAGACCACTGTATTTTCGTGCTTCAACCAGGATCAGCCGCTCGATTCCGTGGATTGGGGCAACCTGCGCACGCGGCTGGCGCAAAACGGCGTGCAGGAAAAATTGACCAAGCAGTGGATTGACCACTGCCTGCGTGAAATCGGCGCGCGGCCGGAGCCGGTGGCGAAATAGCCGGCTACTTGCCGGGAATATGCGCCAAATCGTGCTCCGCATCGGTGCAGAACGATTCGATGACATCGGTATCCGGAAGCAGCCGGTTTTTCAGTTTGATCGTCACCGGTTTGGTAAACGTCTTCGGATCGGTAAGCGTGATTTCCACGTCCATATGCGAAAAATCGCGGCGTAAAAAGCGTTCGGTGACCCGAAGGTCTTCGCTATGGCCGTGGCCCATTGCGTCAAGCGGACTGCGGTCGTTGAATCCCATCACGTCCACCACAAACCACTCGCCCTCCCAACGGCCAACGGAATAGCCCAGCCAACTGGGCTGGGGATCAGCCGGATGCTTGCGGCCGTCGGTATAGATCTGGCGGAAATAAGTATCGCCTTCGTAGAGCATCACCATCTCTCCCGGCGTTTGGATGATTTTGTAGGGCCCGGGAACTAATTCAGTCAACGGCACGCTGGGAGGTACACACAGTGTGGGCGGCTTCTCATTCGACTGCATGGCCTTGCGCATGGCAGCCGCAGCAGGAGGGGTAAGCGGTTCCTCCCCGAACTTGTAGTCGGCTAGTATGTTCAGAAAATACTTTTGCGGATCGTCCTCGCCCAAACCGTTTTCGCCGCCGGGCAGCAAACCTACGCCTGGTGGCAACAGCGACGCTAATTCCTTACGGGAGGTACTCTCCGCCTCCCACACTCCAGACAGGTCAGGCTTGCCATTCTTGTGCGGCGCGGGCGCGGACAAATTGGGTTTGCCGTCACGTGTGCGCGGCGTCGCCGGGTCCTTGTAATTCAACCACTGGGCGGTGGCAAGAGGCGAAGCGCTAACCAGTGCGATCAAGATGGACAGATTTCGATATTTCATTTTGTTCCCCTTTGCCGTCCCGGTTTCCGAATTTAGCTAGGATAGCCGAAAACAGGGGCGCGCTCAATGGAATTCGTACAAAGTGGGGCTTACGCTCCGCACTAGAATGCGGCTGCGGCCAGGATTTCCCGCCAAATCGGCCCACGGTGCCGGCCCACTTTGACACAGCCAGTTTAGGCCCGAAACTCCACCTTGCGTCCGAACTTGATGTCCTTGTTCTGCAACACCTGAGCCAGAACTTCCTCGCTAACAGCCTGATCTGTTTCTACGACGATCACGGCCATTAAAGGTGCGCCCGGCGTATCCGGTTCGGTTTGCCGTCCCAGCCACAGTGTGGCGATGTTGGTTTGATGCTGCCCCAGGACGGAGCCCACGTGCCCCACCACGCCCGGCACATCGGCAATCGACAAATAGAGAAGATGGCCATGCAAGGGCGTTTCGCAATGGATGCGATTCACTGACAGCAGGCGCGGACGATCCAAAACAATTGCGCCTTCTACTGTTGTAATGCCTTTATCAGTTTCAAGCTCCAGCCGGATCATGTCGGCGTGACCCACGGGACGTTCAAAGCGTTCGGCGTAGCTGAGGCCGCGGTCCGCGGCACGCTTCAACGCATTTACCGCATTGGCTTTTTGTTCCATCGACCGGCTGAGTACGCCCGCCAATCCGGCATTGCGGATCATGTGCGTATTCTGCGGCGTCAGGTTCCCGAAGTAGACCAGGCGAACGAGTTTAGGATTGCCTTGCGCAATTTGCGCGGCGAAAGTGCCCAGGCGGTCAGCCAATTGCGCATAAGGAACGATGGCGCGCGTGGCTTCTTCGCTCATCGCCGGAACGTTCAACGCGTTCACGGCAATGCCGTCGTTCAAATATTCGATCAGGTGCTCCGCCATGCGGACACTGATCAACTCTTGCGCTTCCTCGGTTGATCCGCCGATGTGCGGCGTGGCGAACACCTGGTCCATTTTCAAAAGCGGCTCGCCCGCCTCGGGCGGTTCGGTCTGTAAGACGTCCAGCGCCGCGCCCGCGACGATGCCCGCATCCAGGGCTTTGCGCAACGCAACCACATCCACCAATTCACCGCGCGCGCAATTAATGATGCGCACGCCTTTTTTCATTTTGCTGAACGCCTCATCCCCAAGAATGCCGGCGGTTTCGGTGGTCAAGGCCAGGTGCAGGGTTATGTAGTCGCACTGGCGGAAAATCTCGTCGTGATCGACTAAAGTAACGCCCAGCGCGGCGGCGGTTTCCGCGTTCACGTACGGATCGTTAGCCAGAATTTTCATCTCAAACGCACGCGCACGCTTCACCACTTCGCGGCCAATGATGCCCAGGCCCAGCACACCCAGCGTTTTGCGGCGGAGTTCCGTCCCCATGAAACGGCGGCCTTCCCAGGTTCCGCTACGGGTGGACGCAATGGCCTGCGGAATGGAGCGCGCCAGCGCCAACATCAGGCCCATGGTATGCTCGGCCACAGCCACGGCGCTTTCGCCGGGAAGGTTCATCACCATCACGCCAGCGGCGGTGGCTGCGTCCAGATCAATGAATTCTTTCCCGGGCCCCGGGTACGCAATCACTTTTAGGGACGCGCCTTTTTCGATTTGCGCGGCAGTGATCTTGATGGCCCGTGAGGCCAACAGGGCGTCGGCGCCAGCCAAGTGCTGTTCGTATTCCTTGGGATTAGAGACGACAACGTCCCAACCCTTTTGGGCTTTCAGCAGTTCGATACCGGAGGTGAGCGTGGGCTCAGCGACAACAATTTTCATCGGAGGTCCTTAAACTAATCTAACCCAACCTAACCTAACGCAAACCAAACGGGATCTAACGCAAACTTGCACAACCCGCCTAAACATGAGCCGGCGCTGGATTTTTTTCGGGCAACGCGATGCCCGCATAGTATTCCTGAACGGCTCTTACGCCTGCACCCAACGGAACAAGCGCGCCCTGCCCTTCCAGGATCAATTCCAACTCGGCGATCAACGCGAACAAATCGGGAAAATCAAAATAGCCTAAATGCGCGATACGGAAAATTTGCCCCTGCATCTCCCCCTGCCCATTGGCAATGACGGAGCCGAAGCGCTGGCGAAATTCTTTCACGATGACGCCGCTGTCCAGGCCCGCGGGCGCTCTGATAGAAGTTACGGCAGCACTGGGGCAATCAGGCGCAAATAATTCCAGGTTCAAGGCCTTCGCCGCTACTCTGGTGGCCGCAGCCAAGTGCTGGGCGTTTTCAATCAATCGCTGCATCGACAGCGTTTTCACATATTTCAGGACTTCCGCCAGTCCTAATATCAAAGATGTCGCGGGAGTCCATGAAGACTCGCCTTTCGCCGCGTTTTTCTTTTCGCGGAGCAGATCGAAGTAGTAGCGCGGAAGTCTGGCGGTCTGCATGCGGGCCCAGGCTTTGGGGCTGATCGACACGAACGCCAGGCCGGGAGGAATCATCAGCGCTTTTTGCGAACCGCCGATGACGATGTCCAGGCCCCATGGGTCAATCTCCAAAGGCATGGTGCCGACGCCAGTGATGGCATCGACGATAAACAAAGCGTCCGTCAGTTTCACCAATTCGCCCATGGCATGCACATCGTGCACCGCCCCAGTGGAGCTTTCCGAAGCTTGTACGAAAACGCCCTTTGCATCGGGATTTTGCGATAAGGCAATTTCCAGTTGGTGCGGCGCTACGGCTTGCCCGTAAGGGGCCTGCAGAACGTTTACCTCTAAACCATAGGCATGGGCCAACTCCACCCAGCGTTCGCCGAATTTTCCGGCGGTACAGACGATCACTTTGTCGCCCGGCGAGAAGCAGTTAGTGATGGATGCTTCCATGGCTCCGGTGCCGGAGGCGGTGAGAACCAGGACGTCGTTCGCCGTGCCCAGCACGGTTTTTAGATCGGCAAGCACGGAGAGATAGAGATTGCGAAAGTCCTGCGTGCGATGATGGATTTCCGCGCCCAACATAGCCTGCAGCGCGGCGGGGTGAATGGGCGTTGGCCCAGGCGTCATCAAACGTGGCTTTTTTAGGTGCATTCGGCTGAAATTTCAGTTTAACATTTCACTTAACAGCGGCACTTCTAACTTCTGATGACTTGGCAAGAAATCCTGATGAGTATGGCCGTGGCCGCCGGGTTTTATGGCGGATGGAAAGCCATGTCTGTGTTGGTGCAGCGCCAGCTTCGCCTGTTGCGTTATGTTCTGCCAAGCGTGATGTTGGCGTGGAGTTGGCTTGCATTAGCAGGAACGGCGCATCCATCATCGGTGAGTTGGATGGGCAAGGGCTGGGACATTTTCATGGTGCTGTTTTTCACCGCGAACCTGCCGGGTTCGGTTGTGGGCAATGCGGTGCTGGTGTTGCTGATTGGCCAACCGGGCTGGGTGCAGGGTCTGGTGGGCAGCGCTGTGGTGTGGCTGCTGTGGTACGGAATCGTGCGAGTGTGGGAATGGTGGAAGCGGAGAAACGCGCCAATGGGAACGTTTATCAAATAGCGATCGCTTATTGGATAGCGGATCTTTTGGGAAGCCGCGGTGTCTATAGGTTCAATGAAACAATTTAGATTATTCCTCTGGGTCGCAGTGTCGCTTCGGCTCGCGGCGCAAGAGGAAGGAGGGATCACCTTTGACCCGAAGTACATCGATTCTGGAAGCCCATTTGATTGGACAAGTCTGGTTTTCGCTCTTGCCGGCGGCATCGCGATCTTCTGGAGCCGAACCCAACTTTTTCCAGCACTCAATCGCTATGCCTTGCGGTACCGCAAGGCGGTTCGATATGGTGTGCCGGTCGCGATGTTGTCTTCGGCTTGGATTACCGTTCTCCTCGAACCGCACGCGCTAGGTCGATTTCAGACCGTTGTCACGGGTGTAATTGTTTTGTTCTTGCTCGCCAATAGCGCTCCATTCCTTATCGCAGCATGTGCTCTAATGGTTTCTTCGCATGACCCTTCTGCGGTTCAGGCAGGAATGGTATTCGCGGTCGTCGACTTGATGTTCTGGTATGGCCTCATGCGTTTCTGGCAATACCGGCTGAATCTGAATCGAGATCTCTCCTTACACCTCAGTGAATCTTCCCGGCCATCCAGTTAAGCTAATACTTTATGCCTCTCCTTGATCGTATTCAAACCGATATGGTGGCCGCCATGAAGAGCCAGAACGCGGCTACGCTCGATACCGCGCGGATGATTAAGACGGCGCTGCAAAAGTACAAAGTGGACAATCCCACCAAGCCGTTGGATGAAGCCATGGAGATCCAGATTCTGGGCACGCTGATCAAGCAGCGGCACGAATCGGCGGACATGTTTCGCAAAGGCGGGCGCGAAGAGTTGGCCCTGAAGGAAGAGAGCGAGATCAAACTGATTGAAGGCTACATGCCGGCGGCTCCCACCGATGCGGAAGTGGACGCGGCCATTGCGGCGGCGATTGCCGAAACCCCGGGTGCGTCTCTCAAACAGATGGGCGTGGTGATGAAGGCCGCTCAGGCAAAGCTTACCGGCAAGCGCGTGGACGGCAAAGCGCTAAGCGAACGCGTGCGGGCCAAGCTGAGCTAACGGCCCGTCTAAAACATTTTCCGTTTGCTGGTGGCTAGCGCGCTGCTAGAGGCGGCGTTTCGATTTTCCGCACTCCTACCATTGGAAGGCGGCCGGCGGCTCGCCGTTTTTGGCGAGTTTCGCTTGTATTTCGATGATTTGTGGCCACTTGTTGGCAGCCGGCGCCGGTATTTTTGCACGGATCTGGTTTACGATTCGGGCGTTCGCCCGCCCTTCCACCAATGCCGCAACTTGGCGGCCGGACGCGTCAGCATCCTCCCCACGCGAAACGTAACCGAGTTGCGCATCGCATCCAGCGCTGTTGAAAATTCCTTCTGGCGTTGGTACAAGAACTTGATGTGATGATCCCGCCGGTCTAACAGCGCCTGCACTTCCTGAACATCCGTGTCACGCATCCTGTACCCAGGCCGAATGTGATCAGGCAGGGGATGTTGATAGTACCGTGTTCCGTGCGAAGGCGCCTGTCCGACGGGGTCCGCGAGCGGCGGTTCCTGGGTGTAAAAGTAAGCGGCAATCGACCGGCGTGATAAAACAAAATCGGGCGGTAGCTGAATCCGGCGAAAACCATGCCAGGAGGATTCCGCCGTCTCAAAAATCACCGCGCGATTGGCCAGCGGCGTGACGCTGCGCATTTGATTCGTGTCTTTGTTGGTGTCGAACGGATCCCGCAGCAGTTCCCAACATCCGCCCCAGGATTCGTGCCATTGCGGATTCAGAAACAGAATCAGATGCAAACGCCGGTGCCAGTGGGTGCGCGGATGAAAATTGAAATCCACGTGCGGGCCCAGTTCCTGGCCATTGCAATCTTGCTGCGTGCCCCCGCCTGCGTATTCGGGATCGTAAAGCAAATCCGGAATACCGGTGACCTGGCCTAACCATTGCAGGAAATCCGCGCTCTGCATCAGTTGATCGAAGCCGGCAAAGGCGGGGCCAAGCTGCACCAATTCCGGAACCACGGCTTTACCTCCCACCTCATCAGGTTCGTTCAGCGCGTGCTGTTCTGAAGATTCGGGAAATTCGGCAATCAGCGCCCGGCAAGCAGCGGGCGAAAGCATGCCTTCCAGCACCACATGGCGAAACGGTTGGGCGGAGTGAAACTCAGCGGCAAGTGCGGCGGCGTTCTCCTGCGCACTTTCGCTCAGGACAATGGACGGGTGGACAACTTCGCGCGCGGCGGAAACATTTTCGTCACTGGCCTGCGCGGGAACCATCCATCCATTTTAGTAGGCAAATGTTTTATGCGGAAGCGCCCATTCCAAGCGGCCTTTATCGCCAGGCGTCGATGGCTTTTTTCTGTGATGATTCGGGCGCGAACTCCAGAAGTTCCAGGCGGATGCCGTTGGGGTCGACTACGTTGGTGAGCGGTGCTTTGCTGTTGCCCGTGCGCGCATCTTCCACCTTCACGCCGCGGCGGCGCAGATTCGCGACGGTGGCCTTGATATCATCCACCCAAATGCCCACGTGGTTCAGACCCGCGGGGCGCTCCGGCGTGGCCCGTGCGATCTCCAGAAAATTTTCCTTGTTCATCTGGATGTAGGAAGTGGTGACGTTGCCGTCTTTGTCTTTGAAGGTGAATGCTTCCTTAAAGCCCAACGTTTTGGTGTAGAAGTTGATGGTTTCGTCCCAATCTTTGGCAAAAATGCCGACGTGATTGATGCGAATGCCAGTGAGGCGGTCGTCTTGTGCCTGGGTGGGCCGCATGAAGAGCAACCCGGCGATCATGCCCGCTGCGAACAATGCCCCGCCACGAATGTATTGATTCATAAAATCCTCTTCCTTCTCAAACGGTCCTGACAAAGGCTTGCCAGCCTTCCCGTATACGATATCAAAAGTTTAGTCCGAAAACTTTCCGTAGAGCCCTGAGCGCATTTGAATCTGAATCCTGCCGACGGGTTTTCCTTCGTGGCCGATCAGACGAAAGACCAGGATGCCGCTTTCCTGCGGTAAAATGGGTTGCCACTTTTCCGGATGAGCCAGGATACCGGCCAGCAGCATTTTGCCATGAGGCGTCGATTGACCATCGGGATCGATAACGACGATGCCCACGGGAATGGCCTCCAAGGATTGCAGCATCGAATCCGCGTCGTGAAAATAGGGCTTGGGGTCCCAGCCCATCCAATCGACCGATTCCAGCATTTTTGTGGCGCGGAGCACGACATGTCCGGGGCGCGTCTCGTGCATCGCGATTTCGGAAATCAACATGCCTTCGCCTTGTGCCGCACCGCAGACCAGGATGACGGACTTGTTGAATTCAGGATGAGCCAGGATACTGAGTGCGGTCTCGCGAAACCCATACTGGCGTTTATGCGGAGTGGCCCGGACATTGAACGTCACCAACGCAACCAGGGCCAGCGCGGCAACACTCCTTACCCAGACTTGCGACTTCGATCGCGCCATCACCCAATCAACACCCACAGCCGCAAAAACAATCAGCACGGGAAGGTTGCCGACCAGATGCCGCTCCTCAAACGCGCCGATGAAAAGGCGCACGACGAAGGTGCCTAGCAGCGACGCGATGGCCGCGATATATATGTCTGACTTCCTGCGATAAACAAACACACCCACGCACGCCGCCACCGCCACCACCGGACCCACCATTTGGAACCAAACCAGCGGCGTTTGCCAGTTCCGATTCGTGGCAACCTGCAATCCTCCAAAGCGGGCCACCGATTCATGCTGCGCGCCGGGAACCCACAAATACCACGGCACGGCCAGCGCGCATACGATGATGGCAGGCAGCCAAAACGTAAAGCGGCGCAACCAATGCCAGCGGCGGGTGAGAAGCAGCGCCATGGGCGGCACCAACGCCAATTGGATCCCCGTGCCTTTGGTGAGCAAAGCCAGCGAACACCAGAGGCCGAACCACGCCGCGGGTTGCCAGCGCTGGGACTGCAGGAATTGGCCGTAAGAGAGCACGGCCAGAAATACCAGCAAGGCCACCAACATTTCCGCCATTAACATCTGGCTGAATTCCTCCACCACTGGAAGGGAAATAAAAAGAAGGCCGGCACAAAACGCCACGATCCACGATGTGAATTCGCGAAGGGCTTGGCAGACGGCGGTTGCCAGCACCGACGTAAGCGCGGCCATCAACAGCATCACCGAGATCACCGAGGGCGAGAAGAGCAAAGTCCAGGCGGCTTGCACCACATAAAAGAATGGAGGCCAGTGGCCCAACGCCACTTTCGGATAGTGAAGATAGTAATTGCGGGCGAAGGCCATGGGCGGCTGTAAAATCAGGGCAGCGTGGGCCAGATAGTCGCGCACCATCAAGCCGGTGATGTAGTGAGCCGGCTCATCGGCCGTGCTACCCAATTCGCTGAGAAATGCGTTTGCGTGCCACTGCAACAGCACGACGGCGGCGAAGTAGGCCAGGAATACCCGGATTTTAGCTGCGAATCCAGCGCGCGAAGGACGGAACCACTGCATTGATTTTGCCGGGTTTTTAGCCAGGCTATTGAGGTTCATGGTAACAAAAGACATTTTGCGTTGGCCGGGCGCAAACATGTTATAGTTGAAAATTCTTCCCCGAAGTCGGACGGCGTGAAGCTTACAGTCGTAATACCAGTAT
>JANXYJ010000204.1 GCA_025350105.1 Terriglobia bacterium | reverse complement strand
CAGCCCGAGCAGCTCCTGAAAGGCCCGCGCCCACCGCCCAAGCGAAAGCGCGAGGACGTCGCCCGCCAAAATCATTCTGATCGCGCCGCCGATGAACAGAAGCGTTTGGTGGAAAAGTACAAACGGCGGGGTCTGCAACTGTTGGCCGAAAAGGTGGAGACGCATGAAGAATTTGAAAAGGCGCGCAATCTGGGTTACGACCTGTTTCAGGGCTACTTTTTCGCCCGTCCCACGGTGGTGCGCGGCCAGGATATCGCGGCGAATAAGATCACTTGCCTGCGCCTGCTGCGCGAAATCTATCACCCCGACCCCGATTTCATCAAGCTGGCCAAGCTGATCCGCCAAGATGTCGCGCTGAGTTACAAACTGCTGCGTTACGTGAACTCCGCAGCAATGGAACGTAGGGAGAGTATCGCGTCGCTGGAACGCGCGCTGGTCACTTTGGGAGAAACCGGCATCCGGCGCTGGGCGGCTTTGGCCACCTTACCCGCGCTGGCGACAAACAAGCCCAGCGAACTCTCCACGCTATCGCTGGTGCGCGCGCGATTCTGTGAACAAATGGCGCAGCTTTCGGGTTTTGCGTCTTCCGCCCCCATTCCCGCCAACGACGCTTTTCTGGTGGGTCTGTTTTCATTGCTGGACGCATTGGTGGACAAGCCGCTGGCCGATGCCTTGCAGGAATTGCGGCTGCCTGCAACCATTGTGGATGTCCTGTTGGGTAACACACCTCCGCAGCATTCCCTTCGGCAAATTTATGAATTGATTCTCTGCTATGAAGGCGGGAATTGGGCGGAGGTGGAGGCGCTGGCGAAGCAGAATCACGTTCCCGCCGGCACTGTTCGAGAGGCCTATGTAGAAGCAACGCGATGGGCGGAGCAGATTGCGACGGCGAAGTGAGCGCCGGAGTTTAATCAAACCGGCTGACCGGTAGACAATCAGATAAGAAAGCACATTGTAGAAAAGCACTTGTCTGTCGGTTTAGATCCACCCTGCGGTGCCCGACATTGGGAATGCTTGCGACCCGTTTGAAAGCGGAGAATCAGTTGTCGACGATACGGCTACCCCAACTCAAAACTCTCCCCACGCGATGGCTGAACCACTTCGATGCCATACTCCTTGCGAATCACCTCGGCCAGCACCGCTCCAGCGTCTGGCTCACCGTGGACCAGGAAGACTTTCTTCAATCCCTTGGCGATCGGGCGCATCCATTCGATCAACTCTTTTTGATCGGCGTGGCCGCTGAGTTCTTCTAGCGAGCAAACCTCGGCACGCAAAGCCATCGGTTCGCCGAAGATCGGCACCGTGGGTTGCTTGTCCAGAATCTTACGGCCTAAAGTATTGGCTCCCTGGAAGCCGGTGATCAGCACGGTGTTGCGCGGGTCCTCAATGTTATTCCGCAGGTGATGCAGAATTCGGCCGGCTTCGCACATGCCGGATGCCGCCAGGATCACTGCGGGAGTGCGCATTCCGTTTAGCTTCTTCGATTCCTCCGCTGTGCGCACATATTGCAGGCGATAGAAGCCGAAGGGATCCTCCCCATCTGTCAAGTATTTGCGCGCTTCTTCGTCGAAACACTCCGGGTGCTTGCGAAACACTTCCGTCGCGTTGATGGCCAGCGGGCTATCCACGTACATCGGAATGGACGGAATGCGTTTTTCGTCGATCAACTGATGCAGCAACAGCACCAACTGTTGTGTGCGGCCCACAGCAAACGCGGGCACGATAATTTTGCCTCCGCGCGCGGCCGTACGGTTCACCACTTCTTCCAGATACTCCGCAGCGTGCCCAAGTTGTTTGTGCAAGCGGTTGCCGTAGGTGCTCTCCATGATCAGGTAATCCACGGGCTCATGCAGCGTTTGCGGATCGCGGATGATGGGCAGCCCCGGACGCCCCACGTCTCCCGAGAAAGCCAGACGCTGGCCGTCGGCCTCAATCACCATTGACGTTGACCCCAGCATATGCCCGGCATCGTAGGTCGTATAGGCCAGACCAGGATTTATTTCCGTGTGTTCGCCCAGCGGAATCGCATGGAACAGAGCGTAAGTCCGCTCGGCGTCCAGCGGGCCGTAAAGCGGCTCCACCAGCTTGTCGTTTGGATTTGCCTTGCGGTTTTCCCGCCGGCGATTGACAAACTCCGCGTCTTTCTGCTGTAGAAAAGCCGAGTCCGCCAACATGGCCAAACACAAGTCAACGGTAGCGGGCGTTGTGTAGATTCGCCCGGAAAAACCGTTCTTCACCAGGGTTGGCAGATTGCCACTGTGGTCTATATGGGCGTGCGAGAGAATCACGCTGTCAATACTGGAACCCGGAAACGGGAATTGGCTATTGCGTTCAAACGCTTCCTGGCGGCGGCCCTGGTACAAACCGCAATCCAGAAGATAGCGTTTGCCGCCCGTCTCAAGATGATGCATGGAGCCAGTTACAGTTTTGGCGGCGCCCCAAAAGGTAAGTTTCATGGTTGGAAGGAGACTTGTGTGAATAGAGGACTGGATTTAAGTACAATCACAACTATAAACGATGTTTACGAAAATAACGCAGACCCTATTCTTCGTCGCATTTCTTACGATGACGGCACTTGCTGAAAGGAAGCCAGTGACGTTGCAGGCCTTCAACGATTGGCGCGTTCGTCCGCGGCCGGAGGCTCCGGGCGAACCTGTGTGGTCTCCCGATGGCAAGATGTTTTTGTATCGCCAGGGCCGGCAGTTGATGGTCTATGACGTTGCCGGCACCCGCGCTCATGACGTTCTTGGGCTGGATGCTTTGGATGCCGCCGCCATTCCCGCGCCGCGCCGGGAGCGCTTCGATTGGGAAAATCGCCGCGTGGATGAACAGACGTTTCAGTGGGCCCCCTCGGGCAGGGAAGTACTCTACCTGGGCAACGGCGATTTGTTTTGGATCAATCTCCAGGCCACTCGAAATGAAGCCAAGTGGCGCCAGTTGACCAAGACGCCTGCGCAGGAGCGTGACCCCAAGCTTTCGCCCGACGGCAAGCAAGCGGCGTTTCTGCGCGATTGGGATCTGTATACATTGGATATCGCCAGCGGAAAAGAAACGCGAATCACCACCGGTGGCACCGACACTCTTCGCAACGGCGCGCCAGACTGGGTTTATCCAGAGGAGTTGGATCTGGGTTCTGCCTATTGGTGGTCTCCCGATTCGCGCAACTTAGCCTATTTGCAATTTGATACCAGTGGGGAACCGCTCTATCCTCACTCAGACCTACGCGGCTCGCGGGCGGTTTACGAGCCGCAGCGTTATCCACAGGCCGGTGACAACAACGCCAGTGTGCGGTTAGGCATAGTGTCCGCCGACGGAGCGTCTCCCACGACGAGCCCCACCAAATGGCTGAACACTAAATGGATAGACCTGGGAGATACGGTTCACGACTACCTGATTCCGCGCGCGGGTTGGGTGCCGGATGGCAAGCAAATCTATGTGGTCCGCACCAATCGGGTGCAGAATGATTTGGAATTTCTCCTGTTCGATAAGGACTCCGGCCGAAGAAGGACGGTTTACCAGGAGAAGGATCCGTACTGGATCAATATCGTGGGCAGTCCGCGGTTTCTGAAAAATGGCACAGAGTTTTTGTGGACGGTCGATAACGAGGAAGAAGGCGGGCAATGGATTTACCGGTATCCGCTAGATGGCTCCGCGGCGAAGCAGCTTGTGCCGGGCAATTCTATCGTGTGTGCGAATGAGGACAGCGTGTACTTCATGTCATCCACATTGGGTGCCGCGCTCAGTCCACTGGAGCGCAGACTTTATCGTGCGAAAATCGGCGCCACGCCCGACAGTGCTGAGCAGGAAATCACGAGGGAGGCCGGCACGCACCGCATCTCCATGGCACCAGGATGCGGGCACTTCCTGGATACCTACTCAAGCCTGACTTCACCACCGGAGACGACGCTCCATTCCGCCGACGGGAAAGAATCGGCTATTTTTCGGCCGGCGGATCGCAAGGTGATCGAGGACTTCGATTTGCGTCCGACTGAAATTGTAACTTTTCAAGGCGCGGAAAGCGAAAGACTCTACGGACGCCTGATCCGCCCCGCGGGTTTCGATCCCAGGAAGAAATACCCGGTGATTGTTCAGGTTTATGGCGGCCCGCATGCGCAATCGGTTCGCAACGTATGGTCTGGCGTCACTATGGACCAAGTGTTCGCGCACAATGGCTTCGTGGTATGGGAGGTGGACAATCGTGGAACCACCGGGCGCGGCCATCGCTTTGAAATGCAAGTGAATCGCAATCTGGGAGCCGCGGAACTGGCGGACCAGGTGGCGGGGATCAAGTATCTGATCTCCCTCGGCTTTGTCGATCCCACGCGAATTGGTGTGAACGGCTGGAGTTACGGGGGTTTCATGACGTTAAATATGTTGCTGAACGTGCCTGATGTGTTTCACGCAGGTTTCGCCGGTGCGCCCGTCACCAATTGGCTGAACTACGACACGATCTATACCGAACGCTACATGGGGCTGCCGCAGGACAATCGCGAAGCGTATGCACGCACGGCGCTGCCGGCCAAAGCCGACAAGCTGCAAGGCAGATTGATGATTGCCCACAACCTGGAGGACGATAACGTCCTTTTTCAGAACACGGTCCAGATGATCGAGGCGCTGGAGCAGGCAGGCAAGCAGTTCGAACTCTCGCTCTACACCCAGAAGACCCACGGAGTGGGTGGGGTGGAATCGCGGCAACTGAACGCTACGATGCTGGATTTCTTTGTGAGATCGCTAGTGCCAGAAACGTCGAAAAGCAAATAGTTTGTGCCCGCGCTAAGATGGAGCATCAACTCTCTCTAGCATCAACTCTCTCTTATGACACGCGCGTTCGCCACGATATTTCTCGTTTCTCTTTTTACTACCGCCTGCAATCGCTCTGCACCTGCGGACGTGGCGGCCACCGTCAACGGCCGCGCCGTTACCTATGCCGATCTTGACAAACAGTACGAAGTGCAGTTTAGCGGAGGCGAAAAATCCACGGGCGATCAGGCAACCATTCAGAAACTGGAGGTGCTGCGCACCCTGATCGATAACGAATTGATGCTGCAGCGCGCCGAAAAACTGGGCCTGATGGCAGTGGATGCGGATGTGGACGCCAAGTTCAACGAATTGAAAGCGCCGTACACCCAGGAAGAGTTTCAAAAGCAACTGACCGCCCGCAAGATGACCCCGGAAGATTTGAAAATGCAACTGCGCCGCGACCTCAGCGTACAGAAGCTATTCAACAAAGAGATCACCTCGCAGATCAGCATCACCGATCACGACATCACGGAGTTCTACAACAGCAACAAAGCCAGCTTCAATTTAGCGGAGCCGCAGATCCACATGGCGCAGATTTTGGTGACGCCTTTCGCTGATCCCAATGTTCACAATTTAAAAAATGACAAGGCGCAGAGCGACGAACAGGCGAAGAAGAAGATTGAAAGCCTGTCTGTGCGCCTGAAACAGGGCGAAGACTTTGCCATGATGGCCCAGAACTATTCCGAGGATCCAAACTCCGCGCAAAACGGCGGGGATTTGGGTTTCATCCCCGAATCGAGCCTGGACAAAGCCAACGCCGAGCTGCGTAAGTCCCTGATGGCATTGCGGCCCGGCGAAACTACCCAGGTGATGCGCACCAATGAAGGCTATCGTATTTTGAAGCTGATCACCCGCGAACCGGCCGGCCAACGCGATCTGGCCGACCCCAAAGTCCAGCAGACCATTCGCGAAACCCTGGTCAATCGCAAAGACCAGCTGCTAAAAGCTGCCTACTACGAAATGGCTCGCAACGATGCCAAAGTAGTGAACTATTTCGTGAACGGCGTGCTCGGCGACAAAGCTAAAAAGTAGCACCGACAACAATCAAGCTGCGCCTATGCATTTTGGCGGTTTGAACCCAATCACCCAAATGTAGTACGCTTAAGGCTCCTGCAATTGGCGGGCTCTTATTGTATCCATCTGCCTACGTTTTGGCATGGGTGACTGAGTCTCGGCATTCGGCAGGAAGGGGCAGTAAAAAAGGGGTTCGTGCATTCAGGTTGAGGAGACCTAGAAAGATTTATGCAGCAAAACATGACACGTGTGCTTACAATTCTGTTAAGCCTTGCGTTGCTATTGGCCGGAGTAGGCCAGCTAGCGGCACAGGTAACCACGGCAACCATAACCGGTACGGTTACGGATGCCACAGGCGCTGCGGTGCCAGGAGCCAATGTTCAGATTAAGAACTCGGGCACCGACATCACGCAAAACATCACCACCGACGGCGCAGGGCGCTTTAACGCGCCCAGTTTGATCGTGGGTGACTACGAAGTTCAGGCCAGCAAGATGGGCTTTCAATCCTTGGTCCGCAAGGGAATCACGCTTACGGTTGGGGGTACTGCTGTGGTGGATTTCACCATGCAGATTGGACAAACCCAGACCACGGTAGAGGTAGCCGGGACCGTTTCCCAGGTGGAAACCACGACGTCCACCGTCGCCAACTTGGTGGAACAGAAACAGATCGCGGACCTTCCTTTGAATGGCCGCAATTTTCAGCAGTTGATTCTCCTGGCGCCCGGAGTGAACGTCGCGCAAACCGCAACCACTTCTTTCTACGGTAAAGGCGATACCTATAGCGTCGCCGGCGGCCGTCCGGAAGGCCAGTCCTATCTGCTCGATGGGACCGATATCGTCAACTTCTTCGGTCACGGCAGCGGCGCAGGCTCGCTCGGCACCTCTTTGGGTATCGACGCCATAGCCGAATTCCAGACCTTGACCAACACCTATAGCGCCCAATTCGGCGGTAACGGCGCTGTGATCAACGCAGTCAGCAAATCCGGCACCAACAGCTACCACGGTTCCGTTTTTGAGTTTTTGCGCAACAGCGCGCTGGATGCTCGCGACTTTTTCGCCAGCACCAGCTCGCCGCCCCCTTTCCGCCGCAATCAGTTTGGTGGTTCCGTTGGCGGTCCGATCAAGAAGGACAAGCTGTTCTTTTTTGCCAATTACGAAGGTTTGAAGCAGTCGCTCGGGGTGGAGAATAAAGTTACAGTTCCCAACGCAGCGGCGCGCAATGGTGATATCACCAACCCCAATGGCAGCCTGACCCACCTGGGCTTTGCATCACCGCTCTTAAAGCAAATCATCGACCTGTATCCCACCGACGGTTTGATTCCCATCGTGAATATTGCCGGGCAAACCAGTCTGGCGAACGCGTTTTCGCGTGGTACTCAGGTTGGCAACGAGCACTATTTCCTGGGCCGCGTCGACTACAACCTGACCGCCAAAGATACCATCTTCGGCCGTTACGTCATCGACAAATCCAGTTTTGCGAATCCATTCCCTGCCTCCACCATTGGTAGTTGGAACGATTCGGAGCCCACCCGCAACCAGTATCTGACCGCGGAACTCCGCCACATCGTGTCTTCGAACCTGATCAACGTAACGCGCGGCAGTTACGTGCGCACGGAAAACAGTGCCACCACGCTTGGCGAAACCACGCCGCTGCAGTTCTATCCTCACCAGGGCGGCGAAGACGGCACGGTCACCATCACCGGTTTGTCGCTGCTTGGTCCGTCAACTTTGGCGCCCTACATCCTGCTGCAGAACAAGTTTGGTTTGTCGGACGACATTTACATGACGCGCGGCGCACACAACATCAAAATGGGTCTGGGCATGACGCGTATTCAAACCTTCGAAAACCAGCCGTTTTCGGCATCGGGCGCGTTCACCTTTGCTAGCCTGAATACGTTCCTGGCAGGAACCCCGAACCGTTACGGCGGCGCCTACCCCATTGGCGTTCCGAATCCGTTTTCAGGCAACCTGAATCCTGATGCGTATCGTTCGTTCCGCGAAACTCTGGTCGTTCCTTACATCAACGATGACTGGAAGATCAGCTCCAAGCTCACTCTGAACATCGGTCTGCGCTATGACTTCCTCACCAATCCGAAGAGCGCCATTAACAACCTGTTGGTGATCGCGAATCCTCCGTTCGGCAGCATTGGCGGCGGGCTAGCCACCACGGGTTTCCTGAAACAGGTTCCCAATGTCTGGCGCACCAACCCTAGCCGCAACAACTGGGGCCCGCGCATCGGGTTCGCCTACGATCCGTTTAAGGATCACAAGACCTCCATTCGCGGCGGCTTCGGCGACACGCACAACGTGATCGCCCCGCGTACCTATACTTCCGGTTACGTTACCGGCGCGCCGTTCCCGTCGGTGATCATTACGCCGAACGCGGCTACTCCGGTCATCGCGTTCCCCAATCCGTTTGCGGGAGCCTTCACTCAACCGCCCTATAGCAATGGCCAGGCCGTGGACTACAACAACACGCGCACTCCGGCGCTGTATCAATGGAACCTAAACGTTCAGCGGGAACTGCCGGGTAGCGTGATTCTGACGGTGGGCTACGTCGGATCTCACGGTAGCCATTTGTTTACCGGTAGCGACGAAAATCCGCCGATTGCAACCACGGATGCGAACGGGGTTCTGCACTTCGGCGCCCTGAATGCAGCTGGGGTGGGCATCAATAACGCTCGCTGGAATCCGGCGATGGCGGTAATCAATGCCTTGCAGACCAACGGGAAGTCGCACTACAACTCGCTGCAGACCAACGCAGTGCACCGTTTCAGCAAGAACTTCCAAGCTCAGGTTGCCTACACCTGGGGCCACAGCATCGACGACGGTTCGGCCTCCAGCGGGCTCGAAACCGGCGGCGGTGCGCGCTCCAACCCGTACAACTTTGCGGCAGAGCGCGGTAACAGCAATTTCGATATTCGCCAGACCTTGCGCATTAACGGCGTGTATCGCCTGCCGTTCAAGGGCAACAAGTTGGTCGAAGGCTGGCAGCTCAGCGGCATCATGAGCAAAACCACTGGTCCGCCGATCATCATCGCGACGGGTATCGACCAGGCCCTTACCGGCCAGGCCGCCAATCAACGCCCGAACCTGAATTCGGGCTTCACCTCCGATTCCATCAAGGTTGGGACGGTTAGCCAGTGGTACAACCCGCTGGCCTACAGCATCCAACCTGCAGGCACCGAAGGGAACGCCGGACGCAACATTATCCGGGGACCCGGAGTGTTCAATGCCGATGCGGCTCTGTTGAAGGATACCAAGATTCCGAAAATCTCGGAGCAGTTTGTCGTTCAGTTCCGGGCGGAGTTTTTCAACTTCCTGAACCACGAAAACTTCGGTGTCCCGAACTTAAGCCTGTTCACCGGTGCCGCGGGTGGCCGTTTTGGGGCTGCCGGTCAAATCGTGACCTCAAACGCGGGAACCATTCCTCGTCAGATTCAGTTCGCTTTGAAGCTGGTTTTCTAACCAGCAAGAACTGTTTTCTGTCCTAACCACCCCGCGGGAAACCGCGGGGTTTTTCTTTTGTCCAAAAGTCGTGGAAATGATTTAAGAGACCGCTTGCGGCAGCTGCAATACCGACGCCGGACCGCGCTCTTCTTTGTTCACCGCCACTGCAGCGGAGTCTTCCGGAGGCCGGTCCCCATCCATCGCCCGCCGCAGTTCCTCAAAGCACCAGCGATCGAAATCATAAGCCCCGGCCCGTGGCTGGGTGCGCGCCATCGCGTTACCCTTTTGCCAGGCTTCGTTGGCTACCTCCAACTGGCCTTCCATCCAATACACGGCGGCGCGGGCCCGCCAATAGTCGGTGCGCAATTTGCTGTCGCCTTTAGCCTGCATCAGGTCCCACCACATTCGCGCCCGACCCCGGTCACGCTTGTACAGCGCATTCACAAACACGAATTCCGCATGTTGATCGGCGCCCAGTGATGCCGCCACTTCCGGATAGATCGCCTCCGCCGCGCGCAACGAATTCAGGGCATTCTGTTTGTGTCCGGTGTCCAGATAGTGGAAGCACGCGTACATCCGCAGCAGGATCCCCTTGTGACCGTGTTCCAGGAAGGCTGCGGCGCGCTCTAGCACGGCAATGTCGTAATCGCGCGGACGTTGCGCGGTCACCAGCGTGGAACTCACCATCGCAAATGCCATATGGATATCGCCCCAGGGGCCGCGCGAAACCAGTTGATAGATCTGCGCTCCATCAGAGTACTGGCTTTCCGGCATGACGGGGATGAGGTTCACCACAAACTGCCCGAAGCCAATGGTCGCCACAACGGAGAAAAACTCCCATGCCGGCTCCCAGAACTTGCCCTTGGCGCTCAGCGTGATCAGCGCGGCAAGGGAACCGATCAACAGAGAGCCAATCGGTCCACCCAACGTCATAAAGATACTTCGGCCGGCCAGGTGTTTCAGATGCAGGGGAACCATGCCCGCAGCGCCATGTCCCAATAGACCGCGTGCATTAAAGTTAAATCTCCACACTCCCGCGCGCTGGTTCCACTCAAACGGCCCCACGATGAATTGCCGCAGATGCATTTGTGTTAGCCAACCGGCAATCACGTGTCCAGCTTCGTGACAGGCGATGCACAGCAGCAGCGCAAACTCATACACCACCAGCCAGGAGTACGCCGGTGGATCGGCCATGCCTGCGCCTTGAGCCCAGCTGCGCCAAAAGGCGCTACCCGCAATCAACAACAGAACTTGTCCCACCACGCTGATCACCTCGGACCACCCACTGGTTCCGTCGCCAGCCATGCGCGGTTGCCGCGCCGCCCGCTCCGCGGCCGCCTGGGCCGCCATCTTTGCCACCGAGTCGCGCCGGGAAAAGGCCGCCAGACCAGTTACGCCCATCACTGTGCACAGCAGTGCGGCCCATCCGGTTAAACCAACCGCGGTACCCAGCCCGAACAGCGGTAGGTTCAAGACGCTAGCAGCCATGGCCCACGCTCTTCCCGATGCCTGGCCCTTGCGCAGCT
>JANXYJ010000200.1 GCA_025350105.1 Terriglobia bacterium | reverse complement strand
CATGGGCGGAAACTTGTGCCGCTGCACAGGCTATCGTCCCATCCGCGATGCCGCACTGTCGCTGTCCGTGGCTTTCCCCGACGATGTTTTTTCACAACGCCTGCGCCAGCCGGCACCGGCCGTTACTTCCATTGACTACTCCTCTGGGGCTGCGACTTTTCTGCGGCCGGCAACTCTGGCCGAATGCCTGCGGGAAGTGCAAATCCCGGGAAGCAAGGTAATCGCGGGCGCGACCGACTTGGGGGTAGAGTCCAATTTGCGCTTTCGGCGCTGGAATCGCCTCATCAGCTTGGAGGCAGCACCTGAATTGCAAGAGTTCAGTGAGACCGCAAGCCACGTCACCATTGGCGCCGCGCTGCCGCTGACGGATCTGGCAAATCGCTGGAAGAGTGCCCCCGCTGTGTTTCACGAATGGCTCCACTTGTTCGCATCACCAACACTGCGGAACCGCGCGACCTTAGGCGGAAACCTGGTCACAGCATCGCCGATTGGAGACAGCGCGCCTTTCCTGCTGGCAATGAATGCAACACTCAATATTGTTGCGATCAAGGGAGAGCGGCTGGTTCCCTTGGAAGCTTTCTTCACCGGTTACCGCAAAACTTTGTTGGAACCCGGGGAACTGATCCACTCGATTCACATCCCCAAACCTTTTCCCCGGCACCTGCGCTTTTACAAAATCGCAAAACGGCAAATGGATGACATCAGCACAGTCGCCGCGGCATTTGCCCTGGAACTGGATTCACGCGGAAGAGTGAATGCCGCGCGTTTCGCTTTCGGGGGCGTCGCCGCCGTACCAATGCGAGCTGTCGCGGCCGAAGAAGCCATTATAGGGCGAGTATGGAACCTGGATGCAGTTGAACGGGCGCAAGCGGCGCTGCAGAACAGTATTCAGCCGATGAGCGACCATCGGGGCTCCGCCGAATATCGTCTGGAAGTTTCAAAATCGCTGCTGGAAAAATTTTGGTGCGAGACCCAGGAGGCCCGTCAATGACGTTGGACGGGAAGTTGGACGGGAAGTTGGGTACCAAGGTGGTCCCGCACGAAAGCGCGCGCGGACACGTTACCGGCGAGGCGCTTTACACAGACGATCTGACTGGACGATTTCCAGAACTGCTTCACGGCTACCCCGTCTGCTCTCCCCACGCACACGCGCGGGTTCTGGTGCTGGACAGTTCCGCTGCCTTGGCGTTGAACGGCGTGCTGACGGTTTTGTCACACCAGGACGTCCCCGGCGAGAACGATTGCGGCTCGGTTCGTCACGATGAACCGCTGTTCCCCAGCGAAGTGATGTTTCATCAGCAGCCGGTGGCCTGGGTGTTGGGCGAAACCCTGGAAGCAGCGCGCATTGGTGCCGGGTTGGTAAGGGTTGAATACCAGGTTCTGCCGGCTGTGTTGACCATCGCCCAAGCCATTGAGCAAGGTAGTTTTCTTTCCGGACCAGCGCTGCTGACTGAAGGCGATATTTCCCAACTTCATACCTGCGACATGGTGTTCTCGGGTGAACTTGAAATCGGCGGGCAAGAGCACTTCTATTTAGAAACGCAATGTGCCGTCGCGTTTGCGGATGAGGCGGGAGGCATCACCGTGCACTCCTCCACGCAACATCCCAGTGAAACCCAGGAAGTAGTTGCCCGAGTGTTGGGGCTAGCACGAAATCAAGTGACGGTAGAGTGCCTGCGGATGGGCGGAGCATTTGGCGGCAAGGAAGTGCAGGCCAACGCTTACGCTGCCGTGGCCGCGCTGGGAGCTTGGAAGACCAGGCGCCCAGTCCGGGTACGTTTGTCCCGCGCCTTGGACATGGCGCTGACGGGCAAGCGGCATCCGTTTCTGGCCCGCTACAGGGCGGGGTTCGCCTCCGATGGGCGCATTCAGGCGCTTCAGCTTGCGCTTTACGCGGATGGCGGCTGGTGTCTGGATCTTTCCGAACCTGTGCTGTGGCGCGCCATGTTTCATTGCGACAATGCATATCGCCTGCCTGCGGTTGAGATCACAGGCTACGTGTGTTTAACCCACAAGACCTCGCAAACCGCATTTCGTGGATTCGGGGGACCGCAAGGGATGCTGGTGATCGAGGAGATTCTGGACCAAGCCGCGCGGCGTTTGTGCTTGCCGCCAGAAGCCATTCGACAACGGAATTTCTACAAGGATGGCGACGCCACGCACTATGGCGAACCTGTGAAGGACGCAGTCCGTATCCAGAGAATTTGGGATGAGCTGATGCTCAGCGCCAATTTCTCCAAGCGCCGCGACGAGATCGAACATTTCAATCGCGGGCACCAGCATGAAAAACGCGGAATCGCCATTACGCCCGTAAAGTTCGGCATTTCGTTCACCGCGACTCTGTTTAACCAGGCGGGCGCATTGGTTCTGCTGTATCGCGACGGCAGCGTGCAGGTGAATCACGGCGGCACGGAGATGGGCCAGGGGTTGCACACCAAGATACGGGCCATTGCCGCATCGACCCTCGGCGTGCCGCTGGACCGGATTCGCATGATGCCGCCGCGCACCGATAAAGTTCCGAATACCTCTGCGACGGCGGCCTCTGCGGGAACAGATTTGAATGGGGCTGCGGTGTTGGACGCATGCCAGCAGTTGCGGGAACGACTGCGGCCGGTGGCGGCAGGATTGCTGAACGCCGATCCGGCAGCGGTGGTGTTTGAGAATGGCTTCGTGCGCGCGGCCGGAGTTTCTGTCCTACCCTTCGCACAACTTTGCGCCGAGGCTTACCGTCAGCGGATTCCCCTTTTCGCGCAAGGGTTCTATCGCACGCCGGAGATTCACTACGACCCCAAAACGGGGCGCGGCACACCTTTTTACTATTACGCTTACGGCGCGGCTGTTTCCGAGGTGGAGATCGATGGCTTTACCGGCATGTATCTTTTGCGCAGAGTTGACATTCTGGAGGACGTGGGGGAATCGATCGCACCACTTGTAGATCGCGGACAAGTGGAGGGCGGATTCATCCAAGGCGTGGGCTGGCTGACCATCGAGGAACTCTTGTGGGACGCGCAGGGCCGGCTGGCCACTGCCGGAGCTTCCACCTATAAGCTTCCTTCGTGGCCCGAATTGCCCGCTGTGTTCAACGTGACGTTTCTGGAGAGGGCGGCTGAACCTGGAGTTGTTTTCGGCAGCAAGGCAGTGGGCGAACCGCCGTTGATGTTGGCAATATCGGTGCGGGAGGCTCTGCGGGATGCCGTTGCGGCCTTCGGCAATGGCGGGCCTATCGATTTGCCCTGCCCCTCCGTGCCTGAAAAGGTCTTTTTTGCGATTCGTGAAGCGAAGCGGAAAGCGACCAAACCGGTGGAGACTTCAGTGTAATGACGCCCGAAAGGCATACTCTGGCGGAGTTGAATGCGCTGGGCCAGGATGAATGGACGGCAACGCTGGGCTGGATCTTCGAAGAATCGCCTTGGGTGATGCGCGAAGCATGGTTGCAGCGCCCGTTTTCATCATTGGATCATTTGCACACCGTTGCTATCGGTTGTGTTCAGACCGCGCCGCACCAGGCACAACTGGCGTTATTGATGGCGCACCCTGACTTGGGCGCCCGCGCCAAGTTGAGTGACGCATCACAAGGCGAACAATCGGGCGCCGGGCTGACCAGCCTTACCGCGGAGGAGTTTGCCCGGCTGCACAGCTTGAACCGCGCCTACCGCGAAGGTTTTGGTTTTCCGTTTCTCTACGCGGTGAAGGGCAGCGGTAAAGGCGAGATTCTGGGAGCGATGCAACAACGGCTGGAGAATTCCCTGGAACAGGAATTCCAGGAAGCGCTGCACCAGGTCTTCCGTATCGCGCGCTTCCGGCTGGAAGAAACTATATCTTAAGAGGACCCTAATGGAAACTTTTGCTAGCGGATGGAAACGTAACTACTACGGGAAGGGCGACGTCAACGTCTACCGGTTGCGCCGCGACGGAAGAAACAGACCAGGTCAGTCCGCTGTTTTCGGCGTCAACGTGAAAATGCTGCTGTATGGCGACGCCTTCTGGCCCACCTATACCAAGGGCGACAACACGGGTCTGATTGCAACGGACTCGATGAAGAACTTCATCCAGCGCGAGACCTTGAATTTTGACGGGGAGGGGCTGGAGGAATTCTGCCAGTTCCTGGCCGGCAAGTTCATCAAGAAGTATTCTCAGGTGGAGGGGATTCAGATCTCGGCCGACGAAATTCCCTACCGTAAAGCTGGTGGCGAATCTTCGTTCGCCCCAGGCGGGCCGGAACGCGCCACGGCGCGTCTGGAAATGAATCGCACGGGTATTGTGGAGGTGGTCTCCGGCATTCGCGGCTTTAAACTTCTTCGCTTGGGCGGCAGCGCGTTTCACGGCTTTGTGCGCGACGAATACACTACCCTTCCAGAGATTCACAATCGTCCCTTACACATGTGGCTGGATTTGGAGTGGACCTATATAGACCCGGCAAGATCCACGAGCAACGGCGCGACCCCTTCAGCGATTCGTCAGCTGGTGCATGATGTATTTGCGGGGTTTGAATCCGGCAGTATTCAGGAAGTTATTTATCAGATGGGAACCAAGGCTCTGGCGGAACACGAAAGCATTGCCGAAATTCACCTGGAGGCCAACAACCGGACCTGGGACACGGTGGTGGAACGTGGCGATTCGATCGGCGTCTTCACGGAAGCGCGGCCACCTTATGGTTGTTTGGGATTAAGACTGCGTCGTTAGATATGGCTCGCCTTTCTACACATTTACTGGATACGGCTCGCGGTGTCCCCGCGCGGGGGGTCGTGATCAAATTATATGCAGTCATAAGCGATAGTCGAATTGAGCCGCTAAGCCCGGTTACGAGTGTCGTTACCAACGTAGACGGTCGAACCGATGAGCCACTGCTTTCAGGAGACCGGATTGAGCCTGGCGTCTATCAGTTGCACTTTCACGCAGGCGATTACTTTCACGCTGCGGGAGTGGCGTTGCCCGATCCCGCGTTTCTCGATATTGTAGTGATCCAGTTTGGCATTGCTGATCCGGCCGCGAATTACCATGTCCCGCTTTTGATTTCGCCTTACGGCTACAGCACCTACCGGGGATCGTAATGAGCGAGTGGATAAAACTGGCAAGCCAGGTGATCGAACGCTGCGCGTGCCTGGCCGAATGTACCGAGGAGCCTGGCCACACCACGCGCACTTTTCTTTCTCCCCCCATGCACGAAGTTCACGCACGTATTCGGCGGTGGATGGAAGAGTGCGGATTGCAGGTTCGCGTGGATGCCGCGGGCAATATTCGCGGGCGCCGTGAAGGCACCCAGCTGTCGGGGACGCTTTATATCGGGTCGCATCTCGACACCGTTCCGCAGGCCGGAATGTTCGACGGAATTCTGGGTGTGCTGGCTGGCATTGCGCTGATGGAGTCGTCCGGTCCTTACACGTTTCCGGTGGAAATCGTTGGTTTTTCCGAAGAAGAAGGCGTCCGTTTCGGCTTGCCGTTTCTGGGGAGTCGCGCATTGATTGGTGATTTCACTCCGGACCTGCTGGCCATCAAAGACCGCGAAGGAGTCTCGGTGGAGCAAGCCATCACCGCTTTCGGCTTGGATCCGAAATGCATCCCTGCCGCGCGAGCGGAGTCAGCTGCACTCGGCTATCTTGAGCTTCACATCGAGCAGGGCCCAGTGCTCGAAAGCAGGAATGAATCGGTCGCTGTGGTTGACGCGATCGTCGGGCAAAGCCGTCTGACACTAAGCTTTGAGGGCCGTGCCAATCACGCCGGCACCACTCCCATGCATTTGCGGCATGACGCGTTGGCCGGCGCGGCGGAATGGGTGCAGACGATTGAGCGCATCGCGAATCAGACGCCAGGAAATGAGACGCCAGGAAATGAGAAGCAGGGTCTGGTTGCTACCGTGGGACGTCTGCAGGTGACACCGGGCGCAACAAATGTGATTGCTTCGCATGTTCAGGCAAGCCTGGACGTAAGACATCCCACGGACTTCACGCGCAAGGCCGCAGTGGAGGAAATGGTTACGGCGGCGCGTCAAATTGCTGAACGGCGGGCACTCAGCATTTTGGTTGAACCACATTTGGATCAGGCAAGCGTCGCCATGGATCGCGGCCTGACTAACCTGCTGGAGCAATCGGTTGCGGCCTGCGGCTTTGCGGCCTGCGGCTTTGCGGCGTCAAGGCTCAACAGCGGCGCTGGCCACGATGCCATGGTGATTGCGCCGAAAATACCGGCGGCCATGTTGTTCCTGCGAAGCCCAGGTGGGATCAGTCATCATCCAGACGAAAGCGTTCGGGTTGAGGATGTCGCTGCCGCACTACAGGTAGGCCACAACTTTCTGGAACGGCTGGGAGGCATCCAGTGAGTATCGCCAACACAGCGATTCGCGGCGGTACGGTGGTAACTACCGAAGGGGTCCGCATGGCGGACATTCTCATCTCTGGCGGTGTAATTACCGCCGTCGAACCCGAGGTGTTGGGTGCTTCGCAGACTATAGACGCCACTGGATTGCATGTCTTTCCAGCTGTGCTCGACGTGCATCTGCATTTCAACGAACCTGGCAGAACGGAATGGGAAGGCGCTTACACGGGCAGCCGCGCGCTTGCGGCGGGAGGCGGCGCTTTCTTCATCGACATGCCTTTGAACTCCACGCCCTGCACCGTGAATGCGCGCGAATTCGATCGCAAGCGCGCCGCGTTAGAGGCTAGTTCTATTACCGATTTCGGCTTGTGGGGTGGCCTGATTCCCGGGAATGTTCCCCAAATGGCCGAACTGGCGGAGCGCGGCGTGATGGGCTTCAAGGCGTTTCTTTGCGATTCCGGTCTACCCGAATTTCCGCGCGCGGATGACCTTACTCTTTACGAGGGGTTCCGCGAGGCCGCGAGGCTGGACCTGCCGGTTGCCGTTCACGCCGAAAGCGAAGAGATCTGCAGCGCTTTACTGGCACGGTGCCGCGCAGAAGGGCGCACGGAAATCCGCGATTTCCTTTCATCCAGACCTGTTCTGGCGGAAGTGGAGGCCATCACCCGCGCAGCGCTGCTGGCAGGGGAGGCCGGCGCCAAACTGCACATCGTTCACATCAGTTCCGGCCGCGGCGTGGTGGCGGCGGCTGCGGCCAAACGCCGTGGCGTGGACGTTTCGATTGAAACGTGTCCGCACTATCTGGCTTTCACGGAAGAGGATGTCGAACGTCTGGGTGCGCTGGCAAAGTGCGCTCCTCCGCTCCGCAACAGCGTGGACCAGAATGCCCTTTGGGAGCAATTACTCAACGGAACCGTGGAGATTGTGGCCTCCGACCATTCGCCCGCTCCTCCGGAAATGAAGACCGGCGATTTCTTCAGCGCGTGGGGCGGCATCGCCGGTGTGCAGTCCACGCTTTCAGTTTTGTTGGAACTGGGATATCATCAACGCGGTTTGCCGCTGGAACGCATCGCTTCGCTGCTGGCAACCGAGCCTGCGCGGCGCTTTCGCATCCCCAACCAGGGCAGTATTCGCACCGGTAACCACGCCGATTTGGTATTGGTGGATCTGCAGCACAGCTCGCAACTTACTGAGGGACATCTTTTCCAGCGCCACAAAATCAGCCCCTATGTGGGAAAACAATTTCGCGGCGCCATCCGGCGCACGCTTCGCCGCGGTGAAACCATCTTTGCGGAAGGAAAACTCGTGGCCCAAACTCAGGGGAAGTTTGTGCGGCCAGCCTAATCATTTATGCAACAACTTGGATTCACTCGTAGCGCCCATTGCGCGGATCATATTCTGCAAACTCCCGATACTTTCGTCCATGCACCCTTGCCCGGCATGCGCGGAGCCACCGCCGTGGTGCACGTAGGGCCAGCGCGCGGCGCTAAGTTTACTCAGTACACCGCCGAGTTCGAAGCGGGCGGCCACTTGCCTCCCTCAGAGTTTCAGCGCTTTGTTTACGTGCTGGAAGGTGAGCTGACCGCGGGGACCAAAACACTGGCGCAGGGCCACTTTCATTACACCAAACTGCCGATGGCCATAGCGGCCAAAACGAAGGCTCGCGCGACGGTGATTGAAAAACCGTATCAGCCGCTGCCCGCCGTTGCTCACCCGTCCGAATTTTCAGGCCAGGAAAAGGCTTGCGCCAGTGAAGCGCTGGATGGCAACCCTGCGCTTCAAGTAAGACGTCTGATACCGGCAGATGCCAGCTTCGATTTTGCCGTAAATACGATGACCTTCCAGCCCGGCGCCGCTCTGTCCATGGTTGAAATGCATGTGATGGAGCATGGTCTGCTGATGCTAGAAGGGGGCGGGATTTATCGTTTGGGGGATCGCTGGTATCCGGTGACCGCAGGCGATTTCATTTGGATGGCCCCGTATTGTCCCCAGTGGTTTGGCGCCATCGGCGAAACGCCCGCGAAATATCTTATCTACAAAGATTGGAATCGATAAGACTGGAACAGAGAGGATGGGCGATGAGACTTTCTGTTGATGGGGCCCGGCTAACGCGCGAGCTCTCGCAATTGGCAACCATATCGGCGGAGCCCCCGCCGGTAGTCACGCGCGTGGTGTTCAGCGAAGCCGACATGCACGCGCGCCGCTATCTGTGGCAGCTTTGCGAAGACGCAGGGCTGGAGCTTCGCCATGACCCGGTGGGCAACACCTTCGCGCGTTGGCGTGGCACCCAGCCGGAATTGCCGCCGGTGGCAACAGGCTCGCACATTGATGCAATCCCCAACGCCGGCAGCTACGACGGAACGGTGGGGGTGGTGGGCGGTTTGGAAGCCATTCGCACCTTGGCGCGGGCAGGCTATCAACCCAGGCGCTCCATCGAACTCATCCTTTTTACTGCGGAAGAACCCACTCGCTTCGGCATTGGATGCCTGGGCAGCCGTCTCATCGCAGGGTCATTGCCGGCATCTGTCGATGAAACACTGCTGGATGCGGACGGCCAAACTTTGCGCCAAGCCCGCAGCCAGGCAGGCTTCACAGGCACGCTGGCCGACGTAGCCTTGAAGCCCGGCCACTTCAGCGCATTTGTGGAGTTGCACATTGAGCAAGGGCCGCTGCTAGAGCAGCACGGAAATGAGATTGGCATCGTGACGGCAATCGCGGCCCCCGCAACTCTGCGCATTGCGCTAACCGGAGAGGGCGGACACGCCGGCGCGGTGCTGATGCCGCAACGCCGCGATGCTTTTCTGGCTGCGGCGGAAGTTGGGTTGGCAGTGGAGCGATCCGCTTTGTCGACGGAATCGGTGGACACGGTGGCCACCACCGGACTGTGTCAGGTTTTCCCAGGCGCCGTTAATAGCGTTCCCAGTTCCGTCAAAATGGAGATTGACGTTCGTGACATCGACGGCGAACGCCGAGATGCGGTTCTGAAATCCATCCAAACCGCCACATCCGAAATTTGTGCCCGCCGAAAGATTCACGCAAAAATCGATCTATTGAATGCTGACCCACCGGCGCAAAGCTCACCGGCTATTGTCGAATTACTGGCAACTGGCTGTGTCGCATACGGTTTGCGCGGAGAGAAAATGATTAGCCGCGCTTACCATGATTCACTGTTTATGTCCCGCATCACGCCAACCGCGATGATCTTCGTTCCCAGCCGCGCGGGCGTCAGCCATCGGCCCGACGAATACACCTCCGCGGAATCCATCAGCAACGGAGTTTTGCTGCTGGCTGCCACGCTCGAGCAACTTGCGGCATCAGCCTGACCCGGGCCAGTGCGGTAAGATCGTGCGGTAAGATCGAGCATTTTCTCATCCAAAGAATGTGCCTGGGAGTGACAATCAGGTGGGTGAGGTGCTGGGCTCCTTTCTTGGTTTTGGGGATAGGAAGAGGGAAGGGAAGCCGCCGTCGGCGCGGTGGCATTTCCATGGCGCTCCCCGGTTTTGCTCATGCGCTTTTGCGCTGATGCTGCGTTAGAAATGAGTCCTCCTTCAGGCTCATGCTGCATTGGCCAAGACGGGTAACGGACAAAATTGACCCCTGTGCTAAGCTAGTACCAGAGTCTGATCATGAAACCTGGAATTCACCCTGCTTACGAAGAAATCAATGTAATTTGCGCCTGTGGGCACAAGTTCCGCACACGTTCCGCGCATAAGGGCGATATCCGCGTGGAAATTTGCTCCAACTGCCATCCGTTTTTCACCGGCAAACAGAAGCTGATCGATACCGAAGGTCGTGTGGATCGCTTCCAGAAGAAGTACGCCAAAGCCGCTGCGGACGCAAAGGTTGCCGCCGAAGCCAAAGCGATTTCCGACGCCAAAAAGAAACAGCCGGTAGCGTAATCTCTTACCGGGCCATTTTCTTTATCTTTTTGTTGCCAGCTTACCGATCAGGAGAGTTGCGTTTGCGCTTATCTCGGAACGCCTTACGATCGGCATCCCGCTCCTGCTGCATCCTGCTCCACTCCGCTTCCTGTTCATCGGAGAGAATTTCGCGGATTTGGGCTTCCTGGCCGTCGCGGATCTTCTTCATTTCCGGATCGAGCGCGGTACGGGCCACGCGCACTTTCAGGCGGGTTTCATCCAGAACTGCTTCCAACTTGGCTAATTGCTCGTCGGTGAGATGCAGACGGGCTTTGATTTCCGCCGTGTAGCGTTGGCGGAATTCTTCGGCGTTGCCCCGGCCGGGGCTGGTACTGGCGCGAACCGCAGAAACGGTATACAGCCGGTGCCCCAAAGCGCCCAGCACGCCGCCACAAACGAACACTAGTCCCATCCAAAGCGCAATGGTAGCCCGGGTGAGTTTCATTCGAGCTCCCTCACCGGCTCTACGGCCGTTTCCGTGCCCGGCAGCAGCGAGACTTCGTTGACGGGGTCAGCGGCACGCAGAACGTCAACATAGTTGTCCACGAAGGCGTTGGTTTCGGTTTGCGGATTCTGGAAGCGGGGAATCACCACCAGGGTGAGCAGCAAGGCCAAAGCGGCGGTGGCAACCAGGCAAACCTCTGCCCAACGGCGAAGAATCGCACCGGACTTGCGGCGTGCCGCGATACCACGCCAGACCGCTGGCGTAAAGTTGATGGACGGTTCTCCATCGGGGCAGGCGTCGCGGAACTCACGCAGCAGGGTGCTGAGTTCGTCACTTTGCGTTTCGGGCTGCATTTCGGACATGGGTTGATTCCGCTCCACTTTGTTTTGTCCTCCGCTTCGCATAACCGCTTGGATGCCTTAGGACTCCTCCGGCTGCTCGGGTCCATCTCTTAACACCGTCTTCATCGCAGCGGTTTCCTCGCGGCCAAAGGCTTTCAACACCCGCTGCCGGGCCCGAAACAAACGCACCTTCAGGGCGTTTTCCTTGATATTGTATACCGCTTCCAACTCCTTAAGCGACAGCCCTTCCACTTCCTTCAACATGAGGAGAATCCGGTCCTCCTCTGATATCTTATCGAGCAAACCGTGCACGGTCTCCCGGATTTTCGTCCGCCGGACTTCCTCGGCCTGGGCTTTCCCCCCAGCCATGGCGTCCGCCATCATCACCTGCTGCTCACTTAAGTCCGACATCCGGTGTTCCGGACGCCGCTTCTGCCGGCGCAAATAGTCGTAGGCCGCGTTCACCGTCAGGCGGTACAGCCAGGGCTCGAACACTTCAGGCGTCCGCAGTTGATCCAACGAATAGTACAAACGGACAAACACTTCCTGGCCCACGTCTTCCACGTCCTCCGGCTTCCGCAGCAGCCGGCCGATGGTGCCCAAAATTCGCTTCCGGTAGGCCTGAATCACTTGGCCAAACGCCGCATCGTCGCCGTTCTTCGCTTTTTCAATGAGCTCGAAATCGACCAGCATCAGACCGCTCCCGGTACTTTTACCGAGACAACTAACCAAACTGGGTCGATCTGAAAGATATGGCGCACGGGCTCAGTCATAAGGTTACAACAGAGTGGCGGGAAGGGATGCAATTCAGCAGTTAGACGCGCGAATCGGAAAAATATTTACCAGAGTTCGTCCTACTTCTCATGGTAAAAGTGGCCCAGTAAAACTGCCCCACATGGTAAAATTGCGTTTCCGATGAATTTTCTAGACGGACTCAATCCGCGCCAGCAGGAGGCCGTCGAACACGCCGAGGGCCCTTTGCTGATTCTGGCCGGCGCGGGCAGCGGCAAAACCCGGGTGATCACCCACAGAATTGCCCATTTGGTAACGGCTTGCCGGGTGCCCGGCTGGGGGATTCTGGCGGTGACCTTCACCAACAAAGCGGCGGGCGAAATGCGGGACCGGGTGGGGACGTTAGTACCAGGAGCGCCTCAGTCCTCGCCCACCGTGGCCACGTTTCACTCCTTTTGCGTGCGTTTGTTGCGGCGGGAAGGGGCACCGCTGGCGGCGTTGCGGCCGGGGTTCACCCCGCTGTTCACCATTTACGACGACGACGACCAAATCGCCATCCTGAAATCCGTCTACAAGCAATTGGGACTGGACGACAAGTTCATGCAGTACCGGGCGGCGCTTTCGCGCATCAGCCATGCGAAGAGTCACAACAGTTCGCCGGAGGAAATTGCCCGGGCGGCCACCGATCCTACCGCGACGCGGTTTGCCGTGATTTACGAGCGCTATGAGACTCGCTTGCGGGAATCGAATGCCCTGGATTTCGATGACTTGCTGTTGCAGGCGGTGAATTTGCTGCGGCATGACGAAGCCACCCGCCGCCGGTTGAATGAGCGCTACGAGTTTGTGATGGTGGACGAGTATCAGGACACCAATCGCAGCCAGTACGACCTGATGCGGCTCTTGACGGAACAGCGGAAGAATATATGTGTAGTGGGTGACGAAGACCAGTCTATTTACAGTTGGCGCGGGGCCAATATCCGCAATATTTTGGATTTCGAACGCGACTTTCCAGGTGCGGTGACCATTCGTTTGGAACAGAACTACCGCTCGACGCAAACCATTCTGGAAGCGGCGGGCGCGGTGGTGGCCAACAACACGGAACGCATTGGCAAAAATTTGTGGACCGAATCGGGCGCGGGCGAAAAAGTCACGCTGTACGAAGCGCCGGATTCAGAAAACGAAGCGTTGTGGATCGCCGATACGATCGAGAGCCGGCTGTCGCGCAATCCCAGCGAACGCGTGGCGGTGCTGTATCGTACCAATTCGCAATCGCGGCAGATAGAAGAAGCGCTGCGGCGGTACGGGCGCAAGTATATCGTCGTTGGCGGTTTCAGTTTCTATCAGCGCGCCGAAGTAAAAGACGTTCTGGCGTACTTGAAGGTACTGACCAGTCCGGCGGATTCCATTTCGTTGATGCGCATTATCAATACGCCAGCGCGGGGTATTGGCCGCACGACGCTAGAACAAGTGGAGCAATACGCGCTGCAACAGGGAACGAGTCTTTGGAATGCGATGGAGCAATTGCTGGCGCAAGATGGAGCTTTTACTCCACGAGCACAGCAGGCGCTTTCGGTGTTCCATCGCATGATGACGGAGATTGCCGCCCAGTTGGATAGCCGGCCTTTGGTAGAGACTCTGGCCGATGTGCTGGAGCGTAGCGGCTATCGCAAGATGCTGGAGGATGAGGGGACGGAAGACTCCAAGACGCGTTTGGCGAATCTGGAAGAATTGCTGAACGCTGCCACCGATGCGGGTGAGCGCGGCGAAGGGTTGCGCGATTTCCTGGATCATGCGGCGTTGGTGTCCGATGCCGATTCGAACGATTCGCGCGCGCCGGTTTCGCTGCTGACCATGCACAACGCAAAAGGGCTGGAGTTTCCGGTGGTCTTTATCGCCGGCTTAGAAGAAGGTTTGTTCCCGCACAGCCGGTCGCTCGATTCGGAAACGGCGATGGAAGAAGAGCGGCGGTTGTGCTACGTGGGCATGACGCGGGCGGAGAAGAAACTTTTCCTGAGTTGGGCCCGGTTCCGGCGGCGGTTTGGCGGAGGCGCTCCGGAAGCGTCTCTGCCTTCGCGTTTTCTCAAGGAAGTGCCGCAAACGCTGCTGGAAAAAACACGCGGCGCCGGCTTAGGTGGGGGTTACGGAAGTAAAGACTATGGGCTTGGCTTGCAGGCCGAACGGAGCATGGTCCGCGAAACGGCTCAGCGAAACCTCTATACTGGGAAGACCTATAACTCGGTCGAAAATATAAAACAGTTCTTTGGTGAAAAAGGTATCGCGGCGCCAGTTCCGGCGAGTAAACCGGCTGTTCCCTCGAATGCCGCCGCGCCGGTTGCGGCTTACGTAAATAAGCCTGCGGCGAGGAAGTTTGGGCCGGGGTCGACCGTGGATAGCGCCAAGTACGGGCGGGGCACGGTGGTTCGCATTGAAGGCACCGGCGATGACACCAAAGTAACCGTGAGTTTTCCTGGGCACGGGTTGAAAAAATTAATCGCAAAGTACGCAGGTATTAAGATCGAATGAACACTACACACATTAAAGACACAGACGAACGCAAGAAACTGAAACGCGCCGCCCGCAAGAAGGCGACCCCCCTGGCCAAGCGAGCCGCCGATGTGGCGAGGGGCTCGCAGAAGCGCAAGGTGAGGAAAGTAGTGAAGGGCCAGACGAAGAAGCGGTAGGTTCGTCTTTAGTATTACGTCGCTCACTTGTGTTCGCGGCTGGGTGCTGAGAGGTACTGCGCTTGGCCGCGAATTTTGGAAATTTTGTCAGCGTCTTTTGACATGAATCCATGAAATGCCCAAAGAGCTTGTCAGTGCCCTCATCACTGCGTCCGCCGGTTTTATCGGACTTGTAATTGGCGTCTGGTTCACTTCGAGAAATCAGCGAATTGAACGGAAGCATCGCTTTCTTAGTGAACAACTGACCGAGCTTTACGGACCAATGCATGCGATGCGGATGCAACTGTCTGTAAGGCGAGCGACCGAATTGAAGCTAAAATCGATTGCCGGACGTGAGTGGGCTCGTAAGGTTGATAAGGCCCAGGCGGTTGGTTTCGAAGCACTCCAGGAAGCTACCCACGATGGCTTCGCTCCATACGCAGCGCTCATCGATTACGACAATCAACAACTTGAAAGTGAGATCAACCCGATCTACCAGCGCATGGATGATTTATTCATTGCTAAGTTTCACCTAACTGAGGCGTCTACACGTCAATACCTTCCAGCTCTATCTGAGTTTGTAGATATCCGGAAGCGATACATGCGGAAATCTATACCAATAGAGGTCGTTGTAGCGAATCCACCTGACGAGGCGCTCCTTCAGCCCCTGTATGCAGATCTTCAGAAAAATTTTGAGCGTCTTCAGGATTTGATGAAAGACGGGCAGTAAGGACTTGATCGGGCATCAACTTACTGCCTCTCCAGCCGCCCAATCACTTCCTGCACTACCAATCCCACCACTTCCAAGCTATGCGCGCTTAGCTTGTCCATGGTGTCTTCGTCTTTGTGCCAGTAGGGATAATCGATGTCGATCAGATCGATGGCGGGGGCTCCCATGCGGACGAAGGGCATGTGGTCGTCGTCTTCTCCTAATTGCTGGTGAATAAAGTATGACCCGTAGCTGAGCTCCGCGGCGGTGTCCCAGACAAGTTTGCGGAGGGGCGCGTTACCGTTCATCTCTTCCATCAGATCCAAATTTTTGTCGCCGATCATGTCGACGTTGATCAAGCCCTTTAATCGCGCAAGCGTTCCATCCTTGCGCCATCGTTCTGCGATGTGGCGGCTGCCGTAGAGGTTGTCGTCGCCGGCCCAGTCTTCGCGGATGGCTTCTTCACCGTCGAAGAACACCAGATAGACATCGTCGGTACGCGGTTGACCGGCCAGCACGCGGGCCATTTCGAGCAAGAAACCGGTGGACGATCCGCCGTCGCTGGCTCCAACGAAATGGCGGCCGGGAAATAGTTTGGTATCGAAGTGGCCGGTGATGGCGATGGCCTTACCCTTGCCCGAAGCCTTGCCTGGAAAGAGCGCAATAATGTTCCGCATGGCAATGGAACCGCGCGGGGTTTGCGCCGTGAAGGCGTCTTCGATGATCTGGCACTTGTCCATTTTGAGTTGTTGCAGGATGAATTCCTGTAACCTGCGATTGGCTTCGGAACCCGGCGGGCGGGGCCCAAAGTCGACCGCTTTCTTCGTAAATTCAAAAGCCGACGCGCCGGAGAATTTTGCGGCGGCTGAACAGGAAGCGCTGCTGATCAGCGTACCAAGTGCGAGGGAAAGTATGAGTCGGTTGCGCATGTGGTTCCGCTTATAGAATCGCATGGGTGGTCAAGAGGGTTGGGGCGAACGCTCGTCACCCCTACGTGTGGCGGCTCTGGACTAGGAAGTGATTTCCTTTTTGCGCGCTTCAATGGTAATGATCCCGCCGGCGCGGCAGGCCGCTTCCAGCAGAACAAACGGCACGCACAGCGCCGCAAGAGAAAAGAACGCGAGATCCTTGAACAATGCGGCCCCCTTGGTTTCCTGGACTCGGCGCAGTCGGCGGACGGACGGGTCAAGCCAAGGCATCAGGCTGGTAGCACAGACGAAAGCGCTTTCCGACCAGCTGAAGTGGCGTTCGCGCAGAATTTCAAAACCGCAATCGGCAAGCAGGGACTCGACGTCCTTGCGGCGGAACTGCACCAAGTGGCGTGGCGCGTTGATTCCGGCCCAGTGTTGGCCGAAGAGGAGAAATTGCCAGGAAGCAGCGTTGCGAATTTGGACGATCAAACGGCCTTCCGCAGCCAGACAACGGTGCGCGGCTTCCAGGTAACTGGCGGGATCGTAGAGATGTTCCAGCACGTGAAACATGCTGATCAGAGAGCAGCGCCCCAAGGCAAACGGCGCACGCGAAAAGGTTCCACAGATTACCGGGAGCCCGCGGCGGAGCATGATTTCGGCGGCGACCGGAACGCCGAACTCCACCCCAATCACATTTTTCCAGCCGCGCTCGGCCAGCATCTTCAGGCTGAGCCCACCGCCACAGCCAACGTCGACAATCCACATTAAGCCTAGCTGGGTTGACTCCACCTGGGTTGACCCTTCCGATAACAGCGCTGACTCCTGTAACGAGCGTTCCATGAAACGAACACGGTCACCGAGGACGATTCCACGACAATGAGTTTCAAACGGGAGCGCTTGCGGATGATCCGGCTCCAACCAATAGTCTGACGGGTAGTAGTCCTGTAGGTCCGCGGGTACTGGCTGCGGATGGAGCCGGACCAGGCGGCACTTTTCGCATTCCACGACATGGAAGGCCTGCGGAGCGGCGTGATACAGAAAATCATGAGCAGTCATCAGCGGGCGCACTTCCTCGCAACCGCAGGCAGGACAGGGTTCGTTAACTGCTGGATCCGTCAGGGCTATGCTGTCCTCCGCGCTCGATTTCTTGACTCCTGTTTGCATCCGATGAATCTTCTCTGTCAACCCGCGAAAAGCATTACTTTTCCAGCTCAGTACTAAGGTTCCAACAAACGCTAAGTCTTTGTAAACACCGGGAAAACTGTAGCACTTTGGAGATTCTCACAGGATTTGTCCTGGTGGTACCACCCCACGCCTTCAAAATGATGTATGTTGATATGGTACACCGGCTAAGGCCGGGATTCTTACTGAATAGGTTAAGGAACTTTTATCCCTATGAACTCCTCCGTTGGTGAAATCCTACGCGAAGCACGGGAGCATCAGGGGCGGGCGATTGCAGAGGTCGCGGAGGAACTCTGCCTGACACCACGCTACGTGCTAGCCATTGAACAAGATGACGTTCAGTCGCTACCTGGTCCGTTTTTTTATCGCAGTTTCGTTCGGCAGTACGCTCAGTATTTGGGGGTACCGATGAGTAAGTTGGAGCCAGCCCTCAGCTCCTCTGTTGAAGTTGAACCTACTCCCCTGCCAGAATCTTCGGCAGTGGACCCAGCCGTGGTATCCACTAATCGCCACTATTTTTCCGATCGCAGAATGGGCGCGCCCATTGCGATTTTGGTGGCCGTGGTCCTGGCCTGCACCGGTTTTTACGCCTGGTGGAATTCCTCCGCCAGCGAACGGGCCCTTGCCGCAGTCAAATCGGTGACCGCTTCGGTCACGACTTCTACCCACATGCCGGTGGTGAAGGCGGCGAACCAATCAGGGTCGCAGCTGCTTTCAGATGTCGCATCGCAATCGGCGACCGTGCAATTTACGCAAGCAGCGAATGGAGTGGACGCCATGATGAAAACCGTGGTGTTGAATCTGTCCGCCAATGATGCCACTTGGATTTCCATTTCCAGCGGCGGGAAAGAAATCTTTTCCGGCACGCTGCAGCCTTCGCAATCGAAAACGGTGGAAGGGCTGGACATTGCCACCATGCGCATTGGCAATGCCGGGGGAGTGGATGTCCGCTTAAACGGCAGGCAAATTCCGCCGTTAGGCAAGCGCGGAGACGTGCTGACGGTGCGCTTTACGCCGCAGGACTTCAAAATTGTTCCGCAAGAGGAGCCGCTTTAAATCGCAGTTTTGCCTTTGCGCTGCGCTGGCGGTTCTGATCAACCCGCCAACGCAGCGTGAATTTACAGCGTCATTTTGTTGCGGCGGGCACGGGCAGCAATCTTCAGCAGCAGCCATAGACCCAGCGATAACGGCAGCATCACGCCAACCACCCAGCCGAGATGTTCCGGCAGCAGGCTCCACAATCCCAACAGAACCAGTAATCCACCCAGCACGCCGGGAATCACGCGCGCAGGTAGCAGAAACTCTGCGATGATGCCGAGAACTCCGATCACCAACGCAAGCGCGGCAAGCTTGGGGTGAGAAGCGGCAGAGAGAATCGATTCACGCACGATTTCAGTCTAGACGCTTTGCTCCTTTCTTTCTCCCCGGCTCTTTTCAATGGGGCACAAATAGGCAACACTAGAGTGTTGCCGCAACCGTTACAAACTCCTGGAAAGATTTTGGTGCGTGCCACCAATTGGATTGGTGACGCCGTGATGTCGTTGCCTGCGTTACGGGCGTTGCGCGAACGGTATCCAGCGGCGGAAATTTGCATCCTGGCCAAGCCCTGGGTGGCCGATTTATACGGACGGGAACCGTTCTGCGATCGTGTGATTCCATACGCCCCCAAGACCTGGCGGGAAAAACTGCAAGCCGGGCGCGCCCTGCGGGCAGAACATTTTGATTGCGCCATTCTGTTCCAGAATGCTTTTGAAGCCGCGTTGATCGCATTTCTGGCGCGCATCCCGCAGCGCATCGGATATGCGCGCGATGGCCGCGGATTTTTATTGACCAACGCGATCCCGCTGCCGCGCCCAGGGGAGATTGCGCGTCACGAACGGTTTTACTATTTGGAGTTGCTGCGCAGGGCAGGAGTGATTGCGGGCATTCCGGAAAATCACCAGATCCGTTTGCAGTGTGCGCCGCAGGCACGTGAGGCGGGCGCGGCGCGGTTTCGGGCTCTGGGAGTCACGCTGGGAGTAAACCGCCCGGTGATTGGCATCAGTCCGGGCGCGGCGTATGGGACGGCGAAGCGCTGGTTACCAGAACGATTCGCGGAGGCGGCGCAACGGGTGGCCCGTGAGACCGGCGCCAGTGTGGCGATTTTCGGATCGCAGGACGAGCGCGAATTGTGCGAAACCATCGCTCAATTGATCGCCGCCACTACGCCGGTGCGAAACTTCGCTGGACAGACGACGCTGGCCGAATATATAGATCTTGCGGCGGCGTGCCAGGTGTATTTGACGAATGATTCAGGCGGTATGCACATCGCGTCTGCGTTGGGTGTGCCGACAGTAGCGATTTTCGGGGCAACCGACGATACCACTACCGGCCCGACGGGCGAACTGGCTAGGGTTGTGCGCGAGCCGGTGGAGTGCAGCCCGTGCTTAAGGCGCGAGTGCCCCATCGACCATCGTTGTATGACCAGGGTGAACGCGGATCGGGTGGCGCGCACGGCACTGGAGCTTTTGAATGCGCAAAACGTGCTGAAATAGAGCGAGGCAAAGCGATTACGGCGCAGCCCGTATTGGCGAAGGCTGTATATCAAGCCCGTATTGGCGAAGGCTGTATAGCAAGCTCGTATTGGCGAAGGCTGTATATCAAGCTCGTATTGGCGAAGGCTGTATATCAACATGGACACGCGCGGAAAAATCATCGGAGCATCGCAAGCCAAGCGGTTGGCGCAATCGGGAGCAACCGTGGTAGGCGGGTTTTTCGATCCACTGACCGCGCCACTGGCCGAACGGCTGCGACAGTTAAAACAAGACGGCTTCCCTTTGTTGGTCCTGATCCGCACACCGGAGGACGCGATTCTGCCGGCGCGGGCGCGGGCGGAATTGGTGGCGGGACTGCGCGTGGTGGATTACGTTTGTGACCTGGAGCCTGAAATCACGGCGTCGGCGGCACTCGAGGCGGAACACGGCCAGCATTTGGCGAAGTTAATCGGCGACGTCCACGCGCGGCAGCAAATGAAGTAATGCCGGCTTTGTCGCAACCCAATCAAATTGTCGCGGTGCGCTTGAGTTCCATGGGCGATGTGATTCACGCCTTGCCCGCTGTCGCCAGCCTGAAGCAGAGCTTTCCCGAAGCCCGTTTGACCTGGATTGTGCGGCCACGCTGGGCCGCGCTGCTGGATGATAATCCGTATGTGGACGAAGTGATTGCGCTGCCGCGTTTGATCGGGCGGTCATTTTCGCTTGCAAGTAAACTCCGTGCGCGAAGGATCGATTTGTGCGTGGATTTTCAGGGGCTAATGCAAACCGCGCTGCTGGCTTCCGCGCTGCGGCCGAAGGCACTGGTGGGCTTCGATGCCAGTTGTGTGCGGGAAAAACAGGCCGCGTGGTTTTACTCGTCAAAGATCAGGCCGCAGGCGCAACATGCGGTGGATCGCAATCTGGCGCTGGCTAGCGCCGCGGGCGCGAAAAACATGCTGCGTGTTTTTCCGTTACCGCAAGGTTCGCCAGAAGGAAGTTTGCCTTCCGGGAAATTTGTGTTGGCCAGTCCGCTCGCGGGGTGGGGATCGAAGCAGTGGCCGCTTCAATCATGGGCAGCGTTGGCGCGGATGTTGCCGTTTCCGCTAGTGGTGAATGGCGCGCCGGATGCGGAGTCGATTTTGCGTAAGATCGAAGGCGCGCAGGTGCATCTTTCGGGCATCAGCGGATTGCTTGACGCAACGCGCAGGGCAGCGGCCGTGATTGGCGTGGACAGCGGTCCGATGCATTTGGCCGCGGCGTTGGGTAAGCCGGGCGTGGCGATTTTTGGACCGACGGACCCGGCGCGGCATGGGCCGTATGGCGGTTCGCTGCGTGTACTGCGGGATTTGGGCGCGGTGACTGACTATCATCGCAGCGCGGAAACTGCGGCGTCCATGCGGGCGATTACGCCGGAGATGGTGCGCGAGTCGCTGAAGATCGCCATGGAAGTGAGTGCCTAAACTTTACGATGACTTTTCCCAAACCCTACGCCGACGCAGTAGCCAAACTGCGAGTGCCTTGCGGATTTGTGTTGGTGGCGGCGTTTTTGTGGCTCTCGGAACCGACGTTGCAGTCGCTGGCGCTGGGGTTACCCGTCTCGTTGTTGGGCCTGGCGCTACGCGCCTGGGCGGCGGGACATCTGGAAAAGAATGCGACGCTGACGGTAAGCGGGCCCTATGCGTGGGTGCGGAATCCGTTATACATTGGCACGCTGACTGCGGCGGCGGGGTTTGTGATCGCCTCACGTCGATGGGAACTGGGTGTGCTGTTTGCGTTGGTGTTCGCGCTGATCTACTTACCCGTAGTCGAGTTGGAAGAACAGCATCTGCGGCGGTTGTTTCCGGATTTTGGTGCATACGCTGCTCGCGTCCATCGTCTGCTGCCGCTTCCGCCGCGGGAAAAGAACTTAAAACATTTTCGCTTCGGATTGTACAAATACAATCGTGAATACGAAGCGCTGCTGGGGTTTCTGGCCGGCGTGGGGTTGTTGGTTTGGAAGGCGATGCGGTACAAACACTACTTGGGATAGACCTCACGAAGCAGCACGGCGTTCGCCCCGCCTACTGCCCCACCTGCACCTCAGCCCGCAGGTCCTCCCAATCGGGTAGCGAGATGGCTTTGCGCGCGCCTTCGATTACGCTGGACATTTGCTTGGCTTCGTTGACTCCCAGATCAGGGGTCACGAAGGAGAACTGGCACAACGGCGGCTGTCCGACGTGGGCATCTAACGCGTGCAGCGTGACGTAAACCGTCAAGCCGGAAAGCCGCGCGTGCGAATGATTCACCACGATGTATTCGACTTCCGGTTTCTTATCCGCGTTGAGTTCCATGCGGAAGCCGGACACCTCGATCGAGCGCGCAAGCGAACCTGGCGCGGCGAAGGAAGACGAAGGCGGTGCGGATAAGATCGGCTCTGCTGACAAAGGAGTGGCGGGGCGCACCGCCGCCGTAGTCGCCGCGGCGGGAGAAGGCGTGGGGCCGGTAACCAGGTTGGCGAAACCAATGCCCAGCAGCGAAAAGCCTATGGCGGTTCCGGCCATCCAAAGCGGCCCGGTTTTCTTGTGAATCCGTCCCGGGAAAACCGGCCGGAAGGCTGGGTCTTCGAACGATTGCAGTTGCCGGCTCAGTACCGGGCTGGGCGGGGTGATCACTGCCTGGCATTGTGCGGCGCAGGGAATGGGCGTTGCGCCTGCGGGGATCAGCAAACGGTCACTTGGGCGATAGGGCACCAGCCAAACGGGCCTAAGACCAGGCTTGCGCGCAGTGGCGGCGAAGGAGGGCAGTGATTTCGGCGCTCTGTTTCGCGCTTTGTCGATGCTGATTCCGACGCTGGTTGCGGACTCGCCGAAGAGGAGTTCCGCCGGAACGGCTTGGCGGAGCTTCGCGGTTCTGACGTTTCGATCTTTCGCGTTTCTTAGTCCAAATGTGAGTCCGCTGCGATACAGGGAAAGGGGCTTGGTCAGTTGCGGAGGATCAGGGGGTGCGAGTGGCGCCGAAGCTGGTTCCGGTTTGGCGGTCTCTTTAGCGGTTAAATCCGCAGAGGCAACGGGAGCACTTGGGGCCTCCGTTACGACAATCGACGGGAGTGGGGCTACCAGAGGCGCGACATTGGCGGGCGCCGATGTGGCCACATTCACTGGCGACGGAGGGGCTGTATTTACTGGCGCCGGAGGGGCTGTATTTACTGGCGCCGGAGGCACCAGGCGAAAGCGATAGGACTTGGCTGGCGCATCCTGGGTCTTGTTGTTCTGTGATGGATTGTTCTGTGAAGGATTGTTCTGTGAAGGATTGTTCTGTGAAGGAAAGGGAACGTTTGGCGGCTCCGGCGCCGCGACGGGTTCCGTCGAGGTGATATCGGCACTGGCAATGACCGGCAAGCTTGCGACTGGCAGCTTTAAAACAGAAGGCAATGGTGCCTGGATCAATTCGCCCGGGCGCACCGGAGCTAACTCGCGCGAGGTCTTTCTTGCGGCAGGCGAGATCAGCGGGAGCGGTAAACGCTGTCCCAAGTCAGGCTGCTGCGATTGGTCACGAATACCGTCACGCAACGCGGAGCTGACCGGCGTCAATGTGGGCAGTTGCGACAGCAGGTGGCTGGGCGGTGCCAGCGTGTTCAGCGAAAAGGGATCGTCCTCTGCCACGCCAAAAACGGGCAGAATTGAATCGGGTAGAATCGATTGCGCGTTTGCCGCGCCAAGGCCGGGCATGGCTAGCGATTCCGGCGCGGGAGCGGTTGAGTTGCCGGGCCCAGCCAGTGCGCTGGCGCCAAAGGCGTCGCAATCCGGGCAATCTTTTTCGGTAGGGGCCAGCGCCCGACCACACTCCGGACACAACGAGTGGAACATACAGCTCCAATGTAACCGCCAAAGGCTTTGGTTCCCGTCAGTAACACACCTTATGCGGGTCCACTAGGCACCCTAAGTAGGCAGGAGAATCCCTTTAGTTAAACCCGTTATGGGAGCGGAGTGTCGTAAAGCTAGCAAGTAGTTAGGAAGGGTTGGCTGGTTCTTGCAGGGGCGGGGCCGCGTCACAGGGGCCGTTGCCACCAACCGCGTGGCTTCCCCCAGCGATAGATGAGATAGGCCGCACCGGCGGCCAGTAGCACATAGGAGATCAAGTGCATGTAACCCTCAATGACTGCGAAGATACGCTTCCAGTCATCACCCACGGCGCGGCCGACGTAGTAGCCGATCGTGAGAAACAGCAGCACCCAGCAGATGCCTCCGCTGAAGGCAGGGAGAGCGAAGCTGCGAAAGCGCAGTTTCGAAGCACCGGCCAGAATCGCGGTGAGGTGGCGCACGCCGGCAATATAATAGCCGGCAAACAGCGCCCAATGGCCGCGGCGGTCAAACCAGGCGCGAACGTAATTCAGCTTTTCGTCGTCGACGTGAAGGTACTTGCCAAAGCGATGCACCACGCCAAGGCCAAGCGTGCGGCCAATTATGTAGCTGATGGTGATGCCGGAAAGGCTGCCGGCGATGGCGGCCAGCACGGTGGCTTCGCGATTCAGTTTGCCTTGCGAAATCAGGTAGCCACTGAAGACCAGCAGCGTTTCGTCAGGAATGGGCAAGCCCACCACACCCAATATAAGGAGACCGAACAACGCCCCCGGCCCGTAGACCGCCACCCAATCGAGAACCGCTTCCATCGTCTTTCAACTATACGTTGTTAGTGAAACGGCGGTTCCAGCAATGGGTGCAGGCTTAGTTAGTGCGCGGCGAAGGGACCGCGCGGCCGGCGCTGAAGAACTCCACGAATTTGCGTTTGGCGGCGGGATCGTGCTTGGGCACTTCCACCAGGGTGTCGGCGAAGGCGGCGAATTCCTTGCCCATGTCGCTTTGGGGCTCCAGCAAAGTTCCGGCTGTTACCGCCCGATTAATTCCGTTGTAGTCGTTGGGAAACACGCGGACCACCGGCACGCCCAAAAGATCCTCCACTTGTTGTTTGGTGAACAAAGGCTTCTTTTGGGTACGATTCAACACCACCGATACCCGGCTATCCAGATCCATGTCGCGCAGGAACAGCAGTTTTTCCCGGGCCAGGTGCAAGGAGGGAACCTCCGGCGTGCACACCAAAAAGACGCGTTTGGATTCCTGCATGATTTCTAGCGAATAGCGCTCCAGGTTACCGGAGAGATCGAAGGTAAGCACCTGATAGTTGCGGCGCATGAAACCAATCAGATTCCGCACCTGGGTGGCTTCGATGCGATAGTTCGGATTGATGCGGCCGGCATGCAGCACGTCCAGGCCATTCACGTGGGTCACCAGTTGGGGCCACAGATTCTCGTCCATGGCCACTGAGTGTTCAATGGCGTCGGTCACCGAGTATTCGTTTTTCAACTTCAACATGAAACGCAACATCCCGGAGTTCAGGTCGAAATCTGAAATCGCCACATGCGTATTGGGCCGCCGGGCCAGTGCCGCACTCACATGCAGGGCGATGGTGGAAGTGCCCACGCCCGCTTTGGAGGGCAGGAACGAAAAAATTTGATTGGTGGCGGTGTACACTGCAGGCCGCCGTTCCAACATGTTCTTCACCTGGCGCAGCGACTCCATTATCGTTTTTACTTCAAACGGAGGCACAATGAATTCACGCAGCCCGGCGCGCATGGTTTCCCGCATCACCGTCGCATCCATCTGATGATGAAATGCGATCACCGGAACATGGCTGGCTTCCGCCTCCATCAGCTTCACCACCTCCAATGCCCGCTCAATCGAATCGAAGCTGAGAAAGACAAGCTCCACCGCGTGCGCCCTTAACGTGCGCACCAAATCCACCGCTGGGGGATACCCGTCCAATACACGCGCCACCGTCACTTGCGAGGTCTCTTCCAATACTGTCAAGAGTTCCTCGGCAAGCGCCTGGTCCGGCGAAATGATTACGCTGCGTAGCAATTTACGCCTCCCTTTTTCACTACCCTAGTTCCCTTATCGGCACCGGGCAATCGCCAATCGCTCCCAAAAGCGCGAGGGGAACGCCTTAGGATGGCTTCTGTGAAATACCTTAAGCGGGATCCGGATTCCAAGCGCTGTGGGCATTACTTTCCCCGCGGGCCTTATTTTTCAAGTACAATCGTGCCGATGAGCCGTGTCACCGAAAAACCAAGCGAAAAGTCTATTCCTTCCACGGCAAAGCCCGTGACGCCCGCGCCGAAACCAATCAGCCTGTTGGGCAAAATCGGCTGGGGGCTGGCAGCCATGTTGGCGGCCTACGCCATTTCGATTCTGGCCAGCGACAACGGGGAACCGGTGAACAGTTTGTGGCTGGTGGTGGCCTCGGTCTGTATCTATTTAATTGGTTACCGCTTTTACGGTGCGTTTTTGGCGGCCAAGGTGATGGCGCTGGACGACCGCGCCACTCCGGCCGAACGTTTGCGCGACGGTCATGATTTTGAGCCGACCAATAAATGGATCGTTTTCGGCCAGCACTTCGCCGCTATTGCCGGACCGGGTCCGTTGGTGGGACCCACTCTGGCTGCGCAGTTTGGTTTTTTGCCAGGCGCGCTATGGATTATGATTGGCGCCGTGCTGGGCGGTGCGGTGCAGGATTTCGTGGTGCTGTTTTGCTCGCTGCGCCGCAACGGACGGAGCCTGGGCGAGATGGCCCGCGAGGAAATCGGCAAAGTAGGCGGCTTCGTGGCGCTGATCACCGTGATGCTGATGATGATCATCATTCTGGCGGTGGTGGGACTCATTGTGGTCAACGCCTTGAAGGGCAGCCCTTGGGGGACGTTCACCATTGGCGCAACCATGCCCATTGCGGTGATTATGGGTTTGTATCTGCGCTTTTTGCGGCCGGGGAAAGTGTTGGAGTGCTCAGCACTGGGATTTGTGTTGGTGATCGCGGCGATTTTCGGCGGCCAAGCGGTGGCGGGTTCTAGCTACGCCAGTTGGTTCACTTACACAGGCTCCGCCCTGGCGTTGATTTTGATTGGCTACGGTTTCCTGGCCAGTGCGCTGCCGGTTTGGC
>JANXYJ010000188.1 GCA_025350105.1 Terriglobia bacterium | reverse complement strand
GCCAAACGGCGGCCTCGGAAGCATTGCGGATCCCGCTGTCCACGTTGAATCAAAAGATCAAACGGCTGAATATTGAGATCCGAAAACGGCCCAGCGCGTGAGGTGGTCGCTTGACTTTCTTTTAACCCCATTCCTATCATGGAGTTTGCAACTGGGAGGCGGATTTGATTAAGCTCGATATCATCAATGAAGTGATCAACCGGACCGGCATCACCAAAACCAAAGCGGAGATGGCGGTGGAGACCGTCTTCGAGAGCATGAAGCGCGCGTTGGGCCGTGGTGAACGCATTGAACTGAGAGGGTTCGGGATCTTCAATGTGCGGCCGCGCAAGACGGGCATTGGCCGTAACCCGCGCACGGGCGCCGAAGTGGCGATTCCTCCCGGGAAGGCCGTACGCTTCAAGCCCGGTAAAGAACTGCAGACGCTGGACTAAATAGGCCAGAGGAGTGTTTGACAGGCCCTATTCTTTCGCAAGACAGCGCTACTGGCTGCACGCGCTGTTGCTGCTTATCACCTTTATTACTACAACATTAGCCGGGGCGGACCTGGCCCGCAACTTCGCGCGAGGCCTAACGTTTGCTATGGATGACGACTGGTTTGGCTACTCGCGGGTTTGGCACCATCCGGCGCTGTTTCTCAGCGGGCTGCCTTTTTCGATTAGCCTGCTGGCCATCCTGATGGCCCATGAGATGGGGCACTACATCACGGCGCGGCGTAACGGAGTGGACGCCAGTCTGCCGTATTTTCTGCCTTCTCCGTTATTGATTGGAACGTTTGGAGCGTTCATACGGATTCGTACTTCTATCCGAACCAAACGGGCTCTATTCGACATAGGCGTCGGCGGGCCGATCGCTGGTTTTGTGGTTTTGCTGTTTGTGCTGGCGTGGGGCGTTTCACATTCCATCGTTGCACCGCTGGCAGGAGCGCGAGGGGGGCTGCAGTTTGGCACGCCGTTGCTGATGCAATTATTCCTGTGGATCAAATTCCCTGGCCGTCAACCCGTGGACATTCTAGTGCATCCGGTAGCCAGGGCGGCTTGGGTGGGCATGCTGACCACGGCGTTGAATCTGCTGCCGATTGGGCAGTTGGATGGCGGACACATTTTGTATGCATTTATTGGGGAGCGAACGCGCCTGTTGTCGCGAGTCTTTTTGGTTGGTTTGCTCGGTTTAGCCGGGTATCAGATGTACACCACGCATATGGGATCGGGAACGAATTGGTTGATTTGGGCGGGCATCCTGTTTTTCCTGGCTTTGCGGCACCCGGAGTTGGAAGATCCGCGGCCGATTGGCGCCGCCCGGTCCTGGGTTGCTTTGGCGGCGCTGGTGATTTTTGTTCTGTGCTTTATGGTGAGTCCGGTAAGGACGCCTGCCCGATTCTGAGAGGTGAGAGAAGCGTGTTGTGAAGATCTCCGCCACCATCATCACATTCAATGAAGAGCGCAACTTGCCGCGCGCGCTGGAAAGTCTGCGCTGCGCGGATGAAATTGTGGTGGTGGATAGCGGGTCGTCCGATCGCACGGTGGAGATTGCGCAGAAGCTGGGTGCGCGGGTGGTGGAATCGGCATGGCCTGGTTACGCGAATCAAAAAAACTTTGCGGCGGAGCAGGCTGGCAACGACTGGATTCTCTCGCTGGACGCCGATGAATCGCTGAGCGAAGCTCTGGAGGCGGAAATCTGGCAGCTGAAAAAGACCGGGCCCAAATACGATGCCTACACCGTGCCGCGGTTGGCCAAGTATTTGGGGCACTGGATCCATCATTCGGGCTGGTATCCGGACCGCAAGATCCGGCTGTATGACCGGCGCAAAGCCGAATGGGTGGGCGATTATGTCCACGAATCGGTGAAGCTGAAGGGCCTCTCTTTCACAGCTGCGCGGCGTGTCGGTCACCTGGAATCGAACCTCTTGCACTTCACCTGCGATTCGCTGTCGGAACATTTGAAGACGATGGACCGCTATACGACGCTGGCGGCGGAGCAACTGATCGCCGCGCGGACGAATGTAAGTTGGGGCCGGTTGATTCTAGAACCGCCGTGGACGTTTTTCCGGACCTACATTTTGAAGCAAGGATATTTGGACGGCGTGGAAGGCCTGGCGATTGCGAACATGGCCGCGTTGTACAACTTTCTGAAATATGCGAAGGTGCGTTTCATGAGTCCGGGGAGGCCGTGAAGTGTGGTGCTTCGAGACGCTCCCTTATGGACGCGGCTGGGTGCTACTTGGTTGAGATATGCGAGCGACGCTAGGAACCCATGCGCACATTGCACATCGACACAGGCGAGAAAATGCAGGGCGGGCAGTGGCAGGCGCTGTATTTGGTGGGTGGATTGAAGGACGCGATCCTGCTGGCTCCGGCGGCGTCTGTGTTGTTTGCGGAAGCGAGCAAGACGGGTGTGGATGTGCGGCCGTTGACTGTCTTAACGTTGCGGAAGTTGGCGCGGCAGGTGGATGTCATACACGCGCATGACGCCAAGGCGCATACTTTGGCGGCGGTGTGTTGCACGGATAGGGGCGGCGCTCCGCTGGTGGTTTCGCGGCGGGTGGCGTTTCCGATCAAGAGGGGAATCGCCTCGCGGTGGAAATATGGGCGGGCCAAGCTGTTTTTGGCGGTCTCGAAATTCGTGGCGAACGGCTTGGTTCGGGCGGGAATTCCGCAAGATCGCATACGGGTGGTGTATGACGGCGTGCCGATTCCGCCACTCAGCACGCGGAGTCCCGGGCTTGTGGTAGCTTTGGCGTCCAAGCCTGTGCAGATTCCGGGCATTCCGGTCGATCATACAACTTTGCTTTGGGAAGGCTTGTCTCTGAGCGAAGGTTTGATTTTGAAAGGTTTGGACCGGGCTAGCGTGTTCGTTTACAAAAGCGATTTGGAGGGGCTGGGTTCGGCTGCGTTGTTGGCGCAGGCGGCAGGTGTGCCTGTGGTGGCCAGCGATGCAGGCGGGTTGACGGAGGCCGTGGTGGACGGGCAGACCGGCTTCATCGTCGAAGATAACGACTTCGCCACACCGGTGAAGCGGCTCTTGGAAGATCGAGTATTGGCGGAAAGAATGGGAATGGCCGGCCATGAACGGGTGCTGCGGGAATTTTCAGTGGATGTGATGGTGCGAAACACATTGTCGGCCTACGGGGAGTTGATCCGGTGAGTCCCGTTGAGATCGTTTTAGCCTTTCTGGCCGGCCTGTTGATTGGCAGTTTCCTGAACGTCTGCGTGTTCCGGCTGCCGCGGGATCTTTCGGTGGTCACACCGGCGCGTTCGTTTTGTCCGGATTGCGCCGGCAAGCGATTGGAAGAGTTGGGCATCAGCGAGGAACAGATGGAGGCGCCGGATTTCAAAGTCCCCGGCGCAGTGTTCGAGCACAGCCGGATTGCCTGGTACGACAATATTCCGCTGCTGAGCTACGTGTTGTTGCGCGGGAAGTGCCGACGCTGCCATAGCCCGATTCCGCTGCATTATCCACTGGTGGAACTGGCCACAGGCATTGTGTTCGCCATCGCCGTGGCCAAGTTTGGGGTGACGCTGGCGGGGGCGAAGTACGCGCTTCTCTCAGCGATTCTGGTGATGCTGACGGCGTCCGATGCGGAGTCGCGAATTCTGCCCGACGAATTTACGTTAGGCGGACTGGGCGCTGGTTTGTTATTCGCGTATTTTCTGCCGATGCAGACTCTGTTCGGAATGTTTCTGGTTCCGTTTTCCTGGGGCCCGCACTGGCAGAGTGTTGCCGAAGCTGTGCTGGGTGCCGCGCTCACCAGCGGGGCCATTTGGTTTGTGGGCTATCTGTATCAAAAGATCCGCCACCGCGATGGCATGGGCCTGGGGGATGTAAAGATGATCGCGATGGTGGGTGCATTCACGGGCTTGCGCGGATCTTTGACCACACTGATGCTGGCTTCGCTGCTGGGTGCGGTGTTGGGCCTTGCATATATCAAGATCACAAAGCAGGACACCTCCACCTATGAGCTGCCTTTCGGCAGCTTCATCGGGATTGCGGGGTGGATTGTGGCGACGTTCGGGTTGAACTAAGTGTGGCACGGGCGCGGCATAGGAACCGCGCTCTTGTATAGCGCCTAAGGAATGGTCAACTGCTGATCTTCGTTTACGCGCGCTTCTCTGCGTTGGCCGTTGACTTCGTAGATTACATAGAGTTGCTTGTCGCCGCCCTTGTCGGGATCGCCGCCCATAGTGTTATTGTTTACCTGCATCGTCAGCCGGTCACCGGTGACGCGGGAGTTCAGCAGGTTGGTGACGTCCATCGTCCGGTTGCCCAGTCCATATTGCGCGCTGATAATCCGCAGCGCGGCTACGGGCGCAACTTGACCAGCCATATCGGGCAGGCGCAACCATTGGCCTTCGGGTAGCTGAATGCTATACGGGCGGCCTTGCCAGGTGTAGCTGACCTGCAAAGTCTTGGGTGTGTTGTAAGCCGGGTCGCCGCCGGCGTTTGCGTTGGTGACTTCGTAGTCCAGACGGTTGTTGATGACGCGGCTGTTTAGTTGCGCGGTGACATCCGCAATTTGATTTCCGGCGCCATAGACCGCGCGCGTAATTTGCAATTGCGAAGTGTTGCGATTGCCGGTGAAGATGCCGCGCAAACTGCCGGGGACGCCGCCCTGTATGCCGGTTTGCATATTTTGTCCGTTCAATTGGGCCGTTTCGTTTTCACGCCATTCGCCTTGGGCGAACTGGCCATTGTAGCGGTAATACACGCGAAGAACTTTGGGGACATTGGGAGCAGGATCAATTCCCATGGTGCTTAGATTGACGGGAAAGCCGCCGGTGTTGTATTGCCCGCGATTGTTATTGTTGTACTGCCCGTTCTGCGCCAGATTGCGCACCTGGTTGGAGACGTCGGCAAAGCGATCGTTCATGCCGAAGTAGGCGGCGATAATATCGACGGTGCCTTGGGCTGCCAGATTGACGGCCATAATCAGCGATAAGAAGAAAAGTTTCATGAGAGTAGAACCTCGATTCAGGGCCAGTATATCGCAATAGAATGAATATTTCGTCACTTTTTATGGGTTATGCCGGTGGCCGCAGAATCACTTTCAGGATACCTTTGGCGGCGGCCTTTGCAAATGCTTGTGGTGCTTGATCTAGCGCGAATTTTTCGGAAATGAAGTTGGCGACGCTCACTTTGTGGAGTTGCAGAAGCCGCAGCGCGGGTGCAAAGCGTCCGCAGCGCGAACCGATTAAAATGATTTCGTTGACGATGGCCGGCGCGGTGTCGATGGGAACCAAGCCGTGCACGGTGGACTTCATGATGAC
>JANXYJ010000175.1 GCA_025350105.1 Terriglobia bacterium | reverse complement strand
ATAAGCCGAAACGCGAAGTGTGCCAAAAGTGTGCCACACCCTTGCTGAACTGGACGTTCTAGCATATCTGGCACAACGCAGAAACAGTAACTTACGCGTTTGCAATGCCGGTAGGGGGACCGATTCCGTCCCTGGCCACCATCAGCACTAAATCTTTTTCATAACCGAATAGGTCAACATCGCCGGAGGCTCCGTAAACGGGGCCCTCCGGCGTTTCCGTTGGTGTAAGCACTAGGCGCTGGATGTGGCGGGAGAGAACTTCCCTGGCAGTGATGGCATCGGAGCGGAGTACGGCCTTCAGGTCCTCCATCTTGGTTTTCACAAAACGGCGAACTTCGTCGACCGTAGCAGCGAGGTCCAGCGGATTGTTCAGTTCGTTGAGTCGCTCGTCGATCTGGCTGATTTCCCGTTCCAGGTTCGATAGCTGCCCGAGTAGACTTTCGAGCGGGCCAGCCTTGGCGATTGCGGCGGCGATGTTGTCGGCCTTTGCCTTTATCTCTCGTCGGCGCTTCTGGAGGCTGCTTACACACCCGAAACGGATAAGGCTTCCACCACTTGAGCAGTTTGTTCCACCAAATAGGCGGGCTCGTTCTTGAGTGGGATCGCCGACAATTATGAACTCCCGCGGCCGGCGCTGGGAGAAGTAGTCACTATGCACGTTGATGGGTTGTTTGGATTCTTGCGGGTCAAATCTGTGGTAGCAGACGTGATAGCAATCTCATCAGAATCATGCGTTTTTGCTACCACACGAGTCTCAAGGTCGGTCCGACAACTAACTGATTAAAGACAAGTTATCACTCTGGAGATTTTGGGGAGTGTCCCTCTTAATCAGTAGGTTTTAGGTTCGATTCCTACCGCGCTCACCACTCAAAATATAGGACTTAGGCAAATAGTTCCAAATCGGTGGGCGGTACTCCCGGGCATCGCTTGGCCAAAGTCGCCAAATCCCAATCCTTCAATCGCCCTCCTTGTTTCCGCCCCGTCACCCGATGATTTTTCAGTAGATCCACCGCCCCCTGCGATTTCCTTGCCCCGCCTCAGCGCTGAATTGACCCAGAGCGCGATAAGATCTCTGAGGTGACCGAGGATTAGATCAGTGCTGGCTGCGACGAAGAAGCAAAAAAGCAAGAGCGCTGGCAACGAGCCCAGCAACCGCAAACCCGGCTCCTACGCTCGTTCGCAGACCAGTGTCTAAGGCAGCAACAAAGGAAGATATCGCGAAGCCCACCAAAAGCTGTGCCCAAGCTGCAGCCGTGCGCCACGGAGGGGGTATGGTCCCATCGGGATTACTCCAGCCACCGGGCAGGTCATCGTCAGCCGTGACCAGAGTGCCAACAAGAGGCCAGCCAACGAGAATAGCGAACGCAGAGAGTCCCCATCCGAGGCCGGTGGCGAAATGCAGTACCAGTATGATCGCGCAACCGAGACCGGGATAGAGTAGCCAGTCTTTGATTCGGAACCGGCCTTTGTCGGTGTTGGTGCTGTTGTGTTTCACCTAGAGAATATGATTCACCCTAGGTTCAGCAGGATGCAAATCGTCGAGAAAACCCGTGCTGACATCATCCCGCGGCCTTGCTTTTGTTTTTCCTCATCGAATCGCCACGCATTTCAATGCGGTGAGCGTTATGGACGAGGCGAATCGCCCGCAGCCCCAGGCCCAGTTCAAATCTCAATCGAAGAACTTCTTTGATCATGCGCACTGACAATCTCCTGGCTGGCAAGCTGGCCGTCACCCGATGATTTTTCAGTAGATCCACCGCCCCCTGCGATTCGCCAGCGCCGCCGACGAAGCCATCTGTTGCTGGTAGGGCTACCCCCACTCGCCTCGATAAGAGCCGAAAAGAGGAACGCTCAATGGGACGGGCCCTCGCGATCAATATCCCATTCATCGAGCTTGCTGATGGCGTCTTCTTTGCCACGGGCGGATACGGATGATACAGCGCCGTTCGGCCAACGAAGACGATGAAGATGGCGACGTCCAAAAGTGTACGATGGGCGGACGCAAGCGGTGGCTAGCACCCAAACACCTCGGTTTGAAATATTGCAGGAGTAGATTCCCAGGCGGTGGTCCGGAATTACGGGAACTAAAACTGAAAGTAGACAAAGGGGATGGCTTGGTCGCTGGCCCTGAAAAGTACGATGGCCCAGAGGGCCAAGACAAAGGCCACCGTCCGAACCCAGCCGGGCGCAAGGATAAGGCGGGTGAGTCCTTCGTAATATTCTTCAATCAGCGCCACTGCCAAGACCACAAACACGATGCGCCACTGCATCGCAGTTAGGAGCGAGTGGCCACGCCGGGCAGAGAACATTTGGCCGATCACATACAGCGACGACGCCAGGGTTTTGGCGCGAAAGAAGACCCAGCCCACGCAAACGATGAGGAACGTAAGAATCGCTAACGGGATGCGGATGAGGCCGGTGCGTTCTTCGCGGCCCAACAGTTTTCGCTCCAGGGCCAGAGCCAAGCCGTGATAGCCGCCCCAGATGACGAAGTTCCAACTGGCACCGTGCCACAAGCCGCCCAGCAACATGGTGAGAAGCAGGTTCGCGTACGTGCGAAGGCCGCTCCGGCGATTGCCGCCGAGTGCAATGTAAACATAATCGCGAAGCCAACCGGAGAGGGTGAGATGCCAACGCCGCCAGAATTCCGTAACACTGGCGGCAAGGTAGGGCCGGCGAAAATTTTCGGGGAAATGAAAGCCGAAAAGTAACGCCGTGCCGATGGCGATGTCGGTATAACCCGAAAAATCGAAGAAGATCTGTAACGCAAAAGAAATGGTGCCGGTCCATGCGGTGATGAAGCCGGGAAGCGTGCCGGGCTGATTGAAGTAACCATCGGCGACGAGGGCGAACTGATCAGCCAGGATCAATTTTTTCAGATAGCCGATCAGGATCGTGGCGATGCCCCGCTGCCATTCCTCGCCGGTGGGTGGCCGCCAGTTGAAATAGTCGAGGAAGAACTCACGGGCACGGACGATGGGGCCTGCAACCAGTTGCGGGAAAAACGCCACGAACAAGGCGTAATCGATATAGCTGGTGATGACGGGCTGCTGGCCGCGATAGACATCGATTACGTAGGAAATGCTTTGAAAAGTGTGAAAGCTGATGCCCAGCGGCAACAGGATGTCCAGCGGTTGCACAGGCACTGAGGGATGAGCGAGGTGCAGCCAGGTTTCGCGGAGGAGGTTGGCGTACTTGAACCAGCCCAGCAAGCCGAGGTTGGCGATGACGCTGACGATCAGCGCCATGCGCCGGTGCCAACCTTGGCGATGCCGGATCCACCTTGCAGCAAAATAATCGATGCTGATCAGCCCGATGAGCAGCACCAGATATTTAGCATTCCAGGCCGCGTAGAAGAACAGACTGGCGGCGAGAAGAAGATAGCGGCGGGCCGGGCGCGGAAACGCGTAGAACAAAATCAGGACAGTGACAAGAAAAGCCAGAAACGGGAGCGTGGTGAACAGCATGTCAGGAACCGCCCAACAGGACGCCGGCAACTTTGCGGGCAAGCCGCTCAGAAAAAATGGGCTGCCCGGCGCTGTTTAAATGCAGGCCGTCGGCGAAAAGGTCCGGGCGTTCCAGATCACGAAAAGTATTCGCGGGCAGGACGGTGACGCCGGGGCGGTTTCGCACGGAGTCAATAAAAGTTGCGGGCGCTGTAGTGGAAATGCCGCTCTCCGGTTTGGCCAGAGGGGCGCGGGGGATTTCGATAAAAATGATGCGGGTGGGCGAAGCTTTATAACGATTGAGAATCGCGCCCAACCATTTCTGGCGGTAACTGGTTAGGGTTCCGGTTTGCGGAACGATGGCCGGCATTACGGTCTCCATAATGCTGGATTGCTGGGGGGCGGTGAGTCCGGGCGGGAAATTCACTTGCCGGGTTTGCCAATCGGCGCTGAGCCCCACCAGGTTTTCGGGCTTGCCAGCGTAGGCGTTCAACCAGGTGGCTCCATTTTGCCGCCAGGCCAGCGCGGATCGGATGCGGGAACGAGGCTGAGCGAAAAAATCTTTGACGTCCTGGCGGAGCGTAATTCCCTTCAATACGCAGCCGCCAAAGACTTGCGTGCGCAGGCTGCGATCGGGAATGGATGCCAGGGAAATGGATGCCGCAAAAGGCGCGCAATCGGTGAGGCGCAACCGGCCGATGACATAGTTCAAATCGGTGATGCGGGCGCTGAGGTCTTCCGGGCGGTCCTGGTCGGCGTAGCCGTCGATGGGAAGGACGATGGCGGCAAAGCGGCGGGCAGTGGGGTCGGCATCGCGGAGGAAGTAGAACCAGGAGCGCGGCGTCATGCCGCTGACGGCGGCGTTACTGAATTGGAGTTGGCTGAATTGGGATTGATTGTGGATGGCGGCTTCGGCCTTGCGTGCAGAAAAGCCTTCGGCGATCCGGGAGTCGCCGATAACCAGAACTTGTGGGCGGCTGCTGGCTTTGGCGGCGTCTGTCACCAGGCGGAGGTGGATTTCCAGCTGGCCGGCGGAAGAATTGGGTGCCAGGAATGGGAGGTACCAGCCGGAGCGAAAGACGACGGCATCCACCAGAAAGAAACAGGCGATGCTGAGAGCGGTCCAAAGAACGGAGCGGTGCAAAGTGAGGTGCGTGGGAACGTGCGGCTGCGTTTCGGGATCACCGCCCAGACTTTTCACAAGCTTCATGATAACGCTGCGGGTGATCCATCACCGCATTACGGGACGGCCCATATGGTGTATACCAGAGTGGAGGTCCTTCATGAGACTACCAATGAAAGAGTTCTTGATTGCGGTTGTGATGGTGGGCAGCGCGTTTGCGCAGCAACCGGCTGAGCGCAGTAAGGGTCCGGCACCCGCCCTACCGCCGCCGCTGTTTTTCAAAGAGACGTGGAAGGACGGGCCCGGGAACGTGCCGGTGACCCAGGCATTTGTGACCAACCCGGACCTGCAACTGAAAACCTATGGTGATTTCGGAGTGACCACGGAAGGCAATGTGGCGCATATCTGGTCGGGAAGCTGCTTGTCGTCTTGCGTGCTGACGTTGAATCACAAAGACAGTTATGTAGACCTGACGGGCAAGGCGCGAATCCGCTGGTACACCAAGACGTCAGGGTTTCACGAGGTTCGCCCGGTGGTGAAATTGGCCGACGGGACGTGGCTGATTGGGGACCATGTGGATGCGAACGTCTATGAGTATCACGAAAGCGAATTCTATTTAGCGGAAGTGCGCTGGTTAAAGCTGGACATGCCGAAGGTGCAAACCAAGGGGGTTCTGCTGGAGAAAGTGGACCTGAGCAAGGTGGATGCGATTGGGTATGCGGATCTGACGCCGGGGAGCGGGCATGGGCCGGGCGGGTATTCGGATGTGGCGTGGATCGAGGTTTACGGGAAGCCGGTGAAGCGCGAAGCGAGCGGATCGAATTAGGTTTGGCCAATGGCTGAGTGCTGGCTCCGGTGTGGCGACCGGAGCAGCCCTACTTCACCATGAACGGCCAGTGACCCACTGGATGATAGTGCAATTTCAGCAGCACTCCATAAGTGATTCCGCCGAGGACCAACAGGCATGCGAGGGTGATGGCGAGGACAGCTGCCCAGGGAAATTTTTTGCCTTCGCGTTTTAGCACCAGCAAGTAGCTGGCGAACACGCCGACGAAAAACAGCATGCACATGGGAACGGCGAAGAGCATCAGGTTGAAGAAGTCCGGCGTGGGCGTGATGATGGCGGCCAGGATGACGATGCCCAGAATCGCGTAGCGCGAGTGGGCCATCAGGAAACTTGGCGAAGCGATACGCAAAAGGGTTAAGAAGAAGATGACCACCGGCAATTCAAATACCAGCGCTACGCCCAGCATCACGTTCACGAATAAATCAAAGTAGTGCGTGATGGTGACCAGCGGGATGACGCCGCCACCCAGGCCCAAGCCCAACAGGAAAGCCAAACCGAAGCGAAACGCAACGAAATAAGCAAAGCATCCGCCCAAGATGAACAAGCCGGCGGTGCTGGCGACAAATGGAATGGCCCATTTGCGTTCGTGTTTATACAGGCCTGGCGCGATGAAGGCCCACACCTGATACAGCAGCCAGGGCGAGGCGACGAAGAGCGAAATCACCAAGGGCACCTGCACCCAGATGATAGAGAACCCTTCCATGGGTTCGTTGATCACCAGCGCCGCGGGGTTGGCGCCGATCTTATGCAAAGCGTCCAGGGCGGGCGCGCTGACGATTTTCCAAAGCTGATCGGCGAAGACAACGCAGATGAGAAACGCCACGCCGAAACCGTACAGGGCTTTAATGATGCGGCTGCGCATTTCTTCCAGGTGCTCCAGGAAGGTCATGCGCAGCATGTTGGAGTCTTCGTACTCCTCAGGATCTGGTTCGAGAGGAGCTTGGGACGGACGCAAGGGGGCGGGCGGGAGACCGTTGAAGTCCCCGCCCGATGATGCTGTGGTTGCCGGCACTAAGCTTGTGGGAACACTTGTGGGAACGACAGACAAGTCTTCAGTACCGGGCGTTTCCCCGTGCGGCGTATCCATAGTTGGTATGCGTTAAGCCAAAAAACGACGCTGATTAAAGCAAGCTTCTTCAAACCAAGCTAGGCAGTTCTGAACTGGATTCCGGCCGGGTGCCCGGCTCGGAAACGTGGCCAAACTCCGGCAAAGGGTTGGCTTCGATGGCGGCGGGTTTGATACTACCCCGCGAAACCGTACCTTCGGTGGGAGTTAAAACTGGCGTTCCGGTTGCAGAGTGCAGGCTGTCTTGTAAACTGGCAGGTTCAGCGTGTGATTCGGCGCTTGAAACTTCCGAAGCGCTTACGGTGGGGAGTTCAGAAACTTCGTGTGCGGCGGCGGAGTGCGCCGTCTCTAATAACTGTTCGTGATACGTGCTGTTCGAACTGCCGCTGTCATCTACGTGCGAGTAGCTGGCGATTTCATTCGCACTTTGAGTCATGGCATCGCGGGCGGAAGCGGTTTCGCGCTCCAGGTTGTGCATTTCGCGGTCAAAGGTCGCCTTTAATTCGCTTTGCGCCTTTTTGAATTCCGCGAGCCCCTTGGCCAGGTTTTTGCCAAGTTCGGGCAGTTTTTTGGGTCCGAACAGAACGAGGGCCACGAGAAAAATCACGATCATTTCTTGCATGCCGATTGGTCCCATCAGTTGCCCTCCTTCGGTTCTTATGATAGCAAAGGCGGGCGGTTTCTAGTCGCGGCGAGTACTGGGCCGCACAGCGACCGCAGCCAGAACAAATCAATCCCGCTGCGCCAGCGATGGCCAAATACCAGGGCCAGGCGCCCATCTGAATCGAAAGCCGATGCTGTGGCAGGCTTGCGAAGCAGGAACATGAAGTTGGCTCCCGTGGCGCGCGACCAGTTTAGTGCGCCATCAGCTTCAAGATCGCCGCGCCGTATTTTGTGGCCATGCGAGGGCTGACGCCCGGCACCGCCACCAGATCGTCAGTGTCGAAAGGTTCGGCGTCGACAATGGCGGCCAAGACTTTGTCGGAGAAAATGCGGAACGCGGGCACGCCGGTCTTTTTGGCTTCCGCCAGGCGCCACTGCTTCAGGGCCAGGGTGCGTGGGTGTTCGGCGGTAGATTTCCTGGCCGCGGTTTTGTGCGACTTTTTGCCTTTGGACTTTTTGCCCGTCTTTTTGGCCGAGCGTTCTTTGATCAGTAGATCCAAAGTGTCTTCCGCTCCCACTTCATCGCCAGCGTGTGTCACCAGCACTTTGCGGTAAACAATTTCGCGGCCCTCGGCGGTGAAGGTGGCCTCGCTGATTTCGATCAAGCCAGTGCGCGCGACCGCGTTCAGCAATTGTTCGAAGGTATCGCGATCAAGCGATCCGCCAAACTCGGCATGAAGTTTGCCGGTGGAGCGGCCATCCGCTTTACGCAGGGCCATCATCAATGGTTTGACGATGGACTGTTCCTTGGCCGTCGGTTTGCGAAACACCTGCGCTTCACATTGTTCTGGCGCGCAGAAGTCGCAGATGCCGCACGCCTGTTTGGCGCCGGCGATGTCGCCAAAGTGGGCTACCAGGGCGCTCATGCGGCATTGGCTTTCGTCGGTGAAGCGCAGCATGCTTTGCAGTTGCGTCAGGCGCTGGCCGATTTGCACTTTATAGGGTTCGCGCCAGGTTTCGATGCCGCGGGTGACATTTTCCGCAAAGTCGACCACCGCGCCGCCGTGAATCCAGAGTTTTTCGAGAGCCTTGTCGAAAGTCTCCGGGTCTATCTTCAGGCGCTTTTGCAGATCGTCCTTTGTTTGCGACTCGTCGCGTAGCGCTGCGAAGATTTGTTCCAGTAATTTGATGTCCGGGTAGTCGCGTTCGTGAAAATAGTCGTGGGTGTGGCGGTCCGCGTAGGAATGCATCAGCACGGCGCGCGAGGGTAAGCCATCGCGCCCGGCGCGGCCGATTTCCTGGTAGTAGCTTTCAACGCTCGACGGCAATGCGGTGTGAATCACGGTGCGGACGTCGGCTTTGTCGATGCCCATGCCAAAGGCGATGGTGGCGACGATCACGTCCAGTTTGCCTTCGATGAACGACGCCTGCACGCGCTGACGAACGCCCGCGGCCAAGCCTGCGTGATAGGCGGCGGTGGGGAATTCGCGCGTCAAATCCGCGGCGAATTCGTCGGCCTTTTTGCGTGTAGGTGCGTAGACGATGGCAGGGCGGCGGGCTTTGTCCTGCAGCAAATCGCGCACCAGATCCACGCGCTGATTGGGAGCGGCCTCCACTACTTCAATCGCCAGATTGTCACGCCGAAAGCCTTGAATGAAGCGCCCCTTCGCGCCCAGATTCAACTGCTCGGCGATGTCGTTTTGCACCACCGGCGTGGCGGTGGCGGTAAGCGCAATCACCGGCGCGGGACGCAAGGACGGCAGGTATTGGCCGAGCGTGCGATAGTCCGGACGAAAATCGTGGCCCCATTGCGAGATGCAATGCGCCTCATCCACCGCCACCAGCGCGGGCTTGCGTTTGGCCAACATTTCCGGAAAGCCGGGCACGCGGAGACGCTCCGGGGCGATAAACAAAAACTGCAAATTACCCTGCAGATAATCGATGCAGGCCTGGCGGGATTCGGCGCGCTCGCGGCCGGAATGAATGCGCTCCACCGCAAAGCCGAGTTGTTTCAGCTTGGCCACTTGATCTTCCATCAAGGCGATCAAGGGGCTGATGACGAGCGTGGTGCCGCCCAGCGCCAAGCCAGGGAGTTGATAGCACAAACTTTTTCCCGCGCCGGTGGGCATGACCAGGAGAACATCGCGGCCGTCGACAACGGCTTTGCAAACCTCTTCCTGACTTTTGCGGAACGCCGGAAATCCAAACGCGGATTGCAACAGCGCGGGCAAATCGTGCTGGCCGCCCACCCATTTGTTACCCACCCAATTTCGGTCGCCTTCGTGCGACGGGGCTGCTGGCTGCGGCGCGATATGGTTATTGGCAATTGCCGGCTTCGCACCATTGGCCCGCGCCTTGTTCGCCATGGGGTCTCTGGTTGGGGTTGGCACTTCGGCCACCTTGCCCACCACTTGGCGAACGTAGTCTTCAATGCCCTTCACGAACTGCGGCAACTGCGCTTCGCCGCGCTCAATGCGTTTCAAGTACGCTTCCCACTGGCCGGTCATCATGGGACTTTTTACTTCGGGGTGCACCACCTCAATCAGATGAATGCCCTTCTCCGTCGCTTCCAGATTTTTCGCCTGACGCTGAATGTAGCCGCGCGTGAGCAGAACTTCGATGATGCCCGCGCGCGTTGCCGGCGTGCCCAGGCCGGTTTCTTTCATCGCATCGGAGAGTTCTTTTTCGTCCAGCGTTTTGCCGGCGGTCTGCATGGCGGTGAGCAGAGTCGCGTCGGTCAATCGCTTAGGAGGCCGGGTTTTCTTGAGGATCGATTCAGCGTCCAAAACATCTTGCGGCTGTTCTGCTTTTAGCTCCGGAGGCAGGGTTTGGCCGTCGTCGTCGCTCTTGCCTTTCTTTTTATTGACGACGATGTCCAAAACTTTCCAGCCCATATCGCGGACAATGGTGCCGGTGGAATGGTAGCGATCGATCACTTCAGCGTTTGTCATCGCGGTGGTAATCCGTGTGATGACGGTGGTCACCTCAGTCACATAGTCCTGGTGCCAGGCGGCAAGCAATCGCCGGCAGACTAAGTCGTATACGCGTTTCTCCTCTTCGGTCAATCGTGCATTCGCGGCCGCGACGGCAGTGGGGATGATGGCGTGGTGATCGGTGATCTTGGCATCGTCGATATAGCGCGGGCCCAGTGGCCGAGCACCTGTGCCGGGCGCGATGAAGTCGCGATATGGAGGCGCGACGGCGGCGGCGACTTGCGGTAACGTCTTCGCCACAGCTTGCGAAAGGTGACGGCTATCGGTACGCGGGTAGCTGAGCAGCTTGTGCGTTTCGTACAATGCCTGGGCCAGTTCTAGTGTTTTTTGGGCGCTAAATCCATACAGGCGATTGGCATGGCGCTGCAGTTCGGTCAAATCGTACAGACCGGGCGGGACCATGCGTTTGGTTTCGGCTTGAATGGACTCAATGCGCGCCCGGCCGGATTTGGCGCGAGCGGCAATGTCTTTCGCCTCCTCTGTGTTCGGCGGTAAACGCTTGGCTTGTTCCAACGGTAAGTCTTTCGTAACCGCTCTGAACCAAATTCCCTGATAGCTCGGTCGCGGCTTTCGGTCCGCAAGTTCGGTGGGCGAAAACGTCGCCACCACTTCGCGGTATTCTTCCGGGACGAACGCACGCACCAGCAACTCGCGCTCGACGATCATGGCGAGGGTTGGGGTTTGTACGCGGCCCACCGACAGCTCTTCGTCAAAGGCCAATGAATAGGCGCGCGAAAGATTCATGCCGACAAGCCAGTCGGCCCGGCTGCGTCCGCGGGCGGCGTCGCCCAGGCCGTCGTATTCATGAGAGTTTTTCAGCCCGTCAAACCCCGCGCGAATGGCTTCGGCGGTAAGCGAAGAAATCCACAAACGTTCCACGGGCTTGTCGGTTTGCGCGGCGTCGTAGATGTAGCGGAAGATCAACTCGCCTTCACGTCCGGCATCAGTGGCGCACACCACGCGGCCTACTTTCGGTGAGTTGAGAATCTGGCGAACAACGGAAAACTGGTCTTTGGTTTTTTCGTAGACCACCAGCGGCCAGTCTTCGGGAAGCATCGGCAACAGGTAGCGCCGCCACTGCTTCCATTCGGGCCGAATTTCATGCGGCTGCGCGAGCGAGACCAGATGCCCAATGGCCCAGGTGACGATGTATCCGCCGCCATGCAAGTAGCCGTTGCCCCTCTGTGTTGCGCCCAAAACTTTCGCAATATCGCGAGCCACGGAAGGCTTTTCCGCGATGACGGCGACGGCGGCGTTGGCGGGCGGATTTTCCAAGATGAAAGCTCACACGAAATGGCCGGGGGAGCTTCCTATTGTAACCAGCGCCAGCGCAAGGCGCACTTGGTATTTAGGCTACTTGACGTTCTAACACTACTTCACGGGCAGGTGCCGCAAATCCTGCGGTTTTCGCTCATGACCTTGTCTCGGCACAAGGTTGCAACGGCAACCCGCCCTTCTACGCGCGATAGCGTTGGCGGTTACTTTTTAGTTTCCGCTGTTCCCGTGGCCTTCGCCACCACTTTGATCTGGTGCAGCGAATAGTCGCCTTCGTAAACAGTCGCGGTGATCTGGTCGCCGGGTTTCAGCGTGTCCAGGATGGAGACGTCGTCGACGGGGTAAACCATGGACATAGCGTCCATCCAGCCTTCAATCTTTTCGTTACTGGCGCTGACATAGTTGCCGACTTTATCGATGGATTCCACTTTGCCGTGGAAGATGTACTGCTTTTTGGCCGGGGCTTTCTCAGGCGCTTTCTCGGGTGTTTTAGCGGGTGTTTGGGCTGGTGCGGTGTGCCCGTGGAAAAGAGCGGCCAGCAATAGGAACAGTGTGCGGGTCTGGTTCATGTAATCCTCCCATTTTGAAGACGCGAACGGAGACCGGAAGATCCCCGTCCGCAAAAGGATCGGTCCTTACTGGAAACTGCCCAGCGAGGTAAAGGAGTTTCTGGGACCGAAGCGCAACCCCACCGCCGCGATGTCCGGCGAATTCGCAGTAAAGCGCAACGAACCGCGTTGGCCCGCCGTTGCCGCCAACTGCGAAGTCAGCAGGAAGGAGGTGTGTCCGTGCGGCGGCAGCGAAATGGTGGTGGAGGTGGACGGCGCACCGGCCTCCGCGCTCGCTGTGACGGTGATCACCAGCGTTTGGAAGGCGTTCGTGTTGCTGAGCGCCACGCCAGTGATAAAGCCCTGCGTATTGTCGAAGGGCAGCTGGATGCTGTTGCCCGAACGCGTTCCCAGCACCGATGCTTCAGAATCTGCGTTGCTGGGAACGCCGGTTCTGAAATAGTTGGCCAGTACGGAAACGCGTCCCGAACTGGCAACCTCGGCCCACCCTTGCGCTAAGGGAGAGGAGGTTCCGGCTGTTTGCGCAAACACCGTGGCGCCGGGGGCCAGCGTTCCCGCCAGCGATCCCGGCGTGCCGTTTAGGATCGGAAAGTTCATGACATTTCCGCTATCGCCCCAGAACTTGAATTGAAAGTTTACCGCGGTGGTCTCCAGATTGGCGATGGCAAACTGGGTTACGAAGCCAGCGGCATCCACAACGTGCGCCACGCGCAGCGCGCTGGTGAAATCCAAAGGCGGGACGACGGCTAAGTTGAACGTCTTACTGGCGAAGGATGCCGCCGAGCCCGTGACGTTCACAGTAAAAGTGGACGTTCCGGCTGCCGTGGGAGTTCCGCTAATCACGCCATCGCTAGAGAGCGACAGCCCGGCCGGCAAAGTGCCGGACACCACGCTCCAGGTGTACGGCGTGGCACCGCCATTGGCCGCCAGCGTTTGCGTATAAGCGGTGTTCAAGGTGGCCGGCGGAAGGCCGCTGTTGGTGGTGATGTTGGGGGCCAGCGTCAGATTCCCGCGAATTTCGCCGCCGCCAAATTGCGTGGTATGGAAGTTGATGTAAGCGCGCCCGGCCAGAATATTCGGCAACTGCGCGGCCAAGGTAGTGGCGTTGCCTTCTGGCGCATCCCATTTACCGCTGATGGTTCCGCCCACGGCAGGAGGAGCAAACGGCGTGACGGACATCAAGGGGATAATCACCACATCGTTGGGATTGTTGTCATTATAGGGTGCGCCAAAGAAGCCCCAGACCACGGGTCCGTTAGTGGTGGGGGTGACGGTGGCGGAGGCATGGATGTGCGCGTTCTTCAGGTCGTCATTCGGGTCCGCGGTTTGCTGGCCGGTGAAATCAATGTTGGTGATGGTGGCGGTGAACGTCATGGACGTCTGCGCCGCATTAATGACAAAGCTTGCGGTGCCAAAGGAAGCTGGTCTGGCACCGCCGCTAGCCATGGTTGGTACGGTGGGTGGGTTCTCCTGGCCATTGGTAAGAATGGCCGACAAAGTGGTTTGTGCAAAAGTGTTTCCCGCAAACAGCAAAGCCGTAAGCGCTGCAATTTTGTACAGGTGTGGTCGCAACATAGAAATAGATTTTCCTTTCAGACTGAACATTCAGACTCAAAAGGACGGACACAAATCCCCGTAACCTAAATTCCTACCGTCCCCGTGAGAGTATTCTATGCCAAATTGGGACGGGGTGGGAGTTTGTCCTACAAGAATGTCTTCTGGTAGTACCCCCGCGGGTCCGCAGAGACGAATTCGCGTAACGAGTAAAGGGGAAGAGAGTTTAGGATGAGCCACCAGCGGCGCGGCAGCCTAACCCGTATTGCGATCTAAAGTAGACGCCTATTTGGTCTGGCGTTTCTCCGGATACCAATACTGTTTTGTCTTGGTTCAGCGTGAAATGGAGAGGAGCCGCTCTCCGTTAGCTATCAGCATTCCGCCCTACGGGCGGGGATTTTCAAGGCATCCGGGTCTTTCGATCCGATAACAGTTGGGAGCGAGGCGTTGAAGTCAATCAACGC
>JANXYJ010000139.1 GCA_025350105.1 Terriglobia bacterium | reverse complement strand
GTTGAGCCAAAGCCAATGCCATTCGTCAACGCCGGGACGGTCGCCATTTTCCCGTTCTCCATGCAAGGGGTAATCTTGGCGAAAAGCACATCGCCCTCCTGGAAAGGTGTGTAGCCTTTTTTGACCTCCCCAAAGGCCCTGTTTGCTTGCAAATCAATGCTCCCGCTGCCGGCGCCCACGGCAGGCATTGCCACAAATGAGACTTGGAGATTGTCGGGAATCGAGGACTTGTTCAATTTTGGATTGACTTCGGCAACGTCAGATATGCTCGGCAGGTTCCATGAATATGGTAGGTCCGAAAAAATAGTCGTCCTCACGCGGCCAAAGCCTCATTCAATTCCTTAATCACAGGATCCATGTTCTCCCCGAACAGCTGGTACATCTTCCCAAGTCCGCCTCTTCCATTGAAGGGAGCCATGTCAAGATCATCGCGATCAAGATGGATAGACGCTGTGATGTGGTCGCGGATCATGTGCAACCAGTCTAACTGCTCGCCCGTAAATTTCTCACCTGCGCCGCTGTGACGCTTTAAAATCCAGCTTTGAAAGTTCCGGCGCACGGTATCGGCGTAAGGCTCAAGCTTAGCGTCGATGCCGCAAACGCGCCGGACCAACGCCACCAGCGCCGTGAGTTCGTTCGACGGATCGGTTCCTCTAAATTCGTCAAGCAGTGCGTAAGCGCGCCAAACGCGTAAAGGAGCGAGCTTGGGCCGGTCGGTCTTCAGGGCATCCAGCACGGCCTTGATCATTGCGTAGGTGACTTCAGAGCGCCGCGCAGGCTGGCTGTAGAAGATGGTCAGCGCTTCGATTTGATCGCGGTGATCTTCCATGTAAGCGGCGAAATCCCTGGCCATGGCCTGGGCATTTTCTCTCGCGTCGCCGGACCATTCCGCCGCCAACAATCTATCCAGGTTATCGTGATCAACCGTCTGTTCTTTGTCGCGGCGGATCTCATCGAGAAGCTGGATGAGCGGTCCGGTGAAGACCGCGGCCGCCTGGCCTATCAGCTTGTCGCGAGCCTGATCCCGCTGGGGATCGGTAGGCTCTTTGCCCTGTGCAGCAGTGGTTGCCACTTCTTCAATGCGATCCGCGTCAATGGCGTCAATCAAATGATGCACAATGTCGGCTAGCGCTTGTCCCCCAGCCGCAACCTTGACCCGTTCCTTTTCCTTTTCATCAAGCTGATTTTCCAGACGCGCTAAGCGCCCTACAAGCGAAGTGATTGTATCGTCATCGCGTATACCCATCATCACACCGGTGGCGAGGTCTTTTAGCGGAACGGCCGGTTTGGTGATGAGCGGCTGGCTTGCGGTCTTGCAGGATTTGGTAACTCCCACCGCGTCCACGATCACGTAGTGGGTCTTGGCCGTTTTCGCCGACGGGGTCACCTTCTTGAGGCTATCCGCGTCCAGTGTACGGGTGCCGCGCCCCTTCATCTGCTCAAAATAGTTAGCGCTTTTCACGTCGCGCATGAAGAGGAGGCATTCAAGGGGCTTCACATCGGTGCCAGTGGCGATCATATCCACGGTTACGGCGATGCGTGGATTGTAACCCGTACGAAATTGGGCTAGGACGGATTTGGGGTCTTCAGCGGCCCGGTAGGTAATCTTCTTGCAGAAATCGTTGCCTTCGCCGAACTCCTCGCGAACGATCTGAATGATGTCGTCCGCATGGCTGTCGGTCTTCGCGAAGATTAGCGTCTTAGGCACTTCAATCCGGCCTGGAAAGATCTGCGGCAAATTGTCATGGAAGGCACGCACGACTGTGCGAATTTGGTCCGGGTTGACCACGGCCCGATCCAATTGCGTTGGCGCATAAGGCTCATCTTGATCCTGACGATCCCACCGCTTTTGACGAGTAAGCCGTTCGCGCTTTTCTACCTGCTGCTCCAGCTTGAGCGTCGCGCCTTTTCTGGTGATCTCGGTATCGATCAGGTAGATTTCATTGCCCACATTGACGCCGTCGGCCACGGCCTTTTCGTGCAGGTACTCACTGACTACATTCTTACGAAAGAAACCGTAGGTCCGGTTATCGGGTGTCGCTGTAAGCCCGATCAGGTAGGCGTCAAAATATTCGATGACATCGCGCCAAAGGTTATAGATGGAACGGTGGCACTCATCAATGATGATGAAGTCGAAGAACTCCGGGGGAATTTTGGCGTTATACACAACCGGGAGCGGCTTCTTGGGGCGCACCAGGAGTTCCGCCGGGTTGTCCTCTTCAGCAGCTTCGTCGAGCGGTTCGTCCTTGAGGATCGAATACATCCGCTGAATGGTACTGATGCAAACCTGACTGCTTCCGGCAATAAAGGGTGCCTTGATGCGCTGAACGTTGTAGAGCTCAGTAAATTTCCGATTGTCGTCGTTCGGAGTGTACGACATGAATTCCTGTTCGGCTTGCTCGCCGAGGTTTTTCGTGTCTACCAGGAACAGGATGCGCTTGGCATCCGCATGCTTTAGAAGACGATAAACGGAAGTGATCGCGGTGAATGTTTTTCCGGAGCCGGTTGCCATTTGGACGAGCGCGCGCGGGCGATCTTCCTTGAAGGAGGTTTCGAGGTTTAGGATGGCTGTGATTTGGCAATCGCGCAAGTCAGTTGGATCTAGCTTAGGGATTTCATGCAGACGCGCACGAAGAGATTTAGGCTTGGACAGCCATTCTGCCATGGTCTCTGGCCGGTGAAAAGTGAACACCTCACGCGAACGGGGTTTGGGATCGCGGGCATCCGTGAATCGAGTGATGACGCCGGTGCTTTCGTATACAAAGGGCAGCGGCTCTTTGTTGCTGACCCACTTGAGAGTGGCGGCCGCATAGCCCGCAGCTTGGTCTTCTACTGTTGTGATTTTGTGGCCCCAGTCATTCGGTTTCGCCTCAATGACGCCGATGGCCCGCTTATCTAGGAAAAGAACATAGTCAGCGGGGCCGACATCGGTCTGGTATTCTCGAACGGCGACGCCGCGACCGGCGTTAAAGTCAATGAGGTTCCTGCTTTGAACCAGCCATCCCGCCTGTGCCAGTTTTGCATCAATCTGGTCGCGGGCAATTTGCTCGGCATTTTGGTTATTGGTCGGCATTCACATTCGTTGTAGCTAGCGTCTTATTCGTTCTCGTAAGGAACTGAAATTCCGTTGAAAAGGTTGTCAGATGCCCAACCAAGTCCACCGGACCAAGCTTGGGAGCGCCGCCACTACCGGCGGAATTGCTGAGGTACCGAGGTATTCAACTAGAATACACGCTTAGTTAAAACGCGAGACGGTGGGCCCCGCTACACTAATCAAGTCCGCCGGGCTCCGACTAGGCTCCCGAGTTTTGCGACATTATTGCGACTGATCTACCGCAAGCAGTTGGATTTAGGGTTGGCAGTATGAAAGCCGGATCGCATCATTGGGAGCTTGGACTAAATTCTGCTTCGTTCCTAAATACCGCTCCGTCGTCTGAACGGAGGCATGGCCAAGCAGTAGTTGGATCTGCTCCAGCTCCCCGCCAGCGGCGCGGCAGAGTTTGGCGCAGGTCCGCCGCAAGTCGTGAGGCGCGAGTGCCGGTACACCGATTGTTTCGGCGTACGATTTCACTATTTGCCAAACCACCCGCTCGGTCATGTCGCCTGGCAGGAGCCCATCCCGGCTGACTGAGCGCAAGACGCGCGCTTGTTGAATTGCTGCGCCGATGGTCCACGAGTCGATCATTACTTTTACCCAAGTTGGTATGGGCGTCGTACGAACGCGCCCATGTTTTCCGACCAAATCAACGATGCACCAGCGGCCATCGCGTTGTTGGATATGCGCGAACGTCAGCGAGGCCACTTCCGACCTGCGCAATCCGCAGCCGAGCAGAACTGCAAGCACAGCGCGGTCGCGTAGTCCTTTCAAGGTCGACGGATCCGGCGCACCCAAGAGCGACTGAGCCTGTCGTAGCGAAAGCCAATTGCCGGTTCGCACACCGATCGTCTTTGCGCCTTTGACGCGCCGGACCTCCTTGGTCTTGTGCGCGGAGAGATTGTCGAGCACCACATGGATCTCTTTGGCCCATCCGGTACGCGCCACCAAGCCTTTGAGGAAAGCGATGAACTCCTTGCTGGTGTGCCGTCCCGCCGTCATGCCTTGCACCTGACCGGTCTTCACGTCCAGAGCTGCGTACAACGACAATGTGCCGTGACGATAGTACTCAAAGCCATGCCGTTCGGCGCGCCCGGGCGATAGCGGCAGCACGGGATCGAGCTGGCCGAGGGCTTGAATCGCCGTCTTCTCATCCACGCAAAACACCGCAGCCTGCTGCGGCGGATTCATGTATAGACCGATGATGTCGGCCGCTTTCTCTTCAAAGCGTGGATCGTTGGAGGCCATGTAGCCATCCAGCCGATGCGGCTTCAACCGCATCTGTGCCCACACGCGCTGCACCGTGGACTTGCTCAACCCGAGCGCCGCCGCCATCTTGCGGCACGACCAATGCGTGCTTCCGTCAGCCGGCTTTTGTTGTGTCTTGCGCGCGATGCGAGCTTGCACCGCCGCATCGGCCACACGCGGTTGGCTGCCCTTGTGCCGCGGGTCCAACCCGTCGATCCCGTCTTGCTCAAACCGTTGCTTCCAGCGCGAGATCGTGGGTGCTGTCGTCTGCGACCTCGTCATAATTTGCCGATAGCTCTCTCTCCCTCGGCCAATGCCAAAATCAGCCGGGCGCGAAAAACGTCTCCTGCCGACATAGTGCGCGACTGCGCCCACTTACTCAACTCGCCCCGCTGTTCGTCTGTGATCGCAAGCACCGCCTGATTCCGTCTCATGATGATCAGACGGATCAGAGTCGGTAATGTTATGACCGGGACAACTTACTAGTAGCGCGGCTTCCGCCCATCCCGCAGGTTTGTGGAACGCCAATAAACACGCCATCGCCAGGAAATGTCGCCGCTGCTGGAAGGGGATCAACGGCACCCTAAACGAAGAGTTCATCCGCAGGTCGGCCAATACTTGTAGTTGGAAAGAGGCCTTTTCAGAAACGCCTCCGTTCCGGCTCCAGCCATGTTCCTTCCGCTTTTCAGCACGCAATCCACTACCAGACCAACTTCAACCCGGATTGAATCTGGCGAGAAGTGGTCAGTGTACTAGTGATCAGCCCGGCGGTGGAGACGGGACTGCCATTTGCACCGAACAAGCTCAGATTCTGCACTGGCGGCGCGAAGTTGGCGTGGTTCAGGACGTTAAAGAATTCCGAACGAAATTGCAGGCGGATCCGTTCCGAGAACTTAAAGTTCTTAAACAGCGAAGTATCGAGGTTCAAAAGCGAGGGACCGCGAAGGATATTGCGTCCGGCATTGCCGAAACGTTTCACCTGCGCGGGGAAGGCATAGCAATTGACATTGATGTAGTGGCGGGGATCGCCCGAATTCGTGGGCGATCCACATCCCGGCACTACGTCTGGCCGGTCGAAATTCGACGACGATCCCATCCCCAAAGGGTCGCCGCCAATTTGCGGTGTGAAAGGAGTGCCGGTGGCGGCGCGCAAGGTCCCACCCCATTGCCATCCGCCCACCAAGAGGCGAAGGGCTGCTGAACCCATCTTGGGGCTGGGTAACTCCCAGATGAAGTTGGCGGTGAAATTGTGCCGCATGTCGAAGTCAGAGAGTCCGCGATGATCTTTGGAATCGAAAAAGAGGGGCTGAACCGTGTTGGTGAACGTGTCGCTGGCGATGGACGATGAACCAGTATCGATGCTCTTGGCCCAGGTGTAGCTCGCTCCCACCTGCAGGCCTTTTTGCAAACGCCGGTTAATCTGTGCTTGCAGGGAGTGATAGAACGAGTCTCCATTCCAGAGTGTCCCGGCGATTTGACCGACTGCTGGATTAATGCGGGTGCCAGCCGTGGCTGGCCAGACCCATCCCTGCGGCGTGGCGGTAGGCAGCACCATATTGAAATCGTTAATGAAATTCGCCAGATGGACCCCACGCGATCCGGCATAACCCAGCAGCACGGTGGTGCCTTTTGAGACTTGGCGTTGGATATTGAAGTTCCATTGCATCACGTAGCTGCGAGCTGGATTTTGCTCGATGTAGGCGTTGCGCAGGGTGGTGGTGGAAAGCAGCGCGAATCCGCCGTTGGGGAAAGACCCTTGCGGCAGCGTAGGGCCGGTCACGCTTCCGGAAACGAAGAAGGGCGCGGAGAGAATCGACGGAAGCTCGAACAAATAAGGCAGAGGGAGGTTATCGTAGATGCCGAAGCCCCCGCGCACTGACGTTTTGCCATCGCGGAAAGGATCCTACGCGAAACCGACGCGAGGCTCGAAGTTCCCCTTAGTGGAGTTTGCAAAATACGGCGAGCCCAAATTAGGCGTAGGCGACGTTAAAGTAGCCAGCGTAGTGAGCTTGCCGTTTACCTCCGACGGCACGCTGGCCGGTTCGTAGCGCAAGCCAAGGTTGAAGGTTAAATTGGATTTGACCCGCCAGTCATCCAGAAAATAAGCGCCGAAAATGGCCTGCCGCATACCGCGCGGCGTGATGGCACCACCGATGGGAGCGTTGAACGTCGAAGGCTTGTTGGTCAAAAACGACGCGAGCGAACCGAAGATGTACTGGCCGGTTGGATTCGATTTGCCAAGTTCGTTGTCCTGAATTTTCTCGATGGAGGTGCCGAACTTCATGCTGTGCGTTCCTTTCACCAGAAACGCGTCATCGTAAATCTGGTAGGAATTGTAGTGAAAATCGAATTCACCAACGGCCCCGAGTCCTCCCGGGAAGTTGGTGAGTCCGGTCACATTGATCAACCCCACCGGATTTCCGCCAAAAAAGCCTAGCGAGGCGTCGGATGCTACCGGGTTAATCGCGCTCAAGGTTTTTGGTGCTTGGGATACAACGCGGCTGAAACCGATGGTCGCTGTATTCGCGAAAGCGGGGCTGAAGATGTGGGTTTCACCCAAAACCGCCGCCTGGCGGCGCGATAGCGTGGCAATCAGTTTGTTGTTAAAGGCGTCGGGAGATGTCGTATTGCCATCGTCGAACATGTAGGTACCAAAGAGCGTGTCGCGTTCGGAGAACGTGTGGTCCACGCGCGTGGTGAAAAAGTCCTCCTTGGTAGTGGACGCGGCGGGTAACGTAAAGACTCCGGTGTCGCCGGAAATCGGGCCGTTCGGAAGCGGAAACAGCGCCAGGTAGGGGACCACTTTCGGGTCCACCGTCACGGCTCCGGCAGCCAGTTGCCCGGTCCGCGCCGGAGCTGATGGCACCGTATTCACCTGAGTGGTTCCCAAAGCTTGACGCACGCCTTCGTAGTCACCGAAGATAAATGTTTTATTGCGCTGAATGGGTCCGCCGGCACTGGCGCCAAACTGGTTTCTGCGGAATGCGGGGGCAGTGGCTGGATCGAAAAAATTCCGCGCATCAAGGTCGTTGTTGCGCAGAAATTCGTACGCGGAACCGTGGAATTGATTGGTACCAGAGCGCGTAATCGCGTTCAGCACACCGCCGCCGGTGCGGCCGTAATTGGCGGGCGCATTGTTGGTTAGCACCGAGAATTCCTGAATTGATTCCACACCCAGTACGACACCCAAAATACTTCCGGGACCACCGTTCGAGTAGTCGTTGATGGTGACCCCATCCAGCCGGTAGTTGTTCTGTTGCGGCCGGTTTCCGCCAATACTCAACTGCGAACCCAAGCCCCTGTTGGCGCGTTGATTGCTCACCGCCAATGCACTCTGGTCGACCGTGCCCACGCCGGGTTGCAGAAGCGCGAGTGAGGTCCAATCCCGCCCATTCAAAGGCAGTTCGCGAACGGTCGTTGCGTTTACAGCGAAATCCAAACTGGAGCTGCTGGGCTCCACGTCGCTGGCGGTTGCGGTTACCTCCACGCGCTCGTTGGTGTCGCCGACTGGCAGTGCCAAATCGACAATCACCGAACCTCCCACTGTCAGCGTGACGCCAGGCCGCGAGACCATCTTGAAGCCCGGCGACGAAGCGCTCACGGAGTAGTTACCCGGCACCAGGTTGGGAGCGCTGTAAAAGCCTTGCGCGTTTACGTCAAGATTTCGCGTAACCTGGGTTTCGATATTGACGATGGCTACTCTCGCTTTTGCAATTACCGCGTTCGAGGTGTCCTTTACAGTTCCAGAGATCATCCCGCCCTCAACTTGGGCAAGGAGCATTCCGGAATGCGAAATCAGCAACGCGGCAAGTAGACCAGCCGGAACCAGACGATTTCGTAGCATCTACAAAGCCCTCCTTTTGGGCTCAACCGTTTTGGGGCATCACTTCGTGACCAACCGCAGTTAACAAGAACCTGGCGACCGAGAACTTGGGACCGTGTAACGACTGATCCCCTTACCACGCCAGCTTTAGCCCAAATTGAATCTGCCGTGACGCCGTGGAGGTCTGATTCAGCGCGGTGGGCAGCAGGCTTCCATTCGAGTTGTAAACGGAGTTGTCCTGGCCAAAACTATTCAGGAAACCGGGCGACAGGAAATTTGTATGGTTCAGCACGTTAAACAGCTCGGCGCGGAACTGCATATTGAAAGCCTCGGAAACCTGCTTAATGCGGATATTCCTGAAAACCGAGAGATCCCACGTGACGAGGCCCGGTCCATATAGGCTGTTGCGTCCAGAATTCCCCAAAACATTTGAGCAGAACTGTTGCCCGGAAGGGGCGGCCACGGGGGAGGCCGGGAACGAGTTCGGGGCGCAGCCAAATGGATTGGCCGCGCTGGCAGGCGCAAGGGACGACGGTGCCGTCGGCGGCGTAAAGCACGACGTGTTGAGGTAGTTGACGCCACCGTGAATCGCGTCGCACCCGGCGATGAGGTTCGCAAAATCCATGGAGAAATCGCCATTGAACCCGGTTCCTAAGGGATCGTTGCCATTGCCGGTGGTGACGGTAAACGGAGCGCCCGTCATTCTGGTCACGATGCTGCCCAGTTCCCATCCGCCTGTGATTTTGCCGAGAACTGACGAAGATTTGAGCGAGGGGATCTGCCAGATGAAATTCCCAATGAAGACTTGCCGGATATCGAAATCGCACGCTCCGGCGCGTGCGCTGCCCACCATCAAGAGAGGAACGGCAATGGAATTCAAGTACGTGTCACCGGTGACGGGAGACGAACTATGATCCATGCATTTTCCGAAAGTGTAGGACATCTGCACTTGCACGCCGTGGCTCATCGACTTCTTGAGTTGCGATTGAAACGCGCGGTAGTTTGAACTCCCATCAAAAAGGACCGGCCGGATGCCCGCCCCTCCACCCCAGTTGGAATTGATTCTGGTTCCACTCAGCGAGCTCGAACAGGAAGCCCCGGTGCACGGGAAAACATACCCGACACCGCTCACCAAAGTGGGTTGGACCAGGTTAATGTCATCCGCCGCCGCGGAGAGGTGGATGGATCGCGATCCGACATATCCCGCAAGCAGCGTCCAGCCGGGAGCCAATTCGCGTTGGACATTCAAATTCCAGTTCAGCACGTCGGCTCGTTTCGGATAAGCATCGATGAACCGGTTTCTCACCGCCTGGGGGTTGAAGGAAATATTGGGGTCAATGACGCCAGTTCCCAGCGTTGCCTTAGAGTCGGCGCCAACGATTTGGAAGGGCGCCGTGGCGGATGTGTTTAGGGCGAACTCATAGGGTAAAGGCAGGACGTCGAACATGGCGAATCCGCCGCGGATGGCGGTCTTTCCGTTCCCGAAAGGATCCCAGGCAAAGCCGATGCGCGGTTCAAAATTGACCTTGGTGGGATTATTTTGAATGGGGCTATCCAAGCCAACAGGGCCGCACGCAGTGGTGCCGGGCGTGCAGTTTGCCAGGCTGATAATCTCCTGGAATCCGGCCGTAGCAACACTATATCCATTCACCGTATAGCCTGGCACGGTGGTCGCGTTGGTCGGCCGGGTAGTTGCCTCGTAACGTAGGCCGATATTCAACGTCAGATTCGGGCGCGCGCGCCAGTCGTCCTGCACATATCCGGCAAACAGACTTTCACGGAAGCCTACTTCGTGCGTGCCTCCCGGTGCAAGTGCGTTCAGTTTGTTGGGTGCGTTGTTAAGAAAAGCAGTCAGGCTACCGTAGGAATTCATACGGCCGTTGGGACTCAATTGCTCAAGAACGTTGTATTGCATGCGCTCAAAACCAAAGCCAAATTTGATGGAATGCTGTCCACGTGTTAAGAATGCGTCGTCATATAACTGAAGCGAATTCCAGCCGTGCCTAAACTGATTGAACCCGCCCAGGCCGAACGCCGGAGTGAGGCCAGACACCGGGATCTGCGGTGGCGCTAGAGCTCCCGGCGCAATGGCCAGAGTCTTGTCGGTGGAAACGGCGTCGCCAGCAACCGGCGTGTTGATATTACCGCTCACCCGGCTGAAGCCCGCCCGGAAGGTGTTGAGGAACTGGCTGCCAAAGATGTGGGTATCTTCGGCGCTGATCATTTGCCGGCGCGAAAACACCTGATGTGTTACGTTACCCAATGGGTCGCCCTGTTTCTGCGGCCCGGAGTCAAAAAAGTAACTGAAGGCCAGATTGTCTTTATCAGACAGTTTGTGATCGATCCGCGTGGTGACGTAATTCTCATTGGCGGCGTTGGGCACAACTACGTTCACTGTTTGAATGCCGTTTACTTCCGGCGCGCCAGCCGGCGCCACGGGCCAAAGCGCCAGATAGGGTGTAATCGCCGGTACCGCCAGCGCGCGCGATGCCGCGCCAGGCACGCGAATGGTGCCCGAGGAAGACGCGTCTTGAAGTATGCCTTCATAGGCGCCAAAGATAAACGTTCTGTCCTTCACAACTCGTGTCCCGGCCGAAACGCCGAATTGTTCACGGCTAAAAGGCGGAAGGGTTGCGCCGTCGAAGAAGTTTCTCGCGTCGAAAGCACTGTCGCGGCCAAAGCCAAACGCCGTCCCATGGAATTGGTTGCTCCCGCTCTTGGTAATCGCGTTGATCACGGCGCCCGACGTGCGGCCGTACTCGGCGGTGTAGCCCGTGGTGAGAACCGAGAACTCGTGGATCGCATCGACGCCGAGGTTTACGCCGGTGGCCCCGCCTGGCGCCGCATTGGAATAGTCATTCACCGAGATTCCATTGACACGATAGGAGTTCTCATTGGCGCGATGGCCGGAGTCGCTCAGTTGATTGCCGAATCCGCGGTTGCCCTTATTCGCGCTGAAACCCGTAGTGGCCTGGTTAGGGATGCTCACCACTCCGGGCTCCAGCGTCGCCAGCGAAGTCCAATCGCGCCCGTTCAGAGGGAGTTCCCTCACCGTTGTAGAGTCCACGGTAGCGCTGATCGTAGAAGATGCCGTCTGCACATCCTGCTGGGTGGCGCGAACTTCAACTGTTTCAGAAGTCGCGCCGACGGTCAAAGTGAAGTCCAGTTCCCTTTGCGCGCCAACGGTTAAGGTGACATCAGTTTGTGCTACTTTGCCGAATCCCGACGCCGTAGCAGCGACTTCATAACTTCCCGGGAGGAGACTGGGGGCAACGTAGAATCCGGACGCGTTCGTGGTAACGGTTCGGACGTCTCCGGTTCCCGTATTCCTGACGGCAACGCTTGCACCCGGAACCCCGCCTCCTGTCGAGTCCTTAACTAAGCCGGAAATTGTTCCTCCAGTTACCTGCGCGTTTGCCAAAGGACCAGCCAGGGGGCTGAGCGCTAGGAACACCAACGCAGCCACCGCCAAAGACTTCGCCCAGGAGCTTTCATGCTTCCCCAAGCGCGCGCCAGATTGCGTAGTTCGCACGGACGCCCTAACCGGTTCCTCAATGAGACAACTTGGCTTCATTTCGTATGCTGCCTTTCGTAATCAAACGGGGATCGCACTCGCCACGGCCATTCCAGTCCGGCGTGGACGCTAACTCTAACTTCTTAATTCACGGCGAACGTCAAAACCTTTGCTCCCGTTTTGCCATCGCCGGGTGAAACCGATATATACATCCGCCTACCATCCGGCGACAATACGGCTGTTTTTGCTCCAGCGGAGCTTGAGACCGGCGGCAACGGCTGAAAATGATCAGCGTCGGTTTCACCGTAAGGATAAATTTTTCCCTCGCCAGCTATGACGTAAATCCGCTGGTGCACTTTGTCGAAGATCACCTCGTCGGCTCGCGCGCCGGTTGGAAAACTGACGACCGATCGACCATTCGCGCTGTCCAGGACCACTAGCTTTCCAGGGTCGCGGCACACCACGAAGAGCCGATGATGGGCCTCATCGAAAGCCAGCGGCGCATTCTGTTTGGCCTCTTTAATGGGCCATTGGGCCGTAGTCTTGCCAGCCGCCCGGTCGATCACCGCCAGATAGTTCTTGTCGGTTACATTCACGAACAGCCGTGTGCCGGATTCCTCCAGCGCCATCGCTTCCACGTGCACCGCGCTGATGGGGAGTTCGCGAATCAAACGGGCCGATTTGGTGTCGATTTCCGACACCGCGGAGGCCGCCATGGATACGTCTTTACCGCCGGTAATCGTGAACATTGTGTGATTCTTGGAATCAACGGCGATAGAGTCCGCGCCAGCGGTAGTGGCAATGGTTTTCTTCACCGCGAAAGTATTGCTATCGAGAACCTGAACGGCTTTCGATCCATCGGTGATATACAGCTCCAACTGCTCCGGCAAATACAGAATACTGTGTGGATTCATGAACCCTTTTACCGTTCGTTGCAACTTGCCGGTTTTCAGGTCGATCACGCGAAGGGTTCCGTTGTCTTCCGCAGCCACGAACAGCCGTTGCCCCGCGCTGTCAACCGCCAGGTGGTCCAGGTCCCCTTCTATCCCGGGCAGATCCGTGGTCTGGAGCAGTTCCAGGATCGCGGCTTTCCCAGGTTGAGCTGCCAACAGGGCCAAACCCATCGCAAAATAGAAAAAACGCTGCATGCAAAAAGGCTCCTCTGGCTACTCCGGTTGCGTTAGCTGCGCCAGCGACTTGATTTGTTTTTCCATCTCGGCGCGCACCAGTTCGGCCTTCTTATGGAGCGCCTCCTTGTCATCGCCGGCCTTGTAGTTGAATACGACACCAACCGCGCCCAGCAACCGTTTCGAGCTGTCGTGGATGGCCATCTCTACTTCAAAGTGATTCCCTTTTTCGTTCACTTCCAGATTGGGTTTGCCAGTGTGAATCACGCGCAAATCGTCTTCATCGGCTTTCTTGCCGTAACGGCCGATGCTGGAGCCGATGATGGGGTAGTCGGCTGCATCGTTCGCGCCACAATGCAAAACCAAAATGGCGAGGTCCGGATGCTTAGCCATCGTGCGTTCTACTAGCTTTTGGGCATGGGTGTTCGGTTTGGGGGGCGCGTCGGTGGTTTGTGCCGCCAACGGCGCGGCGCAGGCCCCGGCGAGGACTAACGTTATGGCGAGAAAATGTTTCATACCGGCCGAATGTTAACAGGCTTTGCATAAACCCAGAATGAACGGTCGCGAGGGCGGCCAACACTGCGGCACTCAAACAAAACATTCAGCAATTCATCAGAAAACCCATCAAACAAGCGGACCAAATGACTCGATCAAGCGGGCCAAGTTTTCAAGCTGGTATGGGTTCATCCTTGGATGCGGTGACGCTGCTCGCTCGGGGCAGGGCAGTTACAAATAGACTACCGCTGGCGCCGGAGCGTTCTAGCCGCAGAGTGCCGCCGTGAATTTCCGCGATCCCACGGGCGATGGCCAGTCCCAATCCGGAGCCCGCCCCACGTACCGCCGATGGCCCCAACCGATTCTGGCCATCCTCAGGGTCAAGCCGCGCAGCGCGGTAAAAGCGTTCGAAGATATGAGGCTGCGCTTCCAGCGGAATCCCGGGCCCATTGTCTGCTACACGGATCGTATAGTACGCATCGTTGACGGTTAGCGCCACCCGAACCTCGCCGCGGGCCTGCGTATACTTCACGGCATTGTCCAGCAGGTTCATCATCATTTGCCGGAGCAAGTCCTCGTCGCCGTAGAAGGGCGCTTCGGCCACATCCTCAACGGCAATACGGATTTCCTTCTCGCTGGCCAATACCACCGCGGCCTGAACCGCTTCCAGCAGCGCTTCATCCAGGTGAAAGTGTTTTTGGCGCAGCGAGGCATGTCCGGAATCAGCGCGAGCCAGCCGCAACATGTCTTCCACAATGCGCGTGAGCCGGCGCGCCTGGGCGTCGACAATCCCCATGGCGTTCCGGTATTCCGGTTCACTACGATGGTCACGCGAAAGCGTGACTGCGGCCGTGGTGCGGATCACGGAAATTGGTGTGCGTAATTCGTGCGAGGCGTCCGCCATAAATCGTCTCTGCAACTGAAACGCGCTGGCCAGCCGCGATAGAAGATTGTTGAAGGTGGCGGCCAGTTGGCCCAATTCGTCACGCGAATTCCGCACAGCGATCCGCTCGTCCAGGTTTTCCACGCCAATACGATGGGCTTGCGCGGACATTATCAGTACCGGCTCCAGGCTTTTACGGGCCAAAAACCAGCCGGCAATTCCCGCCAACAAGGCGGCCATCGGCACCGCCACGAACAAGACCCCGCGATCGGCGGCCAACTCCCCCAACAGCGGTGTGAGTGAGCGGCCGATCACCACCAGATACTGGCGCTGCATGGGGGCCAGGGCAACTCGATTCACCACCACGCGGCGCACCTCGCCACCATCCCCCGTGGGCACGGTAAACACCCGGCTCTCTCCGGCCTTCACACTCCGCAGATCCGCTTGTGAAATAAGCGTTTGCCCACCCATCGGGCGTTCCGCCAGCAGGTCCCCCGTTTCATCGAAAATCGCGAAGGTGTGATCGGGTGCATGCAGTGCCTTTACGGTATCGCGCGCAGCCAACTCATCCATCCCCGTCTCGCTTAGCTCCCGTTCCAGGCTGGAAATCGTCACGTCACTTACCGAACGCAAGACGCCGTCCACCCTTTCCATGAAGTTACGCCGCAAGACGGTGTAGACACCGGCGCTAAACGTCAGGAGCAGCAGAGTGAGAATACCCACGTACCACAGGGTGAGGCGGCCTCTGACGGAGTTAAACATCAGAGCGATGTTTCCGCCGAAAGCACATAGCCTTCGCCGCGCCGGGTGCGGATTAACTTCACCGGATAACCGGTGTCGATTTTCCGCCGCAAACGGAGCATATACACTTCCACCAGATTGGTAAACGCGTTGAAGCTTTCGTCCCAGACGTGTTCGGACAGATCCTCGCGGGTCACCAGATCCCCAGCGCGCAGCGCCATGAATTCCAGCACCGAATATTCCTTTGCGCTCAGCTCAATGGTTTTGCCGCCGCGTTGCACGTGGCGCGCGCGCAGGTCCAGTTTCAAATCGCCGACGCGAATTTCCTCCAAATACGCCACGGCGTCCCGCCGCAGCAGCGCCCGCAGGCGCGCCAGCAGTTCTCCATACTCGAATGGTTTGGTAAGGTAATCGTCGGCGCCATCGGCCAGACCCAAAACGCGGTCGGCTAAGGCGTCGCGCGCCGTCAGCATCAAAATGCGCATTTTCTGGCCGGATTGGCGCAATTCACGGCAAACCGTAAACCCATCGCGTCCCGGAAGAATCAAATCCAGAATGACCAGATCGTAAGGCGTATCACGAGCTTGCACCAGTGCCTGCTCTCCGCTGGGAGCCACATCAACGGTATAGCCTTGTTCGCGCAACCCGAGGGCAAGCATACCCGCCGCTTGTGCTTCGTCCTCGACTAACAATATACGCACTGGCCAACCCCAGTGTGAATTCTACCTCAGCGATGGCCGGCCGGCCAGGGCCGGGCGATATTTCCGGCGATCGCGGGAGAAAATGACAGGAAAAAATGACGAACTGTGCGAGTATGAGGGGTCATGGGATTTGGGATCAGGGTTGCTGAATGGTGGCCGCGCGCCTTCGTGGCCGCGACACTGGCCCTCTGCGCCGTCACAGCCTGCGGTGCCGAAAAAGAAAAAGTCCACCTGGCGATGGGTTCGCTGCCCGGTAACATCGTTTACCTCCAGATCGATCTGGCGCTGGCGCTTGGCTATTTCGACCAGGAAGGCTTAGACGTCAAAGTCCAGTACTTCGACGGTGGCACCGGGGCAGCGCGCGCCTTGACGTCCCGGGAGTTTGATTTTTCGGGCAACTCCATCGATCACGCTGTTATTCTGCGCGAGTCCGGACAACAAATCTACATGGTGGCGTCGTTCACCGACTTGCCGTGCGTCACGTTAGTAGTGCGTAAAGACCTGCGTTCGCAAATCCGCTCGATTCAGGACTTGAAGGGACGGCGCATTGGCGTGACGGCGCTGGGGGCGGGTACCCATGTGCTGGCGGCCAGCGTGCTCCGCAAGGCGGGTTATTCGCTGCGCGACGTACAGATCGTTCCAGTGGGTTTCGGCGATTCCCTGATAGCGGCGATTTCGGAAAAACGAATTGACGCCGCGCTGACCACGGATCCCACCACCACGCGGCTTCTGCTCAGCGGTACCGCCTCAATCCTGTTGGATATGACCAACGCCGAAGAAACGAAAGCGATCTTTGACGGACCTTACCAGTTCACTGGACTGCTGACGCGCCAAGACGTGATGCGCGATCATCCCAGTCGCGTGCAGGCCATGGTAAACGCCATCGTGAAGACCAATACCTACATACGGGGTCACAGCGCCGCGGAAATCGCCTCCCAGCTGCCGGTCTCGATCGTTGGCGACCGCTACATCTACATCAAAAGCCTGGAGCATTCACGGCCGGGTTTCTCCCGAGACGGAATGATCACCGCCGCGGGCGTCCAAAATAATCTGCAGTCGCAAATTACGTTTGGTTTGGTGTCGCCCAATGGTCCACCGGCGCCAGGCTGGTTTCTTGCGGATCGGTTTGTGCGCGCCGCGGCAGGACGTTAGCCGTCATGCTCACTGGTCCCGAGCGCGGCCAAAATGTAGCCAGCGCCACGGCGAGTATGCAAGAGAGCTACCGGATGTCCCGAGTCGATCTTCTTGCGCAAGCGTCCCAAGTAAATTTCAATGAGGTTGGAGAAAGCGTCGTGGGAATCGTCCCACACTTGGCTGGCAATATCCCGCCGTGAGACGACCTCGCCTTGCCGCCGCGCCAGGTACTCCAGAAGGGCGAATTCCTTGGCGGTCAGCTCGATGGTCTTGCCAGCGCGCCGTACTTTCCGGGTAGCGATCTCGATATACAAGTCGGCAACGGAGACCGCCTCCTGACTCCGTGCGGTTCTTCGCCGCAGCAGGCCCCGCACGCGCGCCAGCAGTTCGGGATACTCGTACGGCTTCACCATGTAGTCGTCCGCACCCAGGTCCAATCCACGAATGCGCTCCTCGACGCCGTCGCGTGCGGTGAGGATCAGGATGGGAACGTCCGAACCGGCGGCCCGCAAATCACGGCAGACATCGAATCCGCTTTTGCGGGGCAACATGACATCCAGAATCACCAGATCGTATGGATTCACTGAAGCCTTGAAATCGGCTTCATCGCCGTCCACCGCGTGATCCACCGCATAACCCTGCTCGCGCAAACCCTTCACCAGGATTTCCGCGGCGTCGTGCTGGTCTTCAACTAGTAGGATGCGCATCCTTGCACCGTTGCTCACATTGTAGGGTACCGGACGTGGTGTACCAGACTTGTTCAGCCCGACAGTTCACCCCTCCTCAACTCGCACGTAGCCGCTAGATTCCGCCAACGCCGAACCTACGGGTTTTAAGGCCGAACGCGAAGGTTGCCGATTCCTGGTGATCCATGCCGAGGCTAGCCCCAGGGCTGCCGCCATCGATAGCCAGATGCCAGGCATGGCTGGGTTTTTCGTTTTTTCGATCAGGAAAGTGCAGATCATCGGAGTGAATCCACCGAAGATCGCCGTGGCGGTGCTGTAGGCGAGAGAGAATCCGGTGGCCCTTACCTGCGCGGGCATCAACTCTGTTAGGAACACGACCATGGCTCCGTTGTAACTACCATAGAGGAACGAAAGCCATAGTTCCACGCCCAGAAGTCTGCCGAAGGATGGGGCGCTCACCAGCCAAGCCAGCGCGGGATAGGCGGTGAGCAACGCCAGCGCCGTAAACGTGACCAGAACCGGCGTACGGCCCACACGGTCCGACAGCGCGCCCATCAGCGGCAACCACAGGAAATTCGAGATCCCGACGCACAGCGTTACCGCTAGCGTCTCGCCGGTGGCAATGTGCAACACCTGGCTACCGAACGTGGGCGTATAGGCCGTGATCATATAAAACGAGACCGTGGTCATGGTCACCAGCATGGTGCCCAAAACTACTAACCGCCAATTCGCGGCCAGGGAGTGGAAGATCTCCCGCATTTCGGGATGGCGCGGGCGCGCGAGAAAGTCTTCGGTTTCGGCAAGCGACCGCCGGATCATGAACAGGAACGGCAGGATGCCGCATCCGATCAGCAGTGGGATCCGCCAGCCAAAGTCCGACATTTGTTGCGAAGACAGGTTCTTGTTTAACACCACTCCGATGAGGGCAGCAAACACGACGGCCAACTGCTGGCTGGCCGACTGCCAGCTGACATAAAAGCCTTTGTGCCCCGGCGTGGCGATTTCCGATAAGTAGACGGACACGCCGCCCAGTTCCACGCCGGCCGAAAATCCTTGTACTAAACGGCCCAGGACAACCAGCAAGGGCGCTAGCACACCGATACTGGCGTACCCTGGAACACAAGCAATCGAAACAGTTCCGACGGACATCAGTGCCAAGGTAAGAATCAACCCTCTCCGCCGGCCGGCACGGTCGATGTACGCGCCCAACACCAGTGCGCCCAACGGCCGCATCAGAAATCCCACGCCGAAGGTTGCCAGCGAGAGCATCAGGGAAGCAAACTCGCTGCCTTTGGGGAAGAAGGCGCGCCCGATGGCTGCCGCGTAGTACCCAAACACCATGAAATCGTACATCTCCAGAAAATTGCCGGAACTTACGCGTATCACGGCCTGGATCTTTGCTCTTCGGTGATTCAGCTTGTTCGCCACGGTATCAGCTTCGCTAAACAAATTTCCGCCCGAAATCGCCCTATTGCAGTTTAGGCGGCGCGGCAACGGCTCACTCTAATTACCACAGTTCTGCTAAATCGGACATGAACGAGCCTTTGCGACTCCACATTCCAGCGAGTTATACCTTGGTGGACGGCATCAAGTTCTTTGCCAATCGGCAGACTAAATGGGATTTCAGGCCGGATCCTGAGAGTAAGGACCTCCGGAATCCCAAAGTCATCCTCCGGGCTAACGGGAAGAATCACTCGCCAATAGGCTGGGAAGAAACGAGCCGAGTCAGGAATGACTTGGTTTAGCAACTCGCAATCGGTGTAGGGCGCCAGAAGACGCCGCGTCACATTTGACCCTTCAGAAGGTTCTTGCGACAACTCGCCACGAAGCTTGCGGTTCGTGTCCATCCACAGTTTGTGCGTCTCGGCGAATTCGATTGGGTTCTCGTACTTAGCGGGTACGACCTTTCCTATGTCTGGAGTTTGCTGAATTCGTTCGGTAGCACCAACGATTACTCGGTGCCGGTTGAGTGGGGGCA
>JANXYJ010000133.1 GCA_025350105.1 Terriglobia bacterium | reverse complement strand
ACCATCCGCACCGCACGCTCCCGCACCTCGGGCGAATATCTCTTTACTTCTTTCTTCATGGCTCCACCTTCTCATTCGTTGGAGCCTCCGGTAAACCCGGGGCGGTTCATTCGCTTGGAGCAAGGCAGCAATGTACGCCGTCGTCTCAGCATGGGCATGGCGCACCGACCGAGCCAAGGCATTGATTTTCTGCGTGTCCGTTCCCGTCACATCCTGAAGGCTCTCAATCGAGATCAGCGAATGACGCACCGAACGAGAGTACTGAGCAAGCACATCGGCGAGGTCGAACGAGTCCATGTGTACCCTCAATCCCCAAATCCAGACAGCTTCAATCCCAACCGATCACAGGGCGCATCCGTCAGGTCTTGACGAACTCCAAGGTAACGCTCTGTAGTTTGGATACTGGCGTGCCCGAGGGAAAGTTGAATCTGCTCCAACGCCGCACGGCCCTTGTGCGCCAGCTTTGCGAAGGTTCTGCGAAGGTCGTGCGGGGCGATCTCGCTCATACCAATTTCAGAGCCGTACTTCTTGACCGTCTCGAAGATGCTTTGAGCCGTCATGCTCTCCCCGGCGAGATTGTCACCCTTGTTCACCGACCGAAACAGTCGTCCCGACGTGAATCCCGCCGCCGCTGTCCATGCATCAATCGCAGTCTTCGTCCACGACGGCATTGGAACGGTGCGGACCCGACCACCCTTTCCCTTCATATCCGCAAGATGGTTCGTAAGGGCCACCTGAAGGCGGTGAAGCGAGGGCGGCGGAAGGGAATCGCTGTGGCGGAACTAAAGTCCTATGTACAGAAGAATACCAATTGAGCACAAAATGAGCAGAATCGGAGCGAACTATGAAAGCAAGTGGCAAGACCGGAGAACGGAAGCGCAAGGGAGAAGGGTCTCTCTTCGAATCGAATGGCTACTGGTACTTCACCTACGGGTACACGGTCGATGGGGAACGACGCAAGAAAAAGAAATGCCTCGGGTCGATCGAGAGATTCCCGACAGCGGATGACGCATGGGGCGAGGCGATGACGACCAAGAAGCAATTCATCACTGCTGTGACGACCGGGACCGTGACAACCTCGTCTGTCGAGAGCGTAACTTGTGGTGAACTCCTGGACGAATATGTGAAGCACCTGAAGCTGAGGAAGAAGCCATCGGCCTACGTGATTGAACGGTGCGTTGAGGCCCACGTAAAGCCTTTTTTCGGGGCCAAGAGAGTCGTGAGCCTGCGAGACAAGGACTTCGAGCGATACCGGGCTGATCGCATCGCCAACGACGGCGTTTCGGACACGACCGTTGACCACGACTTCACTTATCTGAAGGCGGCGCTGAATCTTGAGCATGACAAGAAACCACGAACGAGAGTGCCCGTCGTTCCGACTATCCCCAAATCGGGCGTGGACAACGTGCGGCATGGGTTTTTAGAATTGGCCGACTACGACAAGGTTCTCGAAAAGCTCCCGATTTCATTGAAGTGCCTGTTCGTCGTCGGATATCACATCGGCAACCGCAGGGGTGCACTTCTCGGGTTGAAGTGGAATCAAGTTGATTTCGAGGAGGGATTGATCCGGTTCCATCGTAAGGAAAACGGAAAGCCCGTCCCGGTCTTTGCGCCTCTCTACGGAGACATGCACGAGTGGCTGCGGCGGCAAAAGAGCTTCCGTGACCGCAAGTATCCAGAATGTGAATTTGTATTTTTCTGGTACCCCATCGACTGTGACATCGTTCACAAGCTAAAAGGTGGTCGTGGAGGACGACGCAACGAACCGGGCAAGCAGGTCAAGGATTTCAGATTTTCATGGAAGGCTGCGGTCACCGCAGCGAAGTACCCAGACCTGTTGTTCCACGACCTACGAAGATCGGCGGTACGGAACATGGTTGAGAAGATGGGGTGGTCCGAAACGAAGGCCATGATGATCAGCGGCCACAAGACGAACGAGATGCTGAGGCGCTACAACATCATTCCCACTGCCGACATCAAAGAGAGCGGTCGTCAGGCGGATGGCTGGTGGAAGGCGCAACGGGAAAAGCGTGCAAAAAAACCAAAGTTGATGCGTAAAGGCAATGTGGCGTAGGCCATTCCTGAGAAGTCGAGGGCCGCTGATGGGGGACTCCGTCAGTGGCCTTTTCTTTTGTGGGTTGATCCGCCTCAACCGGGCTTTAACCGTTCCCGAGCGGTCGGCGTCAGTCGGGAGCGTTCCTGAGAGGTACAAGGTCTAAAACGAGGTCTAAAACAGTTTCGGCCACCTTTTGCAGATGGCCGATGTCTGTAACTTACTGAAAATATGGTGCGGAGAAGGGGACTTGAACCCCTACGAGATTGCTCCCGCTAGCACCTCAAGCTAGTGCGTCTGCCAATTCCGCCACCTCCGCAGGTGTCACGCTCAACGATTTAACCGGATTGGCAAAATCGCTCACTGACAATATTGTACCGAACATATTGTGCCTAGCATAATTGCAGCGATCAAATTGCACCCGCAGCACCAGTCAAACCAGATCCGCTGCCCCATCTTGCCTGTGATATCCTTCCCATAGCTAATCGTTCATTTAGCCAAATCCAAAGGAGGCAATTTGTGATGAAGAAAATATTTCTGGGACTGGCTCTTTCGCTGCTCGTCGTCGGTCTACCAGTTTGGGCTGCGCTCAAAGTGGCCGATAAGGCCCCCGATTTTGCGGCGCGGGCTTCCTTAGCGGGGAAAGAATTCGGTTTTTCTCTGCCAGACGCTTTGAAAAAAGGTCCGGTCGTGGTCTACTTCTATCCCTCCGCCTACACCAAGGGATGCGATCTGGAAGCGCACACGTTCGCGGTGAATAAGGAAAAATTTGACGCCGCCGGCGCCACCATAATCGGCGTCTCCGCCGATAGCATCGCGCGTCTGAATGTCTTCTCGGCGGATCCCGAATATTGCGCCGGAAAATTCCCGGTCGCGTCCGATCCGGATCGCAAGATCGCCAATTCCTACAACCTGTCGGTGAACAGCGCGAAAGCCGGCATGAAGGATGTGCGGGGCGTGGAGATCGATCACGATTTCATCGAACGCGTTACCTTCGTCATCGGCAAAGACCATAAGATCATCGCCTCCCTGTCCTCAGCCGACGACAAAATTTCTCCGGATCAACATGTGGAGAAAGCGCTGGAGATCGTGCAAAAGCTGGCGTCCAAGTAAAGTAACAAGAGCTTCAATAAATGGCAAGGCCGCGGGCGTTCCCACGTTCGCGGCTTGTTTTATTTTGGGGCAACGCCGGGTTTCGCAGTTTGCGGAGCCACTGTTCGCGCCATGCCGCCTTTTGCGGCCAGCAGATCGGCGGTGTCCTTGTGTACGTCGGTTCGTTGACCGCCGCGGCTATTGCCGGCCGCGCGGCCCATGGCGTAATCGACAGCCGTAAATCCCCGCGAGTCTGCCAGATTGATATCGGCGCCTTTACTCAACAGATACTCCACCACCTGATTCCATCCCCAGAATGCCGCGCCATGCAAGGGAGCTTGTTGCAAGCGCCCGGCGCGTCCGTTGATTTCGCCTTTGTGGGCCAGTAACAATTCCAACGAAGCAATGGCACGATCCTGAATATCGGGCAGATAGTAGTTCCCGCGCGTATCCGCATCCACCGAACCCATCCCCGATGCGGCCAATGTTGGGGTCATTCCTTGCGCGTTCGGCAAATCGACGATCGCGCCATGCTCCAGCAAAGCCTTGATGGCCGGGGCGTCCTGCGCTTTGGCGGCGCGCAGCAAAGGGGTGGTCCCTAAAGTTAACATTTGATCCACACCGCGGTCGGCGCCGGTTGCGCGGTAGGGAATCAGTAGCTTCAGTTGCGGATTCGGATTGGCGCCTTTATCTAACAGCAGGCGAATGATGTCGATGGGCAGCGTATCGTCTAGCGATGGCGGGTCCGGTCGGCCGCCGTGGGGCAACGTGTTATAGTCCACGGCCAAATAGAGCGGTGTCCGGCCCCACCAGTCCCAATGGTTGACATTGGCGCCTTGCTCGCTTAAATATTTTGCCACGTCGAAATGGGCATTGAACACGGAAGAAATCAGCGGCGTTACGCCTTCAGGGTCCGCCAGGTCCAGCTTCGCGCCTTTTTCCACCAGCGCCTTGACACACTCGATGCACCCCTCCCGCACGGCGAACAACAGCGCGGTCATGCCGCCGGCAGGGCGAGGCACCGCACGCGGTTCCGGAGTAACCAGGGCAGTCATCAGGTCCGGAGCTGATTTCGCGTCCACTTCCGCGCCGCGGGTTAAGAGTTCCCGCATCATGGGTGCCTGACTGGAGGCGGCGGCCCACATCAGCGGCGTCTGTTCGCGCTGCTTTTCTTTGACATTCACCTTCGCGCCCTTGTCCAACAAAAGCTTGGCGGCGGCAACGTTGGCGGTGCGGGCCACCAGCATCAGCGGCGTTTGGCCGTCTGGATCGGCGGCGTTCGGATCGGCGCCAGCTTCCAGCAGCGCCTGAATCATGTCCGTGTTCGCGTTGAAAGCGGCCTCGCCCAGCGGCGTCGAGCCCAAGTTGTTATGCACGTTTGGCCGCGCGCCTGCCTTCAACAGGCGCACTACCAGATCCGTGTCGTTCAGGTTGGCGGCCCACAAAACCGGCGTGGTGCCGTCCGCTTCTGCAAGATTCACATCGGCGGATTTCTTGGCAATCATCTCCAGCACCGTCCCACGCCGACCGGATTTGATAGCGCTGACCAGCGGCGCTTCCGCCGCAAACAGGGGCACAGTAACCAACCCTGCGAGAACCGCGATGAGTGATGTCTTCATTGCTCTTTTTTAAACATCCAGCAACTTGCCCGTGCTATCACCCAGCTTGTCCTGAGAAATACCCGCGCGATCCAGGACCGTCAACAGAACGTTGGCCAGCGGCGTATGCTCCGGCGGAACAATATGCTGCCCGCCTTTCACGGTTTTCCAGCCGCCCACCAGCGAAATGGGCAGCGGGTAATGGTTGTGCGCGTTGCTGTTGCTCATGTTACTGCCATACAGGAACAGCGAATGCTCCAGCATGGTGCCGTCGCCATCCGGCATTTTGGCCAGCTTGTCCAGAAATTTGCTAAACACCTGTGTGTGATAGGTCTGCACCTTCGTCAGTCGATCCATTTTCGCCTGCTCGTTGTTGTGATGCGAGAGCGGATGAAACGCGTCCGGCACGCCGATGTGATTGTAGGTCTGCCCGCTCACCTCCGCTGCCATCATAAAAGTGAAGACGCGGGTCATATTGGCCTGCAGCGCCAAGGCCACCAAATCAAATAACAGGTTGATGTGTTGGTCGAAGGGCAGAGCGATGCCGGTAGGCGCGTCGGGGATTGCAATATGCGAAAGATCGCGCGACTCCATTTTCTGGATCCGGCGCTCAATTTCCCGGACACTCTCCATGTAATCGGAAAGCATCGCCTTGTCCGCCGGCCCCAGTGTCCGCTGCAAATCCTTGGTCTCTTCTCCCACCATATCCAGCAGCGAGCCGTATTGCCTGGTCAGCCGCGCCCGATCCGCCGCGTTGTCGCCCTGTCCAAACAGCCGCGTGAACAGCTTGCGGGGATCGATTTCCATCGGCAGCGGAGTCGTGGGCGAGCGAAAAGAAATCGTACCCGCATAGGAACAGCCAAAATCGCGGTCGCAGAAGCCGCCGCCGCCGCGGTTGTCCGTCGCCACTTCCAAGGACGGCAGGGGCGTATCCTGACCGATGTGCTGCACGGCAATCTGGTCCGCCGTAATTCCGCCGCGCGCCTCCTGGCTGACGGCCGGATGCACGCAGGAAAGCCACGTCCCAGGCGACAGCGCATGCACCGGGCCCAGCGGCGCCTGATTCTCGATGTTGTCGAACACCGTGGTCATGGACTTGTACTTGTCCAGAGGCTTCAGGATCGCCCCAAAATCAGTGATTTTGCCCGCACCGGCGGGCGTCCATTGGTTCATCACCGCGCCGTGCGGGAAGTAGAGGAAGCCCAGATGCGGCGTTGCCTTCGCCGCCGTCTGTGCCAGGGCGGTCTGCGCCGGAATCATCGCATCCAGCAAGGGCAGCGACAAGGCGGTTCCGATCCCTCGCAATACCGACCGCCGCGTGATGTGTTTCTTGGTAACGAACATATTTTGGTCAGCCCTTGTCTTTGCTAAATCGTCGTCTTCATCGCTCAATCGTCGTCTTCATCTACTTCGCCGCCACATTCACCGGCGCTGGCTTTTCTGTTTCCGCCCGGCTGGACTGGAACTCCGGCGAGGTCACGATCCCCATTACGATCGACGAGAACCGGTAGTTGTCGTTCTTGGTTTCCTTCACAATCCGCCGGATGTTGGGCATGTCGAAATATTCAACGCCGCGGCCCAGCGCGTATGTCATCAATTTTTCCGTGAAAGTCTGGGCGAATTGTTCGGGCTTTTTCAGCAGCGCGTTGCGCAGATCGCTGGGGCCGTTCACCGGCGTTCCATCCACCAGTTTGCCGCTGGTATCGATCTTGGTGCGTGTGTAGCGGTCCATGGAGCGGTAGGTTCCAATAGGGTCGAAATTCTCCAGCGAAAATCCCAGCGGATCCATCACCCCGTGGCAGGCATTGCACGTAGGATTGGCACGGTGCGTTTCCATGATCTGGCGAATGGTCTTCGGCTGTTCGCCCTCTTTGTTTTCCTTGAAAGCTTCCACGTTCGGTGGCGGCGGCGAAGGCGGCGTACCGGCGATATTTTCTAGAATGTAGGCGCCGCGCAGCACCGGAGAAGTCCGGTTCGGATACGCCGTCACCATAAGGATGGCGCCTTTACCCAGCAGCCCAAAGCGATTCTGGTCTTGTAAGGTCACGCGCCGGAACTGCTCGCCGCGGATGTTCTCCAGGCCGTAATGGGCGGCCAGCCGCTCGTTCACAAACGTGTAGTTGCCTGCCAAAAAGTCCACCACACTGCGATCTTCCTGGAAGATACTATCGACAAACATTTCCATTTCGCGGCGCAACGCAGTCCGCAGCCGTGCGTCGAAGGCGGGATAAAGGATCGGATCGGGCTCAAACGAAGCCATATCCCGAACCTTCAGCCATTCAAAAGCGAAGTTGGTGGTAAGCGTCTTCGCGCGAGCGTCGGCCAACATCCGCTTTACCTGCCGCTCCAGGGTCTTCCGATCGCGCAACTGGCCTTGTTCGGCTATTTTAATCAGCTCTTCGTCCGGAACACTGCTCCACAGGAAGAACGATAGGCGTGAGGCCAATTCCGTCGCGTTCAATTTGTAAACACTGCCCGGTTTGGCATCCACCGGCGGCCGTTCCACGCGGTACAGAAATTTTGTACTGGCCAGCATCGCCACCAGCGCGTTCTCAATGCCGGCTTCGAAATTGCCGTTCTTGCGGCCTTCTGTGTAGAACCGCATCAGCGGCGCCAGATCTCTTTCGGTCACCGCCCGTCTAAAAGCCTTGCGAGCCAGATTCGCAAGGATGCGTGACGCACACGATGCTTCTTCTTGAGGATTCGGCGGGTGGCACACAAAAACGCGCGTGCGGTTCACCGTTTCAATCCCCTCGCCGACGGGGTTATAAGGACCGTCGATTGTGATACTTTGCCCTGGTCCCCGTGAACCAGCAGCGCTACCCACCGGGGTAAACGATCCCACCACCAGGCCGGTGCTGGAGTAGCCACTGCCGGCCGCGCCCGGAAGAAATCCATACAGCGCGCCTTCGCTCTCCGCGAAACTTTGCCCCGCATTCGCCGCAACGATGGAATGCAGACCCGCCTTCACGTGCGTGCGAGTCTTGACATCAACATTTACACCATCGATGGTGAATAGCGCCGAGTTGCCGGCGGCGCGCAGTTCGTAATCCCCCTCGAACGGGAACAGGTAATTTGCAGTAATGCCGCCCCGGGCGCCGGGCGATAATGGTACGCTCGCATCGATTCCGCGTACCGTTGTCTTTTCCGGCTGGTTCGTGCGCGGCGTCCCCACCGCTTGTTTGGCCACCGCACGCCCAGCCAGGATGTATTGTTCGAGAAATGATGGCGACACTTTCAGCGCTTGCGCGATATTATCGAAGCCGTCGCTGATATCATCGGTTGCCAGCAGCGCGGCCGCATCAATCTCGATTCCGAACAGATCGCGCATCGTGTTCGCGTATTCATTGCGATTCAGCCGGTGAATCCGCACGCTGCCGGGATTGGCATTCGCTGCGGCGGCTTTGTCCAGGGAATCTTCCAGATAGGTGGCGAAGACGTTAACCGCCGTTAGCGGAGGCCGCGGCGCTCCTGGAGGGGGCATCATTCCACCGCGCAATTTGCGAATGGCCCGCTCCCAGGTCAGCGCGTCTTTTTCCGGATGCGTTAAGTCCAGCGTCTCCAGCGCCAGTTTGGCGGTTCTCAGTTTCTGATTATGACAAGTGACGCAGTAGCGGTTAACCAGGGGCTGATTGGGATTGGCGGCAGCCGCTGTTTCTTTAGATGCCTGTTGAGGTGCACCCAGAACCACGGTTGTTGCAACCAAGCCCAGCAATAAGGTACGCATTTTTAGAACGATCCACCCATATTCTACATCGTTACGCAGTGCCTTGCGGAGTAGAGCAGGCTTCTAAAGACTTGTACTAAACGATGCCACCCAACTCGCGAACGTGGGCCCACAATCCGCGGTACGCAGTAAAAATAAATGCATCCGCATCGCCCGCCCACGGGCCGGAGAAGTCCTTCATGGCATTGGCCGCGATCATATCGCTCGGCCCCAATCCCTGCTTCATCAGCTTTACCAATTGGTCCCGCACGATGGTCAAAACGTCCAGGCTCGATTGCACCTCGGCCTTGGTCATCACCGGCCCGATGGCAGGTACGATCTTGGTCGTTTCGTTTGCCAGCCGCAGCAACGTGCGATGCGCTTCCTGCATTCCACCCAGCCAGCCACCCGTCGGCCAATCCAGATACGGAAAACGGCCGGGTTGCAGCACATCGCCCGCCACCAGAACATTCGCCTGAGGAAAGTGCACGTAGATGTCGCCGTCGGTGTGGGCCATGGGCATCAAGCCGTACTCGATGGGCTCGCCCGCAAAAGTAGTTTTGCCGGTAACGTAAAAAGTTTCGCTGGGCACCGCTTCCTTGGCGCGCGGCGGGAAAAGTTTCTTCTCCCACTCGTGAACTATTTCTTGCGTCATCCAGAGCTGGGTATTCACGTGCGAAACCAGCTTCGCGCCCGCCTTGGCCATCGCCTCATTGGCTCCCGTGGATTCCAGATGCCAATGCGTGTTGATCACCGTCTTAACACCGCCGGCCAGCTTGCTGACCTCCTGAGCGTACTCGGCCAGGCCGCAATCCACCAGCAGACATCCGCCCTCACCCGATAGCACAACAATGTTGTTACCGGCACCCGTGATCAGCGTTAACTTTTCCGCCAGCTTTGTTGCCCAGACCGTCCCTTGACCGCGGCCCAACCGGGGCAGACCCACCGCCGCTGCGCCGCCGCTCAGCAGTTGAAGAAAGGCACGTCTTTGCAGGATGTTTTGCCGCACGCTCATCACGCCCCATATTGTAACGCTTGTGTACTCATGTGTACTACGCATGCGCCGCAGTAAGCTAAAGTAGCAACTGATGCGACACCCCTATTTTGTTTTGCTTGCATTCTTCGCCGCGATCACCTCTGCCGCGCCTAAAGCCCTGGCTCAATCGCCAGCCTGCCGCGATCTGAAGCTCACCAACGGCCGCATCCACACCATGGACCAGCGCGATTCCATCGTGTCTTCGATTGCGATTCATGAGGGCCGGTTTGCCAATTTGTCCGCCAGACTAAGCCCTTGCGCGCGTACCATCAACCTTCACGGCCGGACCGTAGTGCCCGGTCTGATTGACAATCACAATCATGTTGTCCTGCTGGGCATCCGGCCTGGCCACGATACGCGTTTGGAGACGGCTTCCTCCATTGCAGACGTCCAGGCTGCCTTGCGGGCTCGCTCGAAAACGGTCCCGGCCGCAGAATGGATCACCGCCATGGGTGGCTGGAATCAGGTGCAATTCAAAGAGAAGCGGCTGCCCACTCTGGCGGAACTGGATGCCGCCGATAGCGCCCACCCCATCATTACCTTCCAGTCGTTCACTGGCCCGGCTGCGGTGAATACGTTGGCGAAACAGTTTTTGGAAACAAGGTCTGTACCGGTAAGTGACGCAGGCTTGATCGCTGCCAACGCCCCCTCGGTGGCCGCGCTAAACGCGCTCCGTTCGGTGCAGAATTTCGCCGACAAAAAACGCGGAACGCTGGATGCCATGAACTACGCCGCCAGCGTCGGCATCACCACCAGCGCCGACATGGGAGCGTTCACCCTGCCTGGTTTGCCGGACACCCAGGATTCGTTCACCTTCGACGGACTGGCCAGCGCCGACCCGTTTCACATGTACGACGCCTTCCTGGCTTTGCATCGTGAAAACAAAATGTCCATGCGCCTGCGGGTGTTCTTCCTCAGCATGGACACGGAAATGGGCATTCCTTTGCTAAAACAGCGCCTGCTGAATATGTTTGATGGTTTTGGCGACGATATGCTGCGCGTTTCCGGGATTGGCGAATTCGCCACCCAGTGGACCTTGTTTGGACGGCCCGTGGCGCCGGCAAATTACGTCCCGGCCCTTGCACGCATAGCGCAAGCAGGATGGCCCTTTCAGCAACACACGCTTACTTTGGCCGAGGACCAGATCACGGTGAGCGCATTTGAGGAAGTCAACCAGACGACGCCCGTCGCGCCCTTGCGTTGGTCCGTGGCCCACGTCCCGCACATTGATCAGGCAACGGTGAATCGCTTCAAGGCCGTCGGCGCGGGCATCGCCATTCATCCCTATGAGTACCTGGCGGGCGTGCAAGGCACAGGGCCGCCTGTCCGCATGATTTTAGAAAGCGGCATTCACGCGGGCGCAGGCTCCGATTCCGCCCAAATTTCCACGCTTGATCCTTGGCTGATGATCTACTACATGGTGACCGGCAAAAATTCTTCGGGAGTGCTGATTAACGATGGCCAGCAAATTTCCCGCGCGCAAGCCATTCGTCTGTACACGTCCGAGAATGGCTGGTTCTTGCGTGAAGAAGCCATCCTCGGTTCCATTGAGCCTGGCAAACTGGCGGACATGGTAGTTCTGAATCGCGACTATTTCGATGCCAAACAAGTTGGCGACGAAGATATTAAAGCCGTGAAGTCCGTGCTCACCGTCGTCGACGGCAAGATTGTCTTCGATGCCATGCGCTAGTTCTTGCGCTGGTTTTAATGATGTGCTTCCGCACGGAACGTGTTGTTGGAATGATGATCGCCGGCTAACCAGCGTTGTAGTTCCGCGTGCGCGTTCTTCTGGCGCTCCGCCGCACCGGCTGCCGCCGACGGCTCATCGGCCGTCAGTTCCAAGGTCATGCCGTTGGGATCGGTCACGTACAAAGATTTGCAGTAGCCGTGTTCCAAAATGTAATACCCCGGTTCTTTGTACCCTGCGTCCTGCAGCCGTTTCAGCGCGCCTTCCTGCATGGCTGCGTCGCAATTCAACGCGATGTGGTGGAACGGCGAGACAGGCATTTTCGGGCCAAATTCCTTCTGGTCTTCGGCATTGGCGAACTGGAAAAACGCCAGCGCGCTATCGTCGGACAGGCCAAAGAAGCAATGGCAATAGGTCCGTTCCTTACCGAATAGCATGTCGGATTCACACCAGGTGGCCACCAGCGGCATGCCAATCAAATCTTCGTAGAAATGGCGCGTGGCCGCCATGTCGGCGGTGACGTAAGCGTTGTGATGCAGTCTGCTGGGCAAGTTGGTGCTCATACGGAAGTCTCGTCTCCTGGCGTTGTGAAATGGTTCTAGAAACTTTGCAGAATTGAGTTTATCACGGCACACAAAAGGGAAACCGGAGCCGAGGGAGTAGATCCCCTCAGCTCCGCTAAGGGCCGTACCTAGAATACGAACTTCGCGGCCAACTGCATGATACGGGGATCAGCCGCGATGGTGATCACGCCGAACGACGTGCTGTTCAGAGCAGTGGGGATGGTCGCAGCACTGCCCGGATTTCCCGAGCGGTAGCTATTGGTCAGGTTGAACGCCTCGCCGCGCACTTCCACCATCCAGCCTTCGTGGACAGGGAAGATACGGGAGAGAGCCGCGTCAATCTGAAAGTTATTTGGACCGGGCACGTTCTGACGGCCCAGGTTTCCGAAGGTGCCAGCAGCGGGAACAGAAAATGCCGCCTTATTCAGCCATGCCTGGCAGAATTGCGTGACGCCGCAAGCCGCCGTGCTGGTGGCCCGCGTATCGGCAAGAACCAGATTCGGCCGTTGAATCCCAACCCCGTTTCCGTTCAGGGTGACGTCGGTTCCGTTGGTCACGTTAAAGAAGGAAGCCGATTGGAAACGGTAGCTGGAGGACAGCTTCCATCCGGAGGCAACCATGCGCAGAGCTTTACCGCTAAACTTGGGAGCCTCCAGCACCCCGGTGATGTTCAACAGCTGGCGGCGATCCAGCGATTGCGCGAAGTTGGTGCCGGTGGTGGCCTGGCAACTGCCGCGGTCGTAGTGGCGGTTGGTCGCGATGTTGTAACCAGCACCGATGCTGCCGACATAGGAAGCCGCATTCAAATCGGAAATGCAATGCGACCACGTGTAGTTGGCATTCAGGCTTACGCCACGGCTCAGCCGCTTTTGCGTGGTCAACAGTAAAGCGTGATAGCTGCCGGTGCCGCCCGAATCGAAGGCATCCACACCATTCAGGAAGGCTCCTTCAGTGGGATTCAACACGCTGGCCAAGCGACGGGTAATTGTGTTCGCCGTTGTATTGCAGCTGGTGACGATGCCGTTGGGGCAAGTGTTGAGTTGGGCCGGATTCAGCTGCTTGGTTCCCCAAATGTGGATGGTTTCATTCGCCATATAGGTGGCGGAAACCAGCCAACTGGCGCCGAACTGATGCTGAAGCGCGAGGTTCCAGGAATAAACCGTGGTGGCTTTCGCGTCCGGCTGCATGGCCATGTAGGATCCATTTTTAACAAACGTTGTGTCTGCGGTCGCGCCGGAGCCGGGGAAAGGATTACCGCCAGGCACTGTCGCCCACGGATCAGCCAAAAGCAAAACCCCCACTGGCGATATCGCATTGCCAAAAGGCGGCGCTGTGGTGGGTGTCGACATGATTTGAATATTCGGGAAGTCGTAGGAAACACCCACCGATGCGCGGATCGAAGTCTTGCCGTCACCCTTCGGATCAAACGCCAACCCGACACGGGGGCCGAATTGGTTGAAGCGGCGATTCACCGCGCTTAGGCCGGCAACACCAGCGTCGCCAGCATAAAGCAGTCCCAGCGGCGCGTTCTTGAATACAGTGCTGCGCGGTCCGCCGTTCGCGATGCGGCTGGGATCGAAGTTGAAGATCGCGCCGTTATTTACACCTTGGGGAAGGAAGGGCTCCCACCGTACGCCGTAGTTGAAGGTAACCCTGCGGTTGATTTTCCAATTGTCCTGCGCATACAGCGAGAAGTAATTCTTGTTGGTGAAGGTCGTGTTCGGCGAACCCTGCGTGAAGGTATTCATGCGTCCCATCAAAAAATCCAGCATGCCCAGACCTGTGCCCTGATTCAGATTGGTTGGAGTCGAAGTTGAGAGGCCTCCGAACGTAAAGCTGGCAGATGAGAAAACATTGGCGTATTGGCTGTGCTGATACTTGAATGCCGAGAAACCGAAACCGAACTGGTGAGATCCGCGAACCATGCTGACGTCGTCGCCAAGGGTCTCGTAGGTGGGAATAAATTTCGCTTCAACACCCGTGCCACCGCCAATGGCAGGACCGCCAGTGACTGTAACCGCTGTCTGGTGCGGGATAAAGCAAAAGAATTTTGCGCCGATATCGCAGGCTGAAAAATAGTCGCTATTGAAACGGTGTACGCCGACGCGATTCACCGCGATGCGGAACGAGTTTACCTTGGTGGGTGAAATCACAAAGGTATGGCCCAGGCTGGCCGTCTGTGCCAGGTCATCCAAGCCGCCTGTGGGGGTATCGAGAAGGTTGCCCGAAAAACCATAGGCCGGAGGCAAAAAGTACGCCGTGGCCATGTAGCGAAAGAACAGCGACTGTCTGTTGGTGATGTTGTAATCAATGCGGCCGAGGGTTTGGTATTCGTCGATTTTCGCCACAGGTCCAAACGATGCCTGACCGCAGGGACCAGTGGCCTTGGGCAATAATTTGACAATAGCCAATGCCTGCGAACTGAACAACTGCGTATTAACCTGTTTCCCTGCGAATCCGGTACCGCTGGACGGGTTAATGATGTTGGCAGGGAATGTAGTGCACTGGCTGAAGTCACCGGCCAACATGGCGACCGTGGGCACGAAGCCATTCTTGTCAGCGGGATCGGAGCGCGTCTTCGTGCCCTGATAGCCCGCGAAGAAGAACAGCTTGTCTTTCAAAATTGGACCGCCGATAGTGCCGCCGAACTGGTTCCGCTTCAACGTATCGCGCCGCGCCGCAAAGGCATTACGTGCGTTCATCACACCGTTGCGGAAAAACTCAAAGGCATCGCCGTGATATTTATTGGTGCCCGATTTCACCACCGCGCTCACTGTACCCGAGGCGTGCGTGCCTTTATCGGCTTGCAGCGCGTTGGTTTCTACTTTAAACTCCTGCAGCGCATCCGGGAACGGGAACGGCAGGTTCACCGAATCAAAAGGGTTGTTGTAAAGCGAGCCGTCCAGTAGATAGTTCACGCCGGAAAGCAGACCACCGCCGATGGAAATATTCAGTCCACCGGGAAACCCAGCCGTACCGTTGATGCCCGCCGGAACCGCGGCGCCCGCCAACTGAATCAACTCCGCGGGATTGCGGCCATTCAGCGGCAATTCCAGAATTCGCTGGTTGTCGATCACCGAACCAATATTGGTGCTTTGCGTTTCCACTAGCGCCGCGTTGGCTTCCACCTGCACCTGTTCGCTAACATTGCCCACCTTCAGCGCGATGTCCACCGTCGGGCTGGTGGCCACTTGCAGCACAATGCCCGTCTGTACGTAAGTGGTGAAGCCGGCCTTGGACACCTCCAAGCGGTAGGGTCCAATCGGCAGGTTGGCCAGAACATAACTTCCATCGGTGTTGCTGGTGGTGGCGCGGGTGACGTTGGTTCCCGTTTGCACCGCCTTGATATCAGCCGCCGGAACAGCTGCCCCTGTTCCATCCTTGACGACGCCTTGAATTTGCGATGTCGATTGTCCCCACAACCCAAGCGCACAAAGCGTGAATAGCCCCAGTATCTGTTTAAGTTTCATAGACAAACCCCATTGCATGCGATTGTATCCCCTATCTTGAGCGGTGGTCAAGTATGTTGGGCTGTGATCAGAGATGTTGAGCTGTGATCAAAGATGTTGAACGGTGGTCAAAGATGTTGAGCGGTGGTCAAGAAGCGGTGGTCAAGATATGTTGAGCGATGATCAAGTATCTTGAGCGGTGATCAAGCCATCGGCCGCGCCCGCCTGCCGTTTCCGTACCCCAATGATGAAAATGAATTCCCCATCACATCCCAGATCACCAACGCCCAATTTGCGCACTCACCCGACTTCCGCCAACCCAATCTCCCCCGGAATCAACAACATCCGCTTTGTCTCACGTAAACGAAAGACCCCCATCCACTACCCTTCAGCCAGAGTAGTTCGTTCTGGCCAGAACGCGTTGCATTACAGCGGTGGCAGCATCGCTGCTGATGTGTGTGCTGATCTTTCGGCGAGGATAAAACCTCTTGCATCGGAACCTACATGGATCGAGATGACGGAAGACCTTGAAACCGGTTTCATAACATCCGGCATGGTCCCTAATAAGGCCAGCGGGTTTTCAGAGAGCCAAAGTAGCTCCGGCTTTAGCCGGAGTTCATCGAAAGCAGGACAAACGAAGAGGCGGCCATGAAGCCGCCACGCGAGACCCCTGTTAAAAGCTGCGCAAGCAGCCAGCTAGATTTGGCTCAAACATTGGTGGCCGGGTTATTGTCCAACCTGGATCCGCAAGGATCCGGGGCCAAACAATGACTACACCTCCGGCGATAAGTCCGCGAAGCCCCGGCCACCCGCAACGCACCACCACAGGAACGTACAGCCGAAGTCTGCCCAAAACAAAACAGCTGAAAATGTTCAAACTGAATTGGACGCAACTTCTTGCCCCACCGGTTCATTCCGCCACGGGCGCAAACTCCCCGGCAGCGCGCCTATCAACATCACAACCGCAATCGTGGCGGCGCCGCCCCACACCACCGACGGCACTGTGCCCAACCACTGCTCAGCGTCATCAAAATCGCCACAGCCAAATCCACCCAAAAATGTTTTAAACAAAAAACGCCCCTTTCGATTCGCTCCGTTCCACGCGATAATTGTTGCTTAGCCTCATGAAACAATCCCACATCGCCATCATCGGAGCCCCCATGGACCTGGGCGCGGGCCGCCGTGGGGTCGACATGGGACCCTCCGCGCTCCGTCTGGCCGGACTCAACGAAAAGCTCGCGGCCCTCGGCTATCAGGTCGAAGACCTCGGCAACGTTCTGGTCGACCAGCCCGAAAGCGTGCCTGCCGGTCCCAGTGAAGCCCGCTATTTACCGCAAATCGCCCACACCTGCCAGCGCCTGGCCGATCTGGTCGAAAAGGCCGCCGAAACAAATCGTGTGCCGGTTGTTTTGGGCGGCGATCACTCCATCGCGGTTGGCACCGTCTCCGGTTTGGCGCAATATTATCGAAAACGAAATCGCAAACTTGGTTTGATTTGGATTGACGCTCACGCCGACATGAACACGCCCGCGTCCAGCCCCAGCGGCAATGTGCACGGCATGCCGCTCGCGTGTTTGCTGGGCAACGGCCCGCGCGAACTCACCCACATCGGCGGCTTTGCCCCCAAAGTAGACGCCGCCAGCGTCGCGTTGATAGGCCTCCGCAGCATTGATGAAGTGGAACGCCAGAATGTGCGCGGCACTGGCGTTCATGCGTTCACCATGCGTGACATCGATGAACGCGGTCTGCTGAGCGTGATGGCCGAAGCGATCGCGGACGTCAGTAAAAACACCGCCGGCTTTCATCTTTCTTTCGACATGGACTCCGTCGATCCGCGCGAAGCGCCCGGCGTCGGCACGCCGGTGCGCGGCGGCATTACCTATCGCGAAGCGCATCTGGCTATGGAGTTGATCTGCGACAGCGGCAACATGACCTCGCTCGAAATTGTCGAAGTGAATCCGGTGCTCGATGAGGCCAATCGTACTGCGCTTCTCGCTGTCGAACTGGCCACCAGCGCTCTGGGTAAACGAATTCTCTAATACACAAATGCCAATCAACGTAGCAGTTCTTTATGGCGGACGAAGCGGCGAACACGAAATCTCTCTGCGTTCCGCCGAATCCGTCATCGATGCACTGGACCCGGCGCGCTACAACGTCCACAAAATTTTCATTCGCAAAGACGGCCGCTGGGAACCGCGCGCCATCTCACCCGATCCCGCCGGCAACCCCGGCATCGACGTGGTTTTTCCCGTACTGCATGGCACCTTCGGTGAAGACGGTACGGTACAAGGCCTGCTGGAATTGGCGGACCTCCCTTATGTTGGTGCCGGCGTTTTGGCGTCCTCCGTGTCCATGGACAAAGACGTCATGAAACGTTTGATGATGCAGCGCGGCCTGCCTGTAGCGGACTATGTTCTGCTGCACCGCGATGAGGACCGGCAGTACGCTATCGACGAGATTTGCGATCATCTTCCCTTCCCCATGTTCGTCAAACCCGCGAATTTAGGCTCGTCCGTGGGTATTTCGAAAGTAAAATCGCTGGAACAACTATCCGGCGCCATCGACATCGCCGGACAGTATGACCGCAAAATTCTGGTGGAACGCGGCATTGTTGGCCGCGAATTCGAATGCGCCGTTCTGGGCAACGACGAGCCCATCGCGGCAATACCTTGCGAGATCCTGCCCTCCAAGGAGTTCTACGACTACGAAGACAAATATCTGCTGGGCAAATCGAAAACGATTCTGCCCGCCGATCTTACCGAGGATCAAACCCAGGAAATGCAGCGCCTGGCCATCGAATGCTATCAGGCGGTGGAGTGCGAAGGCATGGCGCGCGTCGATTTCTTACTGGAATCGGCCACTGGCGAATTCTTCATCAACGAGATCAACACCATCCCCGGCTTCACTTCCATCAGCATGTATCCGAAAATGTGGGAAGCCACCGGCATGCCGTTCGCAAAATTGATCGACCGCCTGATCGAACTCGCGTTGCAGCGCCATGCCGCCCGCAAGGCCACGCGTTTCACCCGGTGAACCTATGCGGCGTTTGTTGATTTGCGTGGTCTTCGGCGGGCTGCTGGCAAGCGCACAGGACGTCCGTCAACGGGACGATCCCGCCGGTCCGCTCCCCAATGAAATCAAGCGTTTCATGGACGTCTTCAATCTGCTGGACGAAGAAGCCGCGGATCCTCTGCCCGCCGATCAGGCCATCTTTCAAGGTGCTTTGCCCTCGGCCTTGCGCACGCTCGATCCGCATTCGGCGTTTTTCGATTCCGATCAATTCACGCAGCTCCAGCAAATGCAGCAGAGTGAATCGAAGGGCTTCGGCACCATCGTCAGCATCGTTCCCGGCCGTGTCATCGTTCTGCAAACCATTGACGGCGCCCCCGGTGCGAAAGCGGGCCTTTCGGCGGGCGATGAAATTCTCGCCATCAACAATATTCCGTTGGGCTCTCTGGAGCCGGAACAACTGATTCAGTTGCTGGGCGCCGCGCGCCAACAAGTGGCCGTGCTGGATGTCCGCAAGCCCGGCAACGCCCGTTTGTTTCGGTTGACGTTAACGCCCGCGCTGGTGGATTCGCCCAGTGTTGACCGCGCTTTCCTGTTGAAGCCAGGCATTGGCTATTTGCGCATCACCAGCTTCGATCAAAACACAGGCAAGCTGGCAAAAGAAAATATCGAAGCCCTGGGTAGCGGCAAACTGAAAGCGCTGGTGATTGATCTGCGCGACAATCCCGGCGGCGCTGTGCAATCGTCCGCTGAAACTGCCGCTCTCTTTCTGGAACCCGATCAACTGATCTTCACCATCAAAGGCCGCGCGGGCGATGCGGCGAAGAATACCGAACAACCGTTGCTGGTCCCCAAGCTGAATCAGCCCTACAAGTTTCCGGTCGCGTTGTTGATGAACGGCAAATCAGCCAGCGCTTCGGAAATTTTGGCGGGCGCGCTGCAGGATCACGACCGCGCCGTCATCGTAGGCGAACCCACTTATGGCAAAGGCATTGTGCAAAACGTCTTTCCGCTTTCGGCCAACACCGGCATGGCGCTTACCGTGGCGTTTTACTATACGCCCAGCGGACGCTCCATTCAAAAGCCGCTGGAGAGTGGTTCGCTGGATGTGAAGGCTCGCGCCACGCCTGGAATATTTCACACCGATGGTGGCCGGCCGGTGCAGGGCGGGGGCGGCATCCAACCCGACGAATTGATCGGCCAGCCGTATCCCACTCGGTTGATGATTGCGATTGAAGCCAGCGGTTCGTTGCTTACCTTTGCCGGCGAATATATTCAAACGCACGACATTGCGGAATCGTTCGAAGTGACGCCGGCGATTCTGGATCAACTGCAAAGTTTTCTGGCGGCGCGGCAGATTCAACCGGGGATTTCAGACTGGCTGCGCGACCGCGATCTGATTCAAAGCAAGCTGAAACAGGAAATCGTCAATTTGAAATTCGGCGTGGCAAAAGGCGACGAAATCGAAATGCGCCGCGACCTGGTGGTGCGGCGGGCATTGCAAAAACTTTCACTCTAACTCCAGTCCGGCTTTCTTCCGCAGCTTCCGCAATTCACCAAAACCCTGATCGCCTTCCACTGCCGCGCTGAGCGTGCCGTCCTTTTCAATGATCATGTAGGTTGGAAAAACGCCAATCTGATACGGACGCGGCATTTCATTTTCAGTGGTCAGCACAACCGGGAAACGATGCGGGTGTTCTTGCAGGAATTTTTCGACAATCGGCCGGTCTTCATTCACCGAAATGCCAACAATAGTCCGGCGATTAATCTTCGACTGTAATCTTAGGTCCCGCGGCCTGTGCTTCAGCTTCGGCGCAGCGCGCCTCCAGCGCCTTGGCCAGTGCACGGAAGGGAGCCGCATGCGCGTCGCTCTCTTCACGAAGCGACACCGGCCGCCCGCTATCACCACCGATGCGCACTTCCGGGTCCAGCGCCAACTCACCCAGATAGGGAACCTCCATCGCCGCCGCCGTGCGCTTGCCACCACCTTGGCCAAAAACGTCAATACGCTCGCCGGAGTTGGGTGCGATCAGGTAGCTCATATTCTCGACAATGCCCAAAATCGGCACGCGCACCTGCCGGAACATATTCACCGCTTTGCGTGCGTCTTCGAGTGACACTTCCGATGGCGTGGTCACCACCACCGCGCCCGATAGCGGAGCCGTTTGCATCAGCGACAACGCCACATCGCCGGTACCGGGAGGCAGATCGATCAGCAGATAATCCAGCTCGCCCCACTCCACATTGCGCAGGAACTGCTGCATCACGCTGTGCAACATGGGGCCGCGCCACACCAAAGGCTTGTCGCCTGGATTTAGAAAACCCATCGACATCAAGGTCACGCCGTGATTGACGATCGGGCGGATATTGGCGCCATTGCCCACCGGCGTCGCCTGAACGCCCATCATCAATGGGATATTGGGCCCATACACGTCCGCATCCAACAAGCCCACTTTGCGGCCCAGCTTCTGCAGGGAAATCGCCAGGTTCACGGACACGGTTGTTTTGCCCACGCCGCCTTTTCCTGAACCAATGGCGATCAAGCGCTTTACGCCGGGAATGGGAAGCTTGGGTGGCTCAGGCTGAGCATGCGAATGCGAAGGTTGCGGATTTTGAGGACCCATTTACTCAATGGTAACAGCCGTGCTGACACCACAAATGCACTCAATGCTTGTGCTCCCCCGCTGGATCCGGTTTGCTCTGGGCTTCGCTATGGTCTTCGATTGTCCCGGCGTGCTCCATCATTGCTTCCATATGCCGGTGCATCATTTCTTCTCTCTTGTCTTCTTTGGCCGCTTGTTCTTTCATTGCGGTTTGCAGCCGTTTTAGTAAGTCACCGTGCGCGACCAATTCCTTCTTCAGCGCTTTACGGTCCTTCTCGGAGTCCATGACCGCGAAGCTGGCCATCACTTGGTCCAGCAATTTGTCGGCTTCACCGCGCCCCATTTTGGCGGCCATCATCTTCGCCATCTCATTCTTCATGTCGGGTTTCATGCCTTCACCGGGCATGCCCTGCTTGGCCTGTTCCGCGGCTCGCGCGGTTGCCGCGGCGGATGGCGCAGCCACTGTTGGATCATGCCCTTCGTGCTGAGCCAGCCCGCTCACAGCCAGCGTTCCCAGCGTCGCGAAAAACAGGATAAATGTTTTCATCGTCGCCTCCCTTCCCTTCATTGCAAGGTTTAGTGCACGCGACCCACCATTCCAATGGCATCGTTCAGATGAGCGTGGATGGTTGTAAAGAGAGCACTTCAGCAATGGGAGCCTTTCGCCTGCTCGCAATTCTGCGGGAAATCCAGCAGGGCGATGGGACCATCCCCCAGACTGCCCCATTTGCTCTCGACTAATGCCTTGATCTGAAACCGCCGAACATCCAGTAGGGGGCGGGTCGAATCAAGGCCGGTCGAAACCCAGGACTTCCCGTCATAGCAACAACAGTGAAGTAGGAACGCCGCTTGGGAACCAGCCAGCTCATCGCAGAGTCCACACCGCAAGCCCGCCTTCGCGCACCCTTGCGAAAGGTGGGTCCGTTTGTGCGCTTCTACCAACTGCTTTCGCGGCTGGGAAGAAGGCAAACGCTTTGCTGTCTTGCGATTTTCATTTTCACCATCGTCTTTCGCCTGGCACTGACAGCAACGCTGCCCCATCCGCAACCCTCCGCACACGATGAATTTGCCTACCTGCTGGGCGCGGACATGTTCGCGCATGGCCACTTGGCATTACCACCGCACCCCTACTGGAAATTTTTTGAACAAGTGCACGTTCTTTCGCAACCGGTTTGGGTACCGAAGTATCCGCCCGCCCAATCCGCGTTTCTTGCGTTGGGCCAGGTATTTTTCGGCGACCCCTTCTATGGTGTTCTGCTATCGGTGGCCCTGTTTGCGGCAGCCACGTGTTGGATGCTGCAGATCTACGTGGGCCGCGGATGGGCGCTGCTGGGCGGCTTCGCCACGGCCTTGTACTTCGGGGCGGGACACTATTGGACCGAATCGTATTGGGGAGGCGCGGTGGCAGGGCTGGGAACAGCTGTTCTGATCGGTGCCTTCGGCCGTATCCGCTTGTACCGCAAACTGCCGGCTGCCGTTTTACTGGGCGCAGGCGCCCTACTATTGATCACCACCCGGCCTTACGAAAGCAGCATCCTGATTGTGGTTATTTGCCTGACGCTGGTGCTGGACTTTTGGAAGATGGACTTTTGGAAGATGGACGTTTGGAAAAGCCGCGGCTCCGTTTCCTTCGCGCTTCCTTTGACAGCCTTCATGAGTCTGGCCGCGGCGCTGGCGGCGTTGTTGTCCTACCATTATTTCGTCACGGGAAACCCTTTGCAGATGCCCTATTCACTGCACCGCGCTCAATATTCCAGCAGCCCCCCGTTTTGGTTCCAGCAACCCTACGCTCCCAAAACCTACACCAATCTGGCCATTGGCGCGCCATTCGAACAAATTGAGCGCGCTAACTTCGATGAAATCCGCCCGTTGTCTCCGGCGGGCAAAATCGGTCGAAATATTTTCACCGTGTTTCTCACTGGCGGATTTGGCGGCGGCGCGTTGGGGCTGCTGCTGCTTTTGTTCCTTCCGTTGTTGTTACGTGACCCCATGGTGCGCTACTTCGCGGTGTGCGCTGTTTTACTTCTGGCACTAATCGTGTTGGAGCCCGGAATATTACTCCATTACCTCACGCCTCTTCTCATCGTCGGCATTCTGTTGCTGTTCATGATCGTCGACCGCCTATGGAAGTTCCGCAAAACGCGTTCAAGCGACCGGGTGATTCTGGTTTGCGTCCTCACCGCTTTTCTGTTAAGTGGACCCCTCTGGCGCGCCGGAAACGCGCTGCGTGGAGTCCCCGGCGATATGTACCGCGGTGATCATTTCGGCGATCAGCGCGCCGGCATCGTCAAAAAGATGCTGGCTCTCCCCGGCGAACATGTCATCTTCGTGCGCTACACCGCTCAACAAAATCCCATGCACGCCTGGGTGGCCAACCTGTCCAGCCCGGATACGTCCCGCTTAGTGTGGGCACATGATCGTGGTAAGGAAAATCATCTGCTACAAGAATATTTCAAGGGGAGGCGGTTCTGGCTGCTGGAAGAACACAACGGGCAGGCTGACATTGTGCCCTACGCATGCGGCGATTGCAAACAAAGCTGGCTCGTCACGAACCCGGGTGACCGCGATTCTAAACGGGAACCTGGACAGCGTCTCCCGTGACCTGTTGATCCGCCTACCCGGCGCTACTGACTATCGGGTGAAGATTTCGGTGTCCAGAATGAACCCGGACGCGTAACGCGCCTACTTCCGCGTCCGCTTAATCTCGATCACGGGGATCAGCGAATGGGACGGCTCCTGCGCCGACGGCCGCGCCCGCTGCGAAACGATCTCGGTGTTCAAACTGCTGACGAACGCTTCAATCTGCCGTTGCATTTCGGCCATCCGTTCCCGCATATTCAAAATGATTTCCACGCCCGCCAGATTCACACCCAGATCGCGAGTCAACTTCAGAATCACTTCCAGCCGTTCTAAATCTTCTTCGGTGTACAGTCGCGTGTTGCCATCACTGCGGGAAGGCTTCAGCAACCCTTCACGCTCATACAAGCGCAAGGTCTGGGGATGGATTTGGAATTGCTCGGCCACGGCCGAGATCATGAAGGCGGCTTTATTACTGCGCTTAGCCACAATGATTTCCCCCGCGAAAACCCAACAAAAGTAGCACCAAGCCGCCACCGTAAGGCAGCGGCGCTGAAGCAAGACCGTACGGGAGCATCATACGGTTACACCTGCGTCCAGACATCCGCCCGCGGATCTTCCGGATGCAGTTCGGCATACTCGCGCAGCAGTTCCTTGGTTCGCTCATCCTGCACCACCGGAGCCAGCAGCGCCACTTCCACAATCTGATCGCCGCGGGTTCCCGTCCGCGAATTCTGCACGCCCTTTTCGCGCAAGCGGAATTTCTGGCCGTTTTTCGTCCCCTGCGGAATCTTCAGCAGCGCGCGCCCATCAATGGTGGGCACTTCGATTTTCGCGCCCAGTCCAGCTTCGTCAATGCGCACCGGCAAGGTGATGTGAATGTCGTCGCCTTCGCGCCGGAAAAACGGATGCGCTTCCACCCGGATCGTGATATACAAATCGCCGGCCACCGTTCCGGGAGACCCTGCATTGCCTTTGCCTGCCACCCGCAAGCGCGAGCCCTGCTGCGCGCCCGCCGGAATGCGCACTTCCACGCTCTCTTCGGCGGACAATCGCCCATCGCCATGGCACGTCGCGCACTTGTTGCGCAGTCGCCCCACGCCTTCGCACTTGGGGCAGGTCAGGCTGAAACGCATCGCACCCGCCATCTGCGTCACGTTGCCGCTGCCATTGCATTCCGGGCACACCACATTGGCGCCGGCGCGCGAACCGCTCCCGCCACAGGTGGTGCAACTCTCCTGGTGATTGATCTTCAGCTTCACCTGCGTGCCGCGAATCGCCTGCCAGAAATCGATGCTCAGCCCATATTCCAGGTCTGTGCCTTTTTCGTGTGCTTCAGGTTGGCCGCTCTGCCCGCCCCCCCGGCTAAACCACTGGCTGAAAATATCGTTGAAGTTGGTCGATTCGCCTGCATCATTCGGTGAACGTCCACGCGCACCGGAGCCACCACGCGTATACGCATCGGAAAAATCAAATCCGCCGAAACCCATATTCGGTCCCGCACCGGGTTTGGGTCCGCCACCGCCGCTGGGCATTCCGTTGTCCGAGTAAAAACCATATTGGTCATACATGGTTTTCTTCTTCGGCTCGCTCAGAATATCGTACGCCTCCTGGACTTTTTTGAAACGATCCTCGGCGGTTTTATCGCCGGGATTCAAGTCCGGGTGATGTTTACGCGCAAGCTTCCGGTAGGCCTTGCGGATCTCTTCCGTATCCGCCTTCCGGTCCACGCCCAGCGTCTGATAGTAGTCTTCGGCCATTGTAAAGTCAGACGGCGGTCAGCAAACTGCCGCCGTCGCTATTAAGAGAGAACAACATTAAAAGAGAACTACTTTTTCTCTTTATCGTCGACGTCCACAAACTCAGCGTCCACCACGTTGCTGTCCTTCGGTTTCTCTTCAGTATGCGGCGCGCCGGTGCCCTCCGCGCCCGTTCCAGCGGAAGCTCCAGACGAAGCCCCGGCGGTTTTGTACATGGCCTCCGCCAGTTTGTGGCTGGCCTGAGTCAGGTTGTCGGTGGCCTTGTTCATGGCTTCCACGTCGCCGTCGGTCATGGCTTTGCGCGTGGCCGCCAGCGCGTCTTCCACGTTCTTGGCATCCGCTTCGCTGATCTTGTCGCGATGGTCCTTCAGCATCTTCTCGATCTGATACACCATCGAATCCGCGCGGTTGCGCGCTTCGATCTCGTCTTTGCGCTTGCGGTCGTCCGCAGAATTGCTCTCGGCGTCCTTGGCCATCTTCTCCACTTCTTCCTTGCTCAAGCCGGAAGAGGAAGTAATGGTGATCTTCTGTTCGTTGTTGGTGGCCTTATCTTTCGCGGTGACGTTCAGAATGCCGTTGGCGTCGATGTCGAAGGTAACTTCCACCTGCGGAACGCCTCTTGGTGCTGGTGGGATTCCAATCAACTGGAATACGCCTAGCATCCGGTTGTCCTTGGCCATGGCGCGCTCGCCCTGATAGACCTTGATTTCCACCGACGTCTGCGAATCCGCAGCCGTCGAGAACACTTCGCTTTTACGCGTGGGAATGGTCGTGTTGCGCTCGATCAGCTTGGTGAACACGCCGCCCAAGGTTTCGATCCCCAACGATAACGGCGTCACGTCCAGCAGCAGCACGTCCTTCACTTCTCCGCCCAACACGCCGCCTTGCACCGCCGCGCCCACCGCCACCACTTCGTCGGGGTTCACGCTGCGATTGGGATCTTTGCCAAACAGGTTGCGGACAATCTCCTGGACCTTTGGAATTCGGGTTGAACCGCCAACCAAAACCACTTCGTCAATCTGCGAAGGCTGCATGCCGGCATCCGCCAGTGCCTTCTTGCACGGCTCAATCGAGCGGTCCAGAATATCCGCCACCATCTGCTCAAACCGCGCGCGGGTCAACTTTACCGCCAAGTGCTTGGGACCTGAAGCGTCCGCCGTCAAAAACGGCAAATTGATTTCGGTTTCCAGCAGCGTGGAGAGTTCGATCTTGGCTTTTTCCGCCGCTTCCTTCAAGCGCTGCAGCGCCATTTGATCTTTGGAAACATCAATGCCCTGCTCGCGCTTAAACTCGGTGATCAGCCAGTCTATAATGCGTTGATCGATGTTGTCGCCGCCCAGGTGCGTATCGCCGTTGGTGGATTTTACTTCCACCACGCCATCGCCTACTTCGAGGATCGAGATGTCGAAGGTACCGCCGCCGAAATCGTAAACCGCGATGGTTTCGTTTTTCTTGCGATCCAAACCGTAGGCCAACGCCGCCGCCGTCGGTTCGTTGATGATGCGCATCACCTCAAGGCCGGCAATCTTGCCGGCGTCCTTGGTGGCCTGCCGCTGGGCGTCATTGAAATACGCGGGAACGGTAATGACCGCTTTCGTGACCTTTTCGCCTAAATAGGCCTCTGCGGCTTCTTTTAATTTGCCCAAAATCATGGCCGATACTTCGGGCGGAGAATACTTTTTGCCGCTAATATCCACGCGCGCATCGGCGGTATCGCCACGGGCGATATGATACGGGACCAGCTTCATTTCTTCGCTCACTTCATCGAAGCGGCGCCCCATGAAGCGCTTCACCGAATAGACCGTATTTTCCGGATTGGTCACGGCCTGGCGCTTGGCCACCGTTCCCACCAGGCGCTCGCCGCTCTTGGCGAAGCCTACCACTGAGGGGGTTGTCCGGCCGCCCTCCTGGTTGGGAATTACGACGGGCTGCCCGCCCTCCATCACCGCCACCACCGAATTGGTGGTGCCCAGATCGATGCCAATGATTTTGCTCATATATAGTTGCGTCTCTTTCGTAGCTAAACTTGCGTCGTTGAACCTGCGGCCTTGCCTTAGCCTATTGCCATTATGCAAGCTTAGTGCGATGTTGTCAAGTCTCTGCGGCGAGATCCGGGCCATATTCCGCAAATAGTTGATTATAAATGACAATTTTTCAACGGTAACCAGCGAACGTTAACCGCAAAAGAGGGGGGAGACTGGTTAGCTACGCAACAGTACCAAGTCCCTCCGGTCCAAATCCTTGCGGGCAACGGGTGATCAGGCTTCCGGCGATTTATCCTTATGGAATTGGAACATTTTAACGGTCGCTTTTGATTATTCCGGGATCTCAACCCCTGCGTCGAGATGTTTGATAGTACCGTATCGCGGAATCAGTACTATCGGACTATAAAGTTCTCTGATACAATTCGCTGAAGCAAAACCCGTGCAGGGGTGATGCATTTTGCCAAATCCGGAGATCATTTATGACAATTTTTAAAAATAGGGCAGGTTTGTCCGTACTATTGGTTCTTGGCGTGATGGCTTTGGGGTCGGTCAGTGCTTGGGGGCAAGGGGCGATGACTTGCATCGCGTTCAGCCCGAACACTATCAGTCGATCTGAGGGCTACACAGAAATAGCGGGCGATCTTGTCATACAGTGTTCGGGAGGAACTCCCACCGCACCGGGTCAACCAGTGCCCCAGGTGGACATTAATGTATCATTTGACCTCCCGGTCACCAACAAAGTTATCGCTGGTAATTCGTTTACTGACGCGCTGTTGCTGGTGGATGAACCCAATGCAAACCTTCGGAATAACTCAAATGGTCGCGCGTTTCCGCAGACCCCGTTGCTTAATTGCGGGCACGCGGGTGCGCCAGACTATGGCCCCTCCGGCGCGGGTGTCTGCAGCGTCGCCGGTACTGGCAATTACGCAACCGTTTACGATGGCACCGCGAACGGTTTCGGGCCCGGCGCCACCTGCGATTGGGCAGAGGGCCGCCCTTACTTCGATGCCTATGGCTGTGGACGCCCAAACGCCTTTCAGGGCCAACTGACGCGCGGCAATCCGGAAACAATCACATTCCCGCAGGTTCCGATAGACCCGCCGGGCCCTGGAAACGTTCACCTGTTCCGAATTACCAACGTTCGCGTGAACACTGTAGGTGCGGGGCTGTGTACTCAGTACCCTGACGGCACAGTTTTCTGTGACGGCGGGGCCATTGCTACGGTGAGCATGGGTGGTACACCTCTGGTAAACGGCCCAATCCGAGTTGCAATCGTGCGAAGCGGATTGTCAGCCCAGGTAACCACCACCGGCGATCTACAGCATGGGGCGACGATTCACGTGGCCGAAGGCTTCCCAAGTGCATGGAAGGCGAAGAACTTTTCCTTTTCCAGCGGGGATCACCTGGGAACATCCGGAAACGCAACCCTGAACCCTGCCAACACCCAGTGGGTCTACAGTGGGGGACTGAACTACCCGGCTGATATAGCGCAAAACGTACCCGGCACGTATTACGCCACCGAGAGCGGCTTTGAGTGGAAGAACGATGTCACGAACGGTCCGCCCTTCCCGAACCCGCCCGTAGGCACGAGCACAACGCCGGGGACCTCCCTCGATTTGGGTAATTCACTCGACTCAGCCGGTTATGGCAGCATCAGGACGAACATCAGTGCAGCGGGTGTCGCGCAGGCAGGAACCCGTATCGCTGTCAAATTCAGCAAACAGTCCGGTTACTCGGTGCAGGTGCCCCCAGTTGTCTATCTTTACAATTCCACCGGCCCCGCAGTGAAAACCGGCGTCATGGTGTTAACTTCAACCAATCACAAAGGTGCGGGTGCCTACTCGCCCGTGGTTTCACCTGTAGTGGCCGGTGGACCCTTGGTCGATCCCGGTAACCTTGCGGTATACGAAGTCTTGTTTGCGAACTCAATCGCGCTCGAAACCGCCGACATCCCCGTAACCATGGTTTACACCGGCGACGAGAGCAACCCTCCTGCGCTCAAAAACCCGGTTACGGCCACCGTCAGCTTTGCGCCTTTCTTCGATCTGGCAACCGATCCGGGCGCCGGGCAGCCCACACCTACCGATACAAACCCGGGCCCGACGGCGATCCCGCGTTTCGCCGCATCGAAGGTCCCGTTGACGCTCTTCCAAGCTGCTGGAGCGCCGTAGAGCAGCGTTCAGTGGTTGAAATTCCAAACAGGCGACCCGGGCGTTCCGGGAGACGGGAAGCTCGTGACATTGGGGAACATCTTCACCGGCACACCGCGCCAGACCGTGCAGGGTCCGGCGCCTTCTTTATCGGAGATCATTTATGACAATTTTTAAAAATAGGGCAGGGTTGTCCGTACTATTGGTTCTTGGCGTGATGGCTTTGGGGTCGGTCAGCGCTTGGGGCAACCCGGTGAAGTGGACGCTGCAGAATGTCGCCTTCCTTGATGGGGGAATTGCCACGGGCTCATTTGTCTATGATGCATCAACGGACACTTACTCGTCCGTAAACATAACGACATCTGGGGGGGCTGTAAGTGGAGCGACTTACCAATTTGGCATCGGATTTACCGGCGCCAGAACATTCGTCGCAGTCCCCGCCAATTCGGCGGATCTTACAGGCTCGCGCATGATCCAGCTCTCCTTTTCTCAACTTCTTTCGGCGTTCAATTCCGGTGGAACACTGCAAATCGTAGGTGGCCTGGAAGGTAGGTGCACCTATTCCAACTGCGCGGGAGCTGAATCTTTCACCAACCAGCGCGTATTAACGGGTTCGATTGTGGGCGTGACTGACAGCTCTACTGCGCCAATGACGTGTACTGCCCTCTCGTATACCTCCGGAATGCGTGCCGAGGGCACCACCGAACTGATTGCGAATATTGTACTGTCGTGCACAGGCGGTACACCCACCGCGGCAGGACAACCAGTTCCGCCTGCCGATATCGCCGTAACCTTAAACGCCCCCATTACCAGTAAAGTTACTGCGGCCAATAATTTCACTGAGGCACTTTTGCTGATTGACGAACCAAACACAACCCTTGGCGCCATTCCTGGTCAACGGCCTCTGCTGAACTGCGGTCAATCCGGAGCCCCCGATAATGGCCCGCTCGGCGCGGGCGTCTGTGCCATCGTGGGGACCGGCGATCCCGCTACCGTTTACAATGGTGCTCCGAACGGCTATGGCTCCGGAACCACCTGCGATGGAAGTGGCGGGCGGCCCAACTACGATAGCTACACCTGCGGCCACCCCAACGTGTTTCAGGGAAAGCGGTCCAATCCCACTACCCTTACGTTTTCGCAGGTACCCCTGGACCCGCCAGGCAGCAGCATTCGCACTTTAAGAATTCGCAACGTTAGGGTAAATGCCGCGGCTTTTTGCCCGTCCGATCCGTATTGCTACGCAAATCCCCTGATTGCGTCGGTCAGTCTTGCGGGCAACGGATTTTCCCAAACTTTGGGCGGACTGATCCCGAGTGTGCCTTTTAGAACTCTGCAGACCCAGATCGTCCCGCCCTCCGCCGGGAGCAACGTCGCGATCATTCGCCTCACCGAGGGATACCAGGACGCCTGGAAGCAGAAGAATATTTCCTTTTTATCAGGCGATAATTCCGGCATCCGCGGCAACCAGGACTTGGAAAATTTCCTTTTGTCCTAAAACGGCGGAGTGCGCTACCCGGCAGATGTAGCGCAAAATACTCCCAACTCTTCATACTCAATTTTCAGCGAATCGGGCTTCCATTGGCAAAATGACTACAGTAATGGCCCGCCCTTCCCCAACCCGCCCGCAATCGTGGGCGTTCCCGGAACTTCGTCTAACATCGGCAATTCGTTGAACTCGTACGGTTATTCTGGGATGGATACCGGAATCCGCAACGCGGGTACTGTTTCTGCAGGCACCAGAATCGCCATTCGAGTTATGGATCTCCCCCCAGGCTACCAGCTCAGCTTTCCCGGTCAGGTGTATAGCAACGTCGCGGGGCTCCCGGGTAATAGCGGTGTGCTGGTTCTCACCAACACAAACCCACAAGGCGCGGGTGATTTTTCAGCCTCCGGTGATACCCTTCTCCGCCGCGGTGATGTGGCCGTTTACGAAGTTTTGGCCTCTAGTTTTACCGCGTTCGACCAGGCCGATGTTCCCGTCACCCTGGTCTACGAAGGCGACCAGGTCGATCCCTCCGCCCCCGTAGTCGATTTCGTGGGAGTCAGCGTCAGCTACGCCCCGTTCTACGATCCGGCGAACGACCCCGGCAACGCCCCGTTCGATCCTAACGGCGCGCCGATTCCGTTCCCGCGCTTCGTTTCTTCGCCATCGGAGATGACGCTTTTCCCCGGCGCCGCGTCGCAGAGCAGCGTTCAGTGGTTGAAATTCCAAACAGGCGACCCGGGTGTTCCGGGCGATGGAATCACCGTACAAGCGGGACCCGATCCCAGCGGGGTTTTTCGGGGAAATATCTATTTTGTTCCGCAACCACTACTTTCGCTGCCCGGGATGACGGACGGCTTCACTGCTACGATTTTCCCTACTGGTGGTACCGCCGTCCAGGGCGTCACGTTCCAAATGATTGCTGCTAGTCCGACGGGCTGTGCGGGGGTCGGCTGGGCCATCGGAGGTGGTGGTGCGCTACCGACAGCGGTCGTCAATGGTGTCCAGGGAACCGTTGTAAGCCTGCAGCAGTTTGAGTTTGCCGACGAGGCGGAATTCCTAAACCGGGCGTCTCCGTTCTGCAACTACAATCCCCAGGACATGTCGGTAGCTTTTATTTATGCTAATAATCCGTCAGGGGCGAATGTCCTATCCATAGACGCAATGGCATTCGGCCTTGGCCAGAACAACGTGCCGAAATAAGTCAATCGCAGGGAGCGTACGCATACACATATACATAACGTACGCTCCGCGCTGTCCTAAAGTTGCATGGAACTCGGCATCACCAAGTTACGGCAGGACTTGTTCCGTCTGGCTGACCGCGCGTTGGAAGGCGAGCCCCTCAGTTTCGTCCACAAGGGCGTCGTCTTCCGTTTGGTTCCGGATAGCAAACCTTCGAAGCTGGCCAGGCTGACGCGGCAAACCCTGGTCGCAACCGAAGCAGACGGCGACCTTCTCCCAGAGATGCAACACGAATGGGAGCAGGATTGGGCTGAGCTTTGAACCTGCTGTTCCTTGACACTCAAATCGTGGTTTGGCTGGCGGAAGCGCGCCTGGAAAGACTTTCTCCACAAGCCACGGCAGCGATTGAGGACCCCGAACTGCTGATCTCGCCGATGGTGTTGTTGGAGTTGGAATATCTCTACGAAATCAAGCGCATCCTTCTTCAGCCATTGGCTTCAGCCATTGGCTTCAGCCATTGGCGATTTTGAATCAACTGCAAATTCAAATTGGCCTGCAGGTGAAAGACGATTCGTTTTCAGCGGTGCTGCACACGGCTGTGTTTGAAACCTGGACGCGCGATCCCTTCGACCGTGTGATTGTGGCGCATGCCAGGACCGCGAACGCGCCTCTGCTGACTTCAGATGTCAGGATTCAGGAAAACTATTCGCGGGCAGTCTGGTAGTTATTCCTGCGGGCATCCGCATTCCGCGCAAAACCTGGCTTGTTGCGAAATCGTTTTTCCGCAGCGGATGCAAAACTTCACGTCCTTCACCGGCGTCGCAACACCGGCGCCCGCGCCGGGCTGCACCGCCTTCACCAGTTTCAATAGCTGATTTCGCATCTCTCTCTTCATCGTAAATCCAACACCTTAACTAGCTATCGGCAGACCCGTCAGCATAGAGTAGAAATAGCCCCGCGAACTTTACCTATGTCAATGCCCGTATCCGGCTTGCCCGAACTCTGGCTCATCCGCCACGGCGAAACCGAATGGAGCCGCTCCGGCCAACATACTTCGCGGACTGACCTGCCTCTCACTGAACAAGGTGAGCAACGCGCCCGCCAGTTGGGAAAATACCTGAACGCCAAGCCATTTGCGTTGGTGCTCACCAGCCCCATGCAGCGCGCGCGCTCCACTTGCCGCTTGGCTGGCTTCGGCGAGCAGTCTGAAATCGACGCCGATCTTCTTGAATGGGATTACGGCGATTACGAAGGTCTGACCACGGCAGAAATTCGCAAAACCGCGCCCAATTGGACGGTCTGGACCGCCCCGTGTCCCAATGGCGAGAGCGCCGCGCAAGTGGGGGCGCGCGCGGACGCCGTCATTGGCCGCGCCACGAGATCGAACGGACCAACCGCGCTGTTCGGCCATGGCCACATGTTGCGCGTATTGGCCGCGCGCTGGCTGGGGCTGGACGCCAACGCGGGCCGCCTGTTCGCGCTCAGCACTGGAACCATCAGCGTGCTGGGCCACGAGCGCGATTCCCCGGTGATTCAACAATGGAATCTGGCGCCGTAAAGATTCCACTGTGGCTATGGCCCAACGTATTGAGCCTGGACGCACCCATCGTCGCCGTGCTCTGGCAGGCGCTGTTCGCGCGCGGCTTTCATGTTCCGCTCTCGCCCTGGCCCATGCTGGTGCTGGCAGCCACCGTCTGGTTGATTTATTCGGCAGACCGCGTGCTAGACGCTAAGCGCGGTCTTAGCGATTCTCTCCGCCATCGCTTCTATCAGCGCCACTGGCGTTTCATCGTCGCGCTTTGGACCCTGGTGATCCCCGCCACCGCATGGCTCGCCCTGGAACATTTTCCCCGCGTGCTGTTTGAACGCGGATTGCTGTTGCTGGGCCTGGTCGGCGCCTATCTGGTGACTGTGCACGTTTTTGATAAAACCGTGTTCCAGACACTTTGGTTTAAAGAAACCGCCGTCGGCGTACTGTTCGCGCTGGGCGTTTCCGTCACCACGTGGAGCGAAATCCGCACTCCCGCCGATGCCGTTGCGCTTACGCTGTTCGCCGTGCTGTGCACCATCAACTGCGTGGCTATTGAGCGTGCGGAGTCCGAACAGCGGGAATCCGAACATGCCGTCCTGTCCGGGGCCATTACGATCGCGCTATTCGCTTCCGCGCTCTTGTTGATTCGCCGGCCGATCCTGGCGGAAGCGGAAATCGTCAGTGCCGCGGCTCTGCTGCTTCTGAACCACGCCCGCTTGGGTTTATCGCGGAACGCACTCCGCGTGCTGGCGGATGTGACGCTGCTCAGTCCGCTTCTCTTTTTATTGCCGTGAAGGTATGAATTGCGATCGCATCGCCCGCTGGTACGCCCTGCTGGAACACGCCGCGTTCGGGTGGGCTCTGGAACGCTGCCGCACTCGCTATCTCCCTGAAATCACCTGCGCGCGGCGCATTCTTGCTTTGGGTGATGGCGATGGCCGCGCGCTGGTGGCTCTTTTGAAAGCGTGCCCCGATGCGCAAATCGACTATGTGGACCTAAGCGCGCAAATGCTGGCGCTGGCCCGGCAACGCACCGGCGCGAACCCACGAGTCACCTTCCTTCAAGCCGACGCACGAATGGTTCCCTTGCCGGATCAGGCTTACGACGCCATCATTACGCACTTCTTTCTCGACTGTTTTGATGACCAGAACGCACCCCATTTGATAGACCGCGTCGCGCAAGCCGCTGCGCCCAATGCCCGCTGGATCGTCTCCGAATTTCGCGCGGAACAATGGTGGTCCCGCGCGGTGGTCCGAACTCTTTATCTCCTTTTTAAGCTGACGACAAGTCTACAAACGCGGCGTCTTCCCGGCTATTCACGCTCGGTGCACGCAGCTGGCTTTCACTGTTCACAGCGCGAAACCAGCGCAGGCGGCCTTTTGGTTTCAGAACTCTGGGTCCGGCGATGACTATTTTCAATACAGAATAGGGCTGACTGTCTACCCGTGCAGTGGACGACATCCGGCAACGACCCCCGGCAACTTGCCTCACCGCCTCCCCGCACTGTAGCCTCAATAAAGTGCGCGGCGATCATCACATTTCCCGGCCCCTGGTTCGCCGGACAGCCAATCTTTCTTTGGTCAAGTACCGGCTGATTGCGTTTCTCTCTATCCTGGGCCCGGGCTTCATCACCGCCAACGTCGATAACGATCCGGGCGGCATCCTCACCTATTCGCAAGCCGGGGCTAAATACGGCTATTCCCTGCTGTGGACCTTGATCCCCACCACCCTGGCGCTGATCGTGATTCAGGAAATGGCCGCCCGCATGGGAGCCATCACCGGCAAGGGCCTTTCCGATTTGATCCGCGAAGAATTCGGACTGCGCGCCACCTTCATCACCATGGCCATTCTTTCGGTGGCCGACTTCGGCAATATCGCGGCGGAGTTCGCCGGCATTGCGTCCGGTATGGGCGTGTTCGGTGTGGCGAAATATCTATCGGTACCCGTCGGCGCAGCGCTGGTGTGGACCGTCATCGTCAAAGGCCGTTACAAGCCTGTGGAGCGCATGCTGCTCCTGTTCTCGCTGATCTATTTCACTTATCCCATTTCCGCTTTCCTGGCCAAGCCGGACTGGAAAGCCGCGGTGCACGATACCCTGATTCCGCAATTCCACGGCGACACGCAATATTTAATGATGATCGTCGGCTTAGTAGGCACCACCATCACACCGTGGATGCAATTCTATCTACAAGCGTCCATTGTTGAAAAAGGCGTGGACCGCCGTCACTATAATCTGAGCCGCTGGGACGTTATCGTCGGCTGTATTGTCACCGACGTGATTGCGTTCTTCATCGTGGTTGCCTGCGCGGCGACGATTTATAAAGCGGGCGGCGGCGAAATTACCGACGCCGCTCAGGCCGCGCAAGCGTTGGTTCCCTTCGCCGGAAAATTCGCGGGCGCGCTGTTCGCGGTTGGCTTGGTGAATGCATCCCTTTTGGCCGCCGCCATTTTGCCCTTGGCCACGGCCTATAACATTTGCGAAGGTTTGGGCTTTGAATCCGGCGTAGAACGCCGTTTTTCAGAAGCGCCCATTTTCTATTGGCTGTATACTCTCCTGATCGCGTTTGGCGCTGGCTTTGTCTTGATTCCCCGCATGCCCTTGTTGAAGGTCATTCTCTTTTCACAAGTCGCCAACGGCGTGTTGTTGCCGTTCGTGTTGTTCTATATGCTGGTGCTGATCAATCGCAAACGCATCATGCAGGAATATACCAATAATATCTGGCAAAATATCGTAGCCTGGTCCACGGCAATTGTCATGGTGGCTCTGACGGCCGTGTTGGTATGGCAGACAGTGCGCGGGTGATGGGGAGAATAACCTGATGACAGACTTTACCTGCAATATCTGTGGATCGCATTGTTCGCTGCCGGAACTGGAATGGGAAACGCCCAGTTGTTCCGGCTGCGGCTCCAATATTCGCCTGCGGGCCATCATGGCCATGCTTTCACGCGAGTTATTCGGCAAAATCATTCCCTTGCCCGACTTTCCCGTGATGCGCAATATCAAGGGCTTTGGACTCAGCGATCATCCGGGCTATGCAATTCCCTTGGCCAAGAAGTTCGACTACGTGAACACATACTACGACCGCGAACCCTTTCTGGATATCACGGCGGTTCATCCTGA
>JANXYJ010000131.1 GCA_025350105.1 Terriglobia bacterium | reverse complement strand
TGACCACGAAGTAGAGAAGTGTTGGTTTTAACATCGAATCCTCCGCGTTACTTCTTTTGTTGCTCTTCACGATCAGGCCCGGCGGTGAAAACCATTTTGCCATCGGGGAAAGTGACCTTCTGGCCAAACCCGTTAGTGGAGCCGTCTTTGGCTTTGAAGCCGTCCACAACCACGCTAGCGCCCACTTGAATGGAGCTCTTCATAATGCCGCGGCGCATCAACTGGCCCGGTGCGCCACCCGAGAAAGCGTAGTTGGTGACCTTACCGTCATCGCCCTTCACGTCCACGTAAAACCAGATGTGCGGGTTCTGCCACTCCACTTTCGTCACCGTTCCGCTGACGTGGATGGGCTTGGTATCGTCATACTCCGCCGCAAAGGAATGATGGGCGGAGAGCGGGGCGATCAGCACAAAAATAACCGAAACGGCGGCAAAAAACCTGTTCATAAGACACCTCGGAATGCGCACGTGAGTTCAACGGAAGGATAACTTTGCGGGGGTGAGGTTGTCAATTTGCGAAATGGCAGGCGGACGAGCGGCAATAGTCTTGTTTACCGGTATGCCTCGCGCCGCACGTCAGCCCTAGCCTCGTCGAGCCACTCAATTCGATATGGCGGCATTTACCTGCGAATCGGAAAGTCTTCGGGCTTCAAACCGAAATCCGCCAGGACGTCTTCCATCGGGACGCTACTGCCCTTACCGAACTGACGTTGGCCAAGCTGAAGCCGATGTTGATCTTCAGCGGTTACCTCTTCATCATCAGGTAAAGCCAGCGCGACGGAACGGGCCACCGGATCCAGCAACAGAAACTCCAGGAACCGTACGGCCGCTGTGATCTGGTTCGCAGGAATTCGGTCGACCAACGCGTGGGCGAGCTGTTTGTTGTTCATGTGATTGGCCACGGCCGCTTCGTTCCGATCATATCATCAGTGCAGATATGCCAGAGGGAGTGCAGATATGCCAGAGGGGATGATGATTTTGAACGCACTCCACCAGATCATTTCCATCCTCAAACGCGCCTTTCGGCAGTTCCCGTTAAAACTTTAGGGCGAAATCAAAAAAGTTTAAAGAAAAAACGGGCCAAATCGCTCTGGCCCGTCTTCTGACTGTCTATTTTGCTGAAAAAACAGCAGGTTACGCCGGCGCGCCCATGGCTTTTTCGGCGATGCGGGCCTCGCGCTGTTGCTTAAACGGATCGTTGGCGAAGCGGCATTCGTTGTTGAAGATCATGGTGCCGCGATTCTTCCCATTGTTCGACAACGTGAACGGTTCCCACTTGGGAGTCAGCTTGCTGTTGGGGACGCCGGTGCGGGCGAAGGCCACAAACGCCGCCGACATCTTGTCGGAGAGCGGCTGTAACTCCTTAGTATTATTGCCGTTCATCGATTCGGTGATGGTCGTGTTCTGGAACACGAAGGGGATGTCCAGGGTGTGATAAGACCGGATGGCTCCGCCGCGGACGGGGGAATACCATTGGAAGTAATACTTGTAGACCGGCGATTTACCTGCCATGGCCTTGCGCTCAGCCTCGGTGTCGGTGCCGGTGCGGAAGTTGGAGACGTCGGTGCCTAAGATCAACGCCAGGCTGAGGTTATCGGCTTTGGGGAAGCCCTTTTTGTAGGCTGCGATCAGGCGATCGGTGGCGGCGTCGTCTACTTTGGCGTATTCTTTCACGCGGGCGTGCAGGCCCGCGTCGTCCAGGGGATCGAGCTTGATGGTGTTGCTCCAGGTAATTTCAGTTTCCGTCGAGCCGATCATCAAAGGAACGGTTGCCGAAAGTTCAGACGCCACGGGATTGAACGGGCCGGCGGGCATGGTGCGGCCGTCGATGACAGGACCCAGGTTGAGGCCCCGGGTTTCCTGCATGGCCTTCAATAATTGGGCGATGGGCATGGTTTGCAGTTTGTCGATATCACCTTTGCCCAGTCCCAAAGTCTTGAGATATGCTTCAACGCCCTGATTGGCGCGGTCGCGGGTAATGCCGTTGACGTTGGATCCGCTCATGGCAATGGCGCGATGGAACAGGCCTTTGGCGGGGATGAAACCCATTAAAGTGCTGACTTTGCCGCCGCCGCCGGATTGGCCGAAAATGGTCACGTTGTTGGGATCGCCGCCGAAATTCGCGATGTTATCGCGCACCCATTCGAGGGCCTGAACGATATCGAGCATGCCGACGTTGGACGCTTGGGCGTATTTGGCTTCGCCGAGATCGGCCAGATGCAAATAGCCAAATACGTTAAGCCGGGAATTCACACCGACGACGACCACGTCGTGCTTAGCCGCCAGGTTCGCGCCATCATACATGTTCCAGTTGGCTGAGCCCGCCGAATATCCACCGCCGTGGAACCAGACCATTACCGGGCGCTTGCCGTTCGACGAAATGCTCTGGCTCCAGACATTCAGATGCAGGCAATCTTCGTTGCCCGTGTTGTCGCTGGTGGGCGATTGGGCCATGGACTCGGGAATCAGGTTGGAGCGATTTTGCGGGGAAGCGGGCGCCAGTTCGAGCGCGTCGCGCACGCCGGTCCAGGGCTGCACTTTAGACGGCGGCAGGAAGCGCGCACCTTCGGTAGACGCCCCGTAGGGGACACCTTTGAAGGCCTTTACCTTGGCCTGGGCGCCACTGAGCACGGCGCCGCGGAGTTTGCCGCTGGCTGTACTGACGATGGGTCCGGAACCGCTGTCACTTTTGGCGGCGGCGAAAACGGCGCTGCTGGTGGCCATCATCAGTCCTGCGGCGGCGGAGCTCTGGCTAAAAAATTTCCGGCGGTTAATTGGGTGGGTCATATGCGGTTCTCCTATTGGTTTCCTGGCCGCCACAATTATAACTGCGGGTTGAGAAAGGAGACAAGCGCGGTTTGGCCAACAAGAGAATGGGAGGTTGCGGGCCACTCTCACGAGTAACGCGCTCGTTGTTGTTTGGGGTGGGACAGCCTGATCTGTCCCTTGCGAAGAATGTGCAATCTTTAGGGCGAGCGGTTGCTCGTAAGTATGTCATTCTATGTTTCAGGGCGTCCGGGCTCGTGGAATTTACGCGGAAAAGCGTCGCTGCGACCGCGTAAAAAGGCCGACGGAAATAAGCTTTTTTGGCGTTTGTGCAGGGTGCGGATCAGGACGTCCCGGTTTCAACACGGTTTCAACACTGGATTCCTGCGAGCGGAGCGGAATTTGCTCGAGAATCATGGTTGGACGTATAGAGATGGCTTCTTGAACCCACCAGGCAAATAGGAGATTCTCATGTTTCGAACCGAACCCGGCAAAGATCGTTGGCAGTTAGGCTTCAAGGACGAGGTGCTGTCTAATTTTGGGTTCTTGCACACGTATGGGCTCAAGCCAGTCGAGGAAGAAGTGACGTTCGTTCGATATGAATCCGACACCGTTTTCGTTAACGCATTCCACGGTCGAGGCTCATTTGAAATTGGTGTGGAGATCGGTCGTTTGGACAGGCCGGAAAAATACGGGCTGGATTATATCGTCTCCTGGGCTGGTAAGGCGGCATGGGACGCTGAGGGCTTCGGCCATGGAACGATGTTTCAAGTTAGCACCCGTGAAGGGGTCCAGAGTATCGTGCCCAGAGTTGCAGAACTGGTCAGGAAGTATGGTGATCCTTTCCTTTCCGGAAGTCCAGCCTTGTATGACGAGCTACAGAAGGCTAACGCACGGGCATCAGTGGCCTTCGAACGAGAACAAATGTTGACCCACATCCGCAAGGAGGCTGAATCCGCATGGACTGCTAAGGACTTCGCGCGCTTTACAGAGTTGTTGCAGCCTGTACGGGTCGACCTGACCGAGGTTGAGGGTAAACGGCTGGCTTATGCCGAAAAGCACGCCGGAGTTGCAGAACATAAAGGCGACGAAATCGTAAAGCGCGGCTAGGGCCGTTCCCTAACCCGGTAGCGTATGCGATCAACCGAGCAATGCGACGTTTTTCATGGTCCGTACCCATTCCCTATCTCGCCAGCGCCGTTGTCAGCAACACGCCACAGCGGTGCTACGTCGCTGCACTTCGAGCTTCACCGCATAGAAGGCAGTTTGCAGCAAATGAATGGGGGCCGTGGTTGGCGTCGATGACGAGCTTGCCTGCGGACCACTCAGAATTTTTGTCAGCGCCGATCAGAAGCTCCGGTGCCGATGGGGACGTCCTGATCTGTCCCTTGGGGGTTTGGGGTGGGACAGCCTGATCTGTCCCTTGCGAAGAATGTGCAATCTTTAGGGCGAGCGGTTGCTCGTAAGTATGTCATTCTATGTTTCAGGGCGTCCGGGCTCATGGAATTTACGCGGAAAAGCGTCGCTGCGACCGCGTAAAAAGGCCGACGGAAATAAGCTTTTTTGGCGTTTGTGCAGGGTGCGGATCAGGACGTCCCGGTTATCTATCCGGTTAAAAAATTTCCCGCGGTTAATTGGGTGGGTCATCTTGGTTCCTCCTGGTTTGCGCGCGGCCACAATTATACCTGCGGAGCGCGCAAGTGGACGAGGGCGTTTCGGCCAACCGGTTACGTCGCGCTGGGCGGTGCGGCCGTGCGGACCCAACCCAGGCTTTGACGGACAAGTCGCGATGGTCAATCAAAAGCGCTGCTGTGTTGCGAATGCCGCGTTCGCCGTATTGGTTCAGGATCCTGGTAGAACTGCGGCGGGTGAGCTGGGGTAAAATCAAAGTGCTATGCATAACTCCGTTCGTTTGCTGATTTCGGTTGCCGTTGGTGGCGTACTGGCGCTGGCGCAACACAAAGACGTTGCGTTTGACCCGCAGTACAAGATTCCAATTGCCCCGCAGGGGTTGGCGAATCGGCCCTTGCCGAAGCTGCCGGCGGTTTACGATACCGCCGAGGGGATGAAGATCCGGGTTTCGGCGGTGACCCGTGAGCTGGTATTTCCGTTTGGCTTTACCTTCCTGCCGGATGGCAGCATTTTGGTAACCCAGCGCGACGCTACGCTACGCATTATCAGGAATGGCAAACTAGATTCCGCCCCCGTGGCGGGCGGACCGAAGGGTTTCGGCACCGGTGAAAGCGGCATGCCTGGTGCGGTACACGGCTACATGGACGTGGTGCTGCATCCGCAGTTTGCCGAAAACAAGTTGGTTTATCTGACCTACACGAAAGTGCTGGACGATAAAAAGCAAGTGGCCGCGTTGGCACGGAGTAAGTGGGACGGCAAGCAGCTGACGGAAACGAAAGATATTTTTGTGAGCGAAGGACAAGGGCCGGCGCGCATTGCGTTCGACCGCAATAACAACATCTATATGACGCTGAGCGGGAACGATCCGCAAAGCCCGAACACGCACGGCGGAAAAGTGCTGCGCCTGCGCGACGATGGCAGCATTCCGAAAGACAATCCGTTTGTGGGGCAGGCGGGCAAGAAGCCTGAGATCTTCACACTAGGCCATCGCAATTCGCTGGGGCTGGCGCTGCGCCCCGGTACCACCGACGAAATGTGGCAGAACGAAAACGGCCCCAATGGCGGGGACGAAATCAACATCCTGAAGCCTGGTGCAAACTATGGTTGGCCGCTGGTGAGCCTGGGCCGGGACTACCCCGGGCCGTGGCATTCGGACCGGCCGACGCATGCGGGCTTTGAGCCTCCGGTGGTTTATTGGATGCCGGCGATCGCGCTTTCGGGCATGACCTTTTACACCGGCGACAAACTGGCGAAGTGGAAAGGCGATTTATTCGTGGGCGGGCTGCGCACGGGCGAGATTCCGGGCACTGGCCACCTGGAGCGGATTTTGTTCAACCAAAATATGGAAGAGCTGCGGCGGGAATCGCTGCTAGTGGATCTGCATCAGCGCATCCGCGACGTGCGCCAGGGGCCGGACGGGTTGCTGTATGTGATCACGGATCAAAAAGAAGGCGCGCTGCTGAAGATTGAGGCAGCGGAGTAACTTCAAGGCGTTCGAATTTTGCTGGCCAGCTTGGGCTCGATGGCTCTGAAGTGTTTCAGGTTCCAGGTGTAAATCAGGTCAGCTTTCGACTTCATCGCGCAGCGTAACAGCAGGGCATCATAAATCCGGCCGCTGGCCAATCCGCGTTCGGCGGCATGCTGCAGGGTGCCAAAGTACTCGATGTCGGTCAACGTAATGATGGTGCAGCGGTCACGGACTTCCTGAATAAACAGGAGAACCTGATCCGGCGGGATGACGTCTTTTACGGGCAACGCCGTCATGGTTGCGTAGATTTCAGCCAACGTGTGCAGTCCAGAAGCCGACCGACGAGGTTGGGCCGCGCTGACAACCTTTAAACTTGCGTCGTGATTCGGGTGGCCGCGCCAAAAGGCGGCCACCCAGACTGAAGTATCAAAAAACTCTTTCAAAGGTTGATTAGCCTACAAGTTCACGGATTCGCTTCTCGCGTTGCTGGTCCAGCAAATCGGGTATCGATTGAGCGGTTGCCTCACCCTGGTAGACCCAAACGCCACGCTCTTTTTTGAGCAGGGCTTTTGGACGAATGGGCAACAACGTAATTTGGTCACCATGACTCTGCAGCTCAAATGTGTCGCCGGGGCCAAGCTGCAATTCTTCGCGTAACCCCTTGGGAAGGGAAACGCGGCCCGCTTGATCCAGTTTGATCGTGGTTGTCATATGGGATCAAATTATGGGATATCCCATGCCTCCATCCCACTTTATCATAAAGCCAGCATCTCGCAGAGCGCGCCCACGTCCGGCTGCTGATCGAGGGTTTCGATAAACTCGCGGGCGGCGTTGGTTTTGTCCGGGCCTAATACTGTTTCCGCCGCCGAAGCGAAACGCGCGCGAATCTGTTCCGGGGTGGCGGGGATGACGTCTTGCAATTTGTGCCGCAACACCTTTCCGTCTTGCAATGTAACCATGACTTCCGCGCCCTGCAATCCGGGATAGGCGGCGGTGAGCGTAGGGTCGATTTCAAGCTTGGTGAGGCGCGCCAGACGGTTGATTTCGGGATGGTCGAGGGCGCGGTAGTTGGCCTCTTCAATCACGCCTCGGGTGAGCGCGGCGCCAACACAAAACTGGATGCTCATTTTCGCTTGCAGAGTTTTTTGGAAAGGACCGGTGTAATCGCAGCCGGGATAAGCGGCAGCGGCGGCGGTGCAGCGGACCGTGATCGCTGTGATCCTGGCCGTGGGAACCGACAACGCCGCGGCGCACTGGGTGGCTGTTTGTGCGTAATTGCAGGCCGGTGCCGGCTTGTGATAGACGTCCAAAATCTCGGCGTGTGGTCCACCGAATGGGACGACGCTGGCGATTTTGTCCGTTTTTCGTAACGCCGCGAACAGGCCGGCGATGCCATCGAGCGATGACTCGCTGGCGTTCGCGCCCAGTTCGGCCAGCTCCACCGCAGTCACCGCATTGCGCGCGGCGAAACCCACGTGGAAAAACATTTCATCGCCGCCCGAATAGGGCCATTCATTCAAACCGACAGTGGTGTTAGCCGCGAAGCCCAGCGCGCTCACCATGTGGTCTTCAGTCAAACCCAACAAGCGTGCACCGCCGATGGCCGCGGCGAGTGGACCGGTAATGCCGGTGGGGCGATACTGTTTTACATTGGCCTGATCCATCACCGCTTTGCCGATGACGCAACCCACTTCGTAGCCGGAAACCGCGGCGAGGATGAAATCGCGGCCGCTGACTTTTTTGCTTTCGGCGAGTGCGAGTAATGTTGGCAGAACGACGACTCCCAAGTGGCTGACCGAGCCGGTGTGCATATCTTCACGCACTAAGCCGTGGCCCAAAATGGCGTTGACGAAAGCCGCGTCAGCGGTAGTGGCGGGCAAGTGGGACCCGAACACATGTGCCGGACCCTGGCCGCGCGCCGCGATTTTCATTGCCTGTTGCGACCAGGGCAGATCGCGGGCTTCATAGACACACGAGAGCATGTCGAACAGAGCGGTTTTTACTTTGGCGATCAGCTGCGGCGTGAGTTGATCGCGGGTGAAGGCGTTGGTGCAACGTACGATTTTGCGGGAGAGAGAAAGCGTGGCAGGCATGGTTTAGTGCTTCTGCATCAGGATAAACGATCGGTAGGCCCTAGGTTCAGTGCTGCCTCAATGGCCCGCCATTTGTTCGGAGGGCATGAGCAGCATCACTTTGCCGCCTGGCTGAAATCCCATCGCCTGATACAAGGGCCGGCCCATGTCGGAGGCATGCAGGGTCAAGCGCAAGGGCGCCGAGGAACCCTGGCTTTGCTGAATGGCGTGGCGCATTACCGCTTCCGCGTAGCCCTTGCCGTGGGCATCGGGCATGGTGGCGACCAACGCGACATAAGTTATCTGGACATCGGCTGCCTGGGGGAGAATGAAAGTGGCCGCCGAAGTCACCGGCCGGCCATCGGCGTAGCCGACGTAGCCAAAACTATTGTGGCTGAACTTGCCAGGCTGCCAGAGTTGCAAATTGGCCATGCATTCGAAGAGTTCCAGCGGCATCTGGTAGGCGTGCGCATTGATCATGGCCAGGTCCCGCGCGGTGGCTTCATCGGAGACGCGGCGCAACTCCAGGGCGGGAGCGGCGCGGCGCGGCGGCAACATGCCTTCACACGCCATCCCCGTCATATTCATGGCCAACGAGAAGCCTTCTTCGCTCGCGATCGGTTCCCAATCCGCTGGCACCCAGGCTTCACAAAGCGCCAGCATGGAGCCGAACGCGCACGCCTTCGCGCCGGATTTGGCCAACAAAAGGGCCCGCCGCAGCTCTTCCGTATTGGCCAAAGGACGATCCGGGGCGGAGATATTGAAGAAGGGAAGCGGAAGATTGCCGAACATGGTGGCCATGCCAGCGGACTGTTCGATTTTCGCCGAAGGAAAGCGGCCCACCATCAGTTTCCAGGCATCGATCAGTACGGAAACGTTTTCGTTGGGGGAAGTCATATTGGCATTAGAGCATGCTGGAGCCACGCCTTTGAAGACTCAGCGTGACGCCAATCACGACCGCAACAGCGGCAGTTCCGGTTGGCCCAACCGGGCTGTGGGCTCGTGCGCTTGCGCCAGCCGGTTTTCCAACTCGCCGATCATTTGTTCCACGCCTTTCAATTGGCGGCGCTCCATGTCGAAGGTTCCCACTTGAGGAAGTTTTTCGGCGAGAGCCCACCCGCGTTCCAGGTTGCCGCGGGCGCGGGCGAAATCGCCCTCCAGCGCGAGAATGGCCGCGGTGGTGCGCCAGTATTCGGTGACCTCCTCACGGCGGATTCCGCGGTCCATCCAGGAGCGGGCCGCGGCCAGATCACGATGATAAAGCGCTTCGACATAGGCGCGCTCGACAGCCAGGTTTTTCGCGAGTCCGGATGAGGATTTGGAAGCAGATTGATAGGCGGCATCGAGATATTGGTTGGCGCGTTCGATCTCGCCGCGATCTTCACAATGGAGAAACGCGAGCGCCAAAAGGCCCGCGCCGTCGGGCAGCAGGCGAGCGAAATCCGCGGCGTTCCGCATCATTTCAGCGGGCCAGTCGCGGGGACGGAGTGGCGTGGTGCGTGAGATGCCGGTGTAAAACAGCGCACACACGTAGTCGGACCAAGGCCCGCGCCGCCACAACTGCCACAGGCGGGCGCCATCGGAATAATTTACAGCTATGCGGACGGGAATCAAATTCAAAATGCTGTCACTGAACCCCATGGCCGTGACGATGCGCAAAAATTCCAGCAACACGGGGGAGGCGTGCGGACCGGCAAGCAGAAGAATCAGCAGAAGACCGGTGATCCCCACAACAAAGGACCCGATGGGGCCACCCACGATCATGGTCATGGCGCGTTCGCGCAAGTTCCCGTCAGAAATGGGCACCATGGCGACGTGGGCACCGAGCCACTGCTTGGGCTCAAAGCGCAGACGCCAACGGGCGGAAATGTTTTGCCAGTGCAGCGGTCCCAGGCGGAAACCGACCAGATGGAAACCGGCGGAACGGCCGGCGATCCAATGGCCGCATTCATGAATGAAAGCAGAAACACTGAGCGCGAGGAACAGAAGCAACAGGAAAGGGCCCCAGCCGGTCCACTTTTCGGTGGGCGCGCCGTGCAGCTTTTGCAGGTGGCGCAGGGCATTGGAGATGGTCCAATAAAGCACCCAGGAAGCGGAAGTGAAGACCGTGTTGCTCCAGCCATGGGTGCCGTCGCCCGGACGAAGGACGCGATGGAGCGGAGGAGGCTGGGGCGGGCGTCGCAGGTAGTAATTCAGGCCTTCGATTCCCAGCACCGTGCCAAACGGGATGACGGGCAGGTTCATCGCCGCGGCCAAAATTCCAATGCGCCTGCCCCATTCGCCGGGCTGGGACTTCAGCAACGCCGCAAGTCCGGAGACCAGGCCCACGGTCACGAAATAGCAAAAGAAGACGAACGTGAATTGCGATTGTTTAGCGAAACCGTGCGCAAGTTTATGGCGAAACGAAGGAGACAGGAGATCCACGGCCAAGAGTGCGCCAATCACGCCTTCGAATCCATAGAACCAAGTGACGATGCGGCCCGCAGTGCCCGGTTCCGCAGGGGGAGCGATTTCTGCTTGGCCATTCTTTCCAAAAAAGTAGTAGATAAGACCGAGAATTCCTATTACCGTGCCCACTGGAATGTTGGCCAAGCTCATTAGGGACGCCAGAATACCGATGGGCTTTTCCAGTCTGTGGTGCCGGAACTGCAGAATTGCCGCCGCGATTGCCAGCAGTCCTGCTGCCATATTCAATACAAAGAGAGCCTTGATGGAGGCAGGTCTACTGAGGAAACCATGGGTGAAGGACGAGGAAGTCAGGTTGAAAAATAGCGAAAATGCGACGCCGAATCCCTGAATTGCAAACAGCCACGTGACTACTTTGCCCAGTACGCGCATGCCTGTACATCGGCGGGGCCGGTAAATAGGCTTACGCAAAAACCTAGCCTTTTCCGTATCTATCGTGCTTACGAATAGAACTAAACGCGACTAAGGACTAACGTAGTGCCGCTTCCAGCGTTCCGGTTTGCCGCAATACATTCAGCCTGGCGATGTCGGCAGCGTGTTGCGCTTCGTAATAGGCCAACCACTTCTCATTTTCAGCGGCGCGGACGGCTTCTACTTTGGCGAGTGGAAGGCGGCCTTCGTCCATCTGCGCGAGATCGATTTCCAATTCTTCGCGGGAAACGTCCAAATCGGCGCGGGCCAGTTCGCGGGCGGATTCAGCGCGGCGCAAGTCCTGATAAGATTTGCGCAAATCTCCTGCAATGCGCGAACGGGTGCGGGCCACTTCCACGCGCAGTTTCGACACTTCAATTTCCGCTTGCGTTTGTTGCGCCGAATTTGCCCGCGCAATAATCAGCGGTATTTCAATGGCCAGGCCCACTTCTTCGTTATTGCGCTGAAAGCGGCGAAAAAAATCGCTGTAATTGTGTTTAGCCAACATGGCATATTGGGTGATGAAATCGATTTTGGGCAGGCGCGCGGCCCGATAGCTTTTGATTTCGAGTAAACGGGCCTGCACGTTCGATTGCAGGATTTTCAGATCGGTGCTGGAGTCGAGCGCGGAATCAATGGATGCATCTTCGGTGGAGATTTGCAGAGGTTCACGCGCTTCGGGAACAATTTTCAGGGTGTCCGCGGGCGGGAAATTCAAAACTTGCGCCAGACTATTTTCAGCGGCCACCAAATCCAGGCGTAAGGTTTCCGCTTTTTGACGGATGCGCAGTACCGAGAGAGTGGCTTTCTTTGACTCGATGGGCAGTTCGCGGCCCTCGGCCACGCGCTGTTCGGTCAATTCGCGAACACGGGCCAGGTTCTCGAGTTCACGCTGCATGGCGGTGACGCTTTGGGCGGATTGCTCGGCGTCCAGGAAGAGCACGGTGACGCGATAGGCGATTTCGTTTTGGCGGCGGACAATCTCGAGCTCCGCTGTACGAATGCCTGCGCGCGCTTGTGCCACCAGGTAACTTTGCGGGCGGTTGAATACGCCCATGCTAAATTTGCCTTGAATGATGGCCGGTGGGTTGCCATCAATGCTGGTGGGGTAGCCGGAAGTGAATGCGGCTCCGGTGCCAGCGGAAAGTTTCGGCAGGAAAAGGTCGCGCATTAAAGAGACTTGCGCGCGTGATTTTTGTTGATCCAGGCGCGCCAGCAAAAGATCGGGGTTTTGTTTTAACGCCAGATCCAACGCCTGGCGCAGCGTAACGGTCTTTACTTCGGCGAAGGCGGAGGGCAAGCAAAGGAAAAAGAGAACAACGGACTTCATTCCTTTAGTTTAGGCCCCCATTTTAAAACGACCGCGGGTCGTGCTCCGCTGCCACCAGACGGAGGAAGTCCGGTAGTTCATGCAGCGACACAATGCCCCCGGCCGGCTTGTCAGCGCCATCGTGCATGGCCAGGCGGCGCGCTTCGTCGGGGTCGTTCATCATTAATATGGAAATGACGCCCGCGGATTGGGCTGCGCGCAGCCCTTCGGCGGTATCGCTTAAGAACATCGTGTTCTGGGGCGAGAGGCCGTCGTCATGGATCGCCTTTTTCAGCGGTGCAGCTTTGATGCCGCCGGACGAATCGCGGGTGTGCACTGATGAAAAACATTCTTGCAGGGAATATTTTTGCAGAAAACGCCGCGTGGCGACGGTGGATAAAGATGTTGCGACGATCAACTGGATGCCCATGGCCTTCAGTTCGGTCAACGCGGGCAGGACGTCTTCATAGATGTTGGCGGCGTTAACCGCCTGCATTTCGAGTTCGTCTGAAGATTGCGTCGATGCCGCTTCCTGCATCAGATTCAGCAGATGCCAGTACGCCCGGCTGCCGGATTTGCTGGGCGGTTTGTGCGCGGCGCGTCCGTAGTGGAGCACCGCGATCTGATGAAAATGTTCTGCCGGAAATTCGGCCAGGCAGCCGACGGGTTCAAACACAATCGCCTTGATCGTCTGCATTCAGGCTTTCTTCTGCGCGCGCAGCCCCGCCATGATTTTTTCGCGGGTGATAGGATGTTCGCGGATGCGGACGCCGCAGGCGTTATAGATAGCGTTGACCAGCGCGCCGGGCACTGCGCCAATGCTGGTTTCGCTAAAGCTTTTCACGCCGTAAAACCAGCGCGGCTCCAGACTATCGATGAACACTTGCGTGGATTTCGGAATGTCCATGATGGTGGGCAAACGATACGACAAATATCCCACGCTATAGTGCCGCGTGCCGGGAAATTCGCGGTCCCAGGG
>JANXYJ010000127.1 GCA_025350105.1 Terriglobia bacterium | reverse complement strand
ACCGTTCCGCCGGTGGCCGCAACTTTACCCTGGCCGCTGCCGTTGCGCCGGTTGCGCCGAGTTACATCGAGATCCCCGGCCCCCTGCGTTCATTTTCGCGCATGGCCGCCATCTCGCCGGACTCCAGTTCCTCCGACGTACTTGCGTCGCTCGCCCACAACGTCAATTTGAATGGCTACTCCGCCACCCGCGCCAGCGAATCGCTGGAACCAACCGAGTTCATGAAGCTCATCAACCGCTATCTTTCCCAGGCGCGTGAGCTCGAAAAATTGGCCGGCCCCAGCAAAGTGCTGGAAGTGAAAACCTGTGATTCCACCGAAACCGGTGACCTGTTGCGCATTCTGGGCTATCGCATGCGCGGCGGTTGCGGCTCCGACGTGATTCTCGAAACCGTCAATCCTTCGCGGGCATTCTTGACCATCGATTCCGGGTTCCCGCTGGCTGAACTGGAAACATCACTCCGCACCAACCGCCCTTTTACCATCGACTATCACCCCTCCCGCGTTCCCATACTATTCGGAGCGGATTACTGGAAACCCGCTTCCACCAAACCCGACGCCAAAGCGGAATCCAAGCAGGACCAGACGCCTTTCATCGATTACTTTATGGCGGACCCCACGCTGTGCCGCCTGTACTCCGCGCTCGCGGCTCTCGATCCCGATACGGCCGATCAGATTCATAAGGACATGCCGGCCGCCCGCGCGAAAATCTACGCCCACATTTTCGATTTCTTCGGAACCATGTTTGAAGTCCGCGATGGCCACGCCGTGCTGCCCGGCGGCGCGCGTTCGGAAAAGATGTGGTCTGAACTAGCCGGTTCTACTCCCGATAAAGGTGCGGCTTTCTTTGAAAAAATGGTTGAAAAAGACGACGGCTGGCTGGCCGCGTTCTACGATTCCTTTGCCCGCATCAACGGCCCCGTGCAGGCCTACCTTACCGAACCCGAACACCTGAAGCGTTTCTACAACGCCATTCGCGGCCGCGTGACCAGCCCCGGCCCGGCTCGCCCTGTTTTCCGCGCCAACACGGATTTAATTCTGCTCAGCGCCCGTCTGCGTTTAGATCCCGATGGCAAACCCCATCTGCCCGGCGGGATCGATGTCTGGAAAAATCTGTTCGCCGGTAAAGCCCAAGCCAAATATGATCCGCGTCTGGCCAAGGCGGCCCCCGGCTGGAAGGACGCCGACGATGTTCTCGAAGCCCTGTTCGGCATGTGCCGCAAAATCACCGACAACGAACCGCTGAAGATCTTCATGGCGCTGACCGATATCGAACGCAACCGCGCCAAGCCGCTATCCGCCAACACCGTCGACGTGTTGGTGCGCGAATACAAAAACATAGGCTCGCAGTACGCTTTGTTCGCCGAAGCCCCCACCGTTTCCGACGGCACCATTACTTCCTTCGTCGAAAGCGTTCGCGCCCTTGCCGCCATTAAGGACACGGCCCTGCGCAGCGATGCCGCCGGCACTCTGCAGTCCTTGGCCAGCTTCTGGCAGATTTTCGTACGCCAAAACAACATTCGCGAAAACGCGGCCGACGCGGCCATGGCGGAAACCGTCGCCCTCTTCGCCAAAATACAAACCCAGCGCGATTTGTTTGATGCCGGCGAGAAAGGCCTGCGCGGTTTGTTGAAGGCTGCCAATGCGCCGAACCCAGCCGGCCCTGTGCAAGATCAATTGATGGACTTGCTGGCTGGCACCAAACCCGCCGGCAACGCGGCTCTCGAAGACGCGCACGAACAAATGCTCCGCCAGATGACCCAGGTTTTCGAAGCCCAAAGGTTAGTCTCGCTCGATACCATTTTCGGATTGTCCGAACGCCTGGAGAATGCGGCCACTGGGCAAAAGCTTGACGTAGCCGCCGCCGCGAAACTGGCCGGCCGCATCACTGAAACTCAACTGCCGCGCAGCGCGCTCAGCACCCGCGAGCGCACCGAGATGTCTGCCGGCTATTGGACCGACAAGCACATTGACGCCGAACGTAAACTGAACCTCCGGGCCAGCATCGATAAAGCGGGAGCCGATCCGCAAAAACTTCGTGATGTCCGTGGCGGCTTGGCCCCCGTGCTGCGCGACACCCTGGTGGGCCTGAATTACGTGCACTATGCGCCGCCTGGTGCGCAAGTGCTGTTCACCAATCCTGCTTTTGTCCGCAGTCATGATTTCATCGGCAACCCCGAACGCCCCCGCACCTGGTTAGGCACGGAAGTCGCCGGCAGCGGTTGGCCTACCAACGCAGGCGGCCGCTTGACCGGTTCGCTGATCGCCTTGCCCTACGCCTTGGCCGAAGCCGAACAAAACTTTCTGATTCCCTCGCGCGAGCAAGCCCTGATTTGGGGCGACCTGGTTCCGCAAATGATCCTCACCGCCGTGGTGCCGCGCTGGTGGAACGTCACCCCTACGCAGCTTCACTGGGTTGGTTTACACATGAACTATGCGCAAACCGCGTTGGCCGAAGCCGCCTTGGACGAAGCCAGCCGCAAACGGGTGTTGGCCGTGCTCGATCACTACGTCCCGCCCGCCCGCTTGCGTAAGATCGAACACCAATTGCAGGAAGGCGAAGTCCGCGCCGCGGTTGAAAACGTGGTGCCGTCGGAAATGTATCTGCTGGCGCGTGAATTGGCCGTCATGGAAACCAGTTCTGAACCTTCGAGTTCAGAACTCTTACGTGACATTCGCCAGCTCACCGTCGACGCTCCTACCGAACTCACCCCGCGCGCCATCTCTCACGCCTTCGGCACGCCCAAGCCAATGCTCTCCACTTCTTATCAGCCGGAGCTCCTCAACCTGCGCACTTTCCCAACCTTGATGGGCTACTCCAGCCGCATCTTGGCGGAGAGCTGGGAATCGAATCTTCTCTATTACGCCGCCCTGGCCGACGACGTTCACATGGCGCCCGCAGAGCTCAACCTCCGCGTCCCTGAATGGACCCAGCAGACCGTCGAGCGCATCTTCGCTACCCACCTGGACGATTGGCCGGCGCTATTGCGCTCGCTGCGTTTGGTGGGCGATGAAGTCCGCGAAAAAGCCCGAAAACAAACGCTTGCCGAAAGCAAAGCCGACAGCAAGGCTCTAAACTAAGCACTCATCTTAAAGGAAACCATGACATCCTTTCGCCGATCCGTCTTTATGTTTTTATCCGCCGCCGTTGTGTTTGGCCTGGCTTCATTTTTGTCCGTGACCTTCCCGCCCTCGCCGGTTGGCGCCGTCGGTAGCACAGCCCTGCTCCCATTGCTCTCGGCGCAGGAACGCCCCACCTTCCGCGTGAAAGTGGACCTCGTCGTACTCAGCTTCACCATCACCGATAACAAGGGCCACTACATCAACGGGCTGCAACCCAAAGATATTCGCGTGCTGGAAGATGGCATTCAGCAGAAACTGGTCAGCTTCGCCGAAGGCAACAAGCCTCCCGTCGAAATTGCCGCCGATGGCAGCGTGCACCCCATGCAGGTGTCGGAGGAAGGCAAGGCCCAGGGCCGTCCGGATTCCGTGGTCGGCACCAACGTGTTTCTGTTGTTCGATACCAGCAATTATATGTACCGCGGCTTCGTCTACGCCTCCGACGCAATTGCCGATTTCGTGCGCGGGCTGGACCGCGCCGATTCTGTCGCCGTCTACACTTATAGCCGCAATCTGCAGCGCGCCGCACCGCTTACCAAGGAGCGCAACGCGGCTATTGCCGGTCTGCGCAACGCTGTCGCCGGTGACGATTCGGCGCTGTACAATGGACTGCTGCTCACCCTTCGCGACGCCGCCAAAGTCCCTGGCCGCAAAGTGGTCATCGTGTTCTCCAACGGCCCCGACAACGCCAGCATGGTGGCTCCCGACGACGTCCGCGCCGTGGCCGAGGACGAAGGCATTCCCATCTACGTCATCTCCACCAACGAAGTCACCCGCGATCCGGTTTCATCGAACGTGTTCAAGCGCATCTCCAGTGGGACCGGCGGCAAATCATACTTCGCCAAAACCTGGCAGAAACAAGTGGAGGCCTTCGAAGCCATTCGCGAGGATCTGGGCAACTCCTATACCGTCACCTACTATCCGCAAGCTAATCCCAACGAAGGTTTCCGCAAGCTGACGGTGGAAGTACTTTCTGACGCAGGCAAAAAATATCGTGTGCAAGCCCGCCCCGGCTACCGTCCGCACGGGGGTTTTTGAGCGGCCAACAAATACCGGCACCAAGATGGAATGAGGGGCCAGCGCCCATTGAAGGGGCGACGCAACACTCGTCCCAATTCGAAGAGCCTACCCCCGGATCTTCATCAACAGCCCCGGTGCTTCTTCTGCCGTCGCGATGATCAACGACGCCATCTTTGGATGCTTCGGCACAATCGCCGGCTGTAACCCCTCGGCCTCCAGCGCCGCCGTCATCACCGGACCCACCGACGCAATCACAACATCGTTTAGCGCCCTTCGCACCTGGGCCTCCAGATGCAGCTCCCGCGCCACCTGCAGCAAGTGATCCAACTGAATAGACGAGGTGAAAATCACCACATCGAACAGCCCCGCCGCCAAACTATGCACCGCCTGCCGCAGCGGTTGCATATCTTCCGGCAGTTCCCAGCGATACAACACAATCGGTGAAACGCGCGCTCCATTGCGCTCCAGCGCCGCGTTCATCTCCAGGTTCGCCCGCCCATATTCCTGCACGGCGATGCTGCGCTCCGCGCGCGGCTCCACAGCCGCCACAATTTCCTTCCATGTGTTGGGTTCCGGAATCATCACCTGCACCGGCACCCCCAGCATCCGCAAGACCCCCACCGGTTTGGGGCCTCGCGAAACAATGGTCGCCCGCCGCAGCGCCGCTCCCAGCCGTTCTCCGGAAACTTCCGGTGCCACCGCATCGCGCAAAAACGTAATCCCGGAGCCCGTCATGCAAATCACCATGTCGAACTCTCCGGCTTCCAATCGCCGCACAAAATCTCGTGCTGGCGCCGGATCTTCCAGCGCTTTTTCCTTCACCGAAGGCGCCACAAAAGCCAAGCCGCCCTGCCGCACAATCAACGCCTCAATTTCCTTGGCGCGGCGGCTCTCCAGGCTCAGAATTCGGATTCCTTCAAGTGGCATGGGTGATATGGGGCTGCGTTCTCAACTGATTCCTAGGGGCGCGGCGTTCCCCCATTATCGCCTGTTCAGTGAAAGGCGTTTAGCTTCGTCCCGTCAGGCCGCCCGCGTCCCCCCGCCAACCTGTTACAATTTTTGCGTCATGCGCCCAGCCCTCATCTGTCTATTCGCTTCCCTTGCCTTGGCCCAACCCGCGCCCACCCTCATCACCCCGCCCGGTGAGGTCCTCGGCGTCGGCAACTTCATCCACATCGTTTCCGATCTGGATAAATCGATCGAGTTCTATCACGACGTGCTGGGCATGGACCTCCAATTGCCCCCTAACGCCGCAGCAACCTCAGGCCCGCGGCCCTTTCTCACCACGCCTGAAATTGTCAGCCTCTACAACGCCACTGGCGGCCAGTACCGCGCGCAATCCACCATGGCCGGTAAATCGCCCATGCGCGCTGAACTGGTCGAATGGGGCAATGTCGAGCGTAAAGCCGTTCAGCCCCGCGTCCAGGATCCAGGCGCCTCCATCATGATTCTGAACGTCAGCAAGATCGCACCCATCCTGGCTCGCGCGAAGAAAGCCGGCGTGAAAATCATCACCACCGGCGCCGAGCCCGTCCAGATGGCCGACGACGAACGTATTCTGCTGCGTGACCCCGATGGCTTCTACATCGAACTTCGCCACGCGCCATCCGCCACTGATGCACCCGCGAACAATCTCCTTGACGTCAGCTTTGCATTCATCGTCAGCGATACCGACGCTATGGTCCACGTATTCGGCGATGCACTTGGCTTTCAGCCGCGCAGTGGTTCTTTCTCCGCAGACCCAGCGGAACTGAAGCTCTTCGGTCTCAGTAAAGCCCAAATCCGTCACACCACGTCCTTCGTGCCGGGAAGCACCTTTCCCGTTGAATTTCTCGAGTTCAAGGGCATCGATCGCAAAGCCGTTCACAGCCGCCCGCAGGACCCCGGTTCGCCCGTCCTGCGCCTGCGAGTGCAGGATGCCGATTCCGTCGTCAAGGCCCTGGATGCCACCGGCGTAAAAGTTGCCTCCACTGGCGGCAAGCCCGTCACGCTCCCCGGCGGCATCGCCAGAGCCGCCATTACTGCCGCGCCCGATAATTTGTTCGTGCAAGTTCTCCAGCAGGCTGCGCCCCCCGCGCCGAAACAGGCCGGCGAAGTTCAGATTGGCGTTGGTTCCGCCACGGTTCGCTTGGCGTCCACTCCTCCCCCACTCCAGCAGCCAACACAACCATCAGCACAAAATGCCGCCCACCTGTTGCCCAACGAACAACTCGCCGCCCTTCCACAAACCCCCGGCGCCACCGGCGATCAACTGCGCCACTATTTCTTCAAGGAAGCCGCGCATGAAGTGCCCTATCGCGTTTTCGTCCCACCAGCTCTTAGCGGGAAGAGTGGCGCACCCTTGTTGATCGCTCTGCACGGCGCGGGCGGCACGCAGGACTCCCTCATGGATTGGGGACACGGCATGCTCCCGGCGCTTGCCGAAAAATACGGCTATATCGTCGCCACTCCGCTTGGTTACCCGCTCGGTTCCAGCTACGGCCAGCACTACAACATCGGCATCCCCGATTCCGCCCGCGCGGGCAGTGCAATGACGGATGATCAACGCAAAACCGCCGACAACCTGAGCGAACAGGATGTTCTGAACGTCACCGAACGGGTGGCCAAAGAATATTCTGTCGATCGCAAACGCATCTACTTGATCGGCCATTCGCGCGGTGCCCTGGCCTCCTGGTATTTGGGCGAGAAGTATCGCGATCAGTGGGCCGGTCTCGCGATGATCGCCGGTGGTTTCTTAAATACCGATTATCCCTATGAACACTTGCGCGGCATGCCCGTGATGATTGCCCAAGGCGGAGCCGACACTGCCGCTTTACCCGAACGCGCCCGCGCCCAGGTGGCGGCCATGAAGAAAATCGGTCTTGAACCCCAGTATTTTGAGGTCCCCGATGCCACGCACGGCTCCATCATAGACGCCGCGCTGCCCGGGATCTTTGAGTTTTTCAGCCAGCACCGACACAAATAACTGCGGCCCGATAAAGCCACCGGTCTCTTCCGCCGATCAGCTAGGTAATCCCATGGCCAACAAAGTCATCATTTCTTGCGCTCTCACGGGCGCCATTCACACGCCCACCATGTCGCCGTATCTTCCTTATAAACCGGAAGACATGGCGCGCCAGTCCATTGACGCCGCCAACGCCGGCGCGGCCATCGTTCACCTGCACGCCCGCAATCCGGAAAACGGCAAGCCCACCCAGGATCCGGAAATTTTCATGCAGTTTCTGCCGCACATCAAAGCCGCTACCAACGTGGTCATCAACATCACCACCGGCGGCAGCATTCGCATGACCATTGACGAACGCATCTCCGCGGCCCTTCGTCTGAAACCCGAAATGGCGTCCTTCAACATGGGCAGCATGAACTTCGCCACCTACCCGCTGGGCCGCAAATTCAAAGATTGGAAATTCGATTGGGAACAGCCCTACGTCGAAGGCACCGACGACGTGATCTTCCGCAATACGTTTCGCGACATGCGAAAGATCATCAAGGAACTCGGCGAAGGCTGCGGCACCAAATTTGAATTTGAATGCTATGACCTCGGTCATCTCTATAACCTCGCGCATCTCGTCGACGAAGGTCTGGTCAAGCCGCCGTTTATGGTCCAAACCATCTACGGCATCCTCGGTGGCATGGGTGCCGACCCCGAAAATCTGGTCCACATCCGCACCACCGCCAATCGCTTATTCGGCAAGGACAATTACTACTGGTCGATCCTCGGCGCCGGCCGCCATCAAATGAACTTGGTAACGATGGGAGCCATCATGGGCGGCAACGTTCGCGTGGGCCTGGAAGACAATCTCTATTTGGGCAAAGGCGAGTTGGCCAAATCCTGCGCCGATCAAGTCTCGAAGATCCGCCGCATTTTGACGGAGTTGTCATTGGATATCGCCTCACCTGATGACGTCCGCGCCATGCTGGGGCTAAAGGGCGTGGCGAACGTCGCGTTTTAAGCAGTAGCTGGGGCCAGTAGCGCGGGCCTCAGGCCCGAGAATAATATCAACGAAGCGGTTCTCAGCTGGAGAGTCGGGCCACCCGAGCCGAGTTACCGCGGTTCTACTGGAATTCAAGCGTTACCAGCATGTCGCCTGGCGAGGCGTCGCAGCAGTTGGCGATTGCAACCGCCATTTGACTGCGCGGAGGGATTGCCGTAGCAGTTGTATTGCTGCAGCCGGTGCCGTCAAAAATGTGGCAGGCCAGGCTAGTCAACGCGCCATTGATGAAAAAATAGGCATTCATGCCGGTCGATCCCACGGTGCCTGTTGGGATGAAGGTGATACGCGTGGCTGTGATTGCGTAGGCAGGCGAGAGGGTTGCGACCGGGGCCGCAGCCGGAATGCTGAAAGCAGGAACAGCCGCAGCGGGTGCGAAGCCGCTCACATGCCCGGTGAGAAAACCCGGACCGGAAGTCCCTTGCGGGCCCGTTGCTCCTGTATCTCCTTTAATCCCCTGAACGCCTTGCGGCCCCGTGTTCCCAGTAGGTCCGGTTGCCCCCGTGTTCCCAGTCGGTCCAACTGGACCTGCTGGACCCGTTGCGCCAATTGGGCCTTGCAGGCCCATTGGACCTTGCGGACCTATCGGGCCAATCGCCACCTGAAAGTTCTCCAAATTGCTGTCATCGTCATCGCCGTTGCTTTTCTTCGGCGTCACCGTTAGGTTGTACGTACCGGGAGCCAGCGCAGGCAGCGTGGCCATGATGGAAGTCTTCAACGCTCCGCTTTGCAGCACCAATACCGCTGTCCCTAACGTGACTTTGGGGGCCAGCGAACTGCTGCCAAACAGGTTCACTCCCTGAATGGTGATCTTGCTATTGGCATTGTCCACCAGAACATCTGAGATGCTCGGTGTTGCCGCCCATGCCACGGTTGCCGTAAGTAAGAACGCTGCTGCGGCAATCGCCGTGGCAAAGCGTGGAATTGGTGCCCTCAATCTGTAATTGCTCATACACTAATCTCGGACTCCTTTATGAAATCCGACATCAGCTTCGGTCCCCGGGGCTGCTTGAGGCAGCCTTGCCCGACGCTTGACACCAGACGATTAAAACTAAATAGCTAGTGTAATGCGTCATAAAGAGAGCAACAAATAGAAAGAGGCGGTGTTTGTC
>JANXYJ010000118.1 GCA_025350105.1 Terriglobia bacterium | reverse complement strand
GGTGCGGGCACATTCGTCGTTTCCGGCCTAGCGCTGGCCGCTTAACATTGACCAGCTAAAATCGACCAGCTAAAATCGACCAGCTAAAATCGACCAGCTAAAATCGACCAGCTAAAATCGACCAGCTAAAATCGACCAGCTAAAATCGACCAGCTAAAATCGACCAGCTAAAATCGACCGGCTAAAATCGACCAGCTAAAATCCGATCCGCAACAAAAAACGGAAGGTTCGGCCATCGTTCAGGGTGTTGGTGACTTGGCCAAAATTCGGCGACGTCAAGCTGGTGCTGGGCTCGGCGAACTGCGGGGTGTTGGAGAGGTTGACGGCTTCGGCGCGCAGTGTGATATTGCTTTCCCGCGGCAGGGCCCAACTGCGTGTTAAGGAAGCATTCAGATTGGTGATTTTTCCTTTGCGGAACGTGTTGCGCCCCAGACTACCGGCGCGCTCTCCGCGTGTCACATCGATAAAGCGAAAGGCCGTTCGCGGCAACAGGCTGGCCGACGTATCGGGATTGCCCACAATCTGCCCCAAAATCGCCGGATTGAGTACGTTGGGCCGGTCTCCGTTCGTACCGTCCACATTGCCAATACCAGGGCTATCGCCGCCCGAATCCACCCCAAACGGGGTGCCGCTTTTCAGCAGATACACCGCGCCCAGGTTCCAACCACCATACAGCTTTCTGAACAGACTCCCCCCGCTGCGGCCCGAATCCCAGGCGCCCTGTACTAGGAGCGCATGCGGTTGATCAAAGTTGCTCAAGGACTTTTGATCGGAATGCACACCAATTTCGGTTTGTCCAGGGGAGCGCCAGCGCTCCTGCCCGCCGCCGGTGACCGTGTAGTCCGACGAGATATCAATCGATTTACTGAACCAATACGCGGCGCTGAGCGTGGTGCGCCGCCAACGCGGCACGGTGAGCGTTGCCCGCCCGGCGTCGTAGTAGGCGCGGGAAGCGTTCAGCGTATAAAACTGCTGGTTCATCTTCGGATTAGGGCGCCGGTCATTCGTATCTTTGGTGGTGTTCTTGGTGGGGTCCGTGTTCCCCAAAATGTAAATGGCACGGTTGCGCTGCTCGGTGTGAAACAACTTGTGCGTGCGGCTGCCCACGTAACCCAATTGCAGCCTCCATCCGCGCGCGAATTCATTTTCCCAGCTCAAGTTGTATTGGTACGAATACGGCGTGGCCAGGTTTGGGTCGATATCGAAGTGGGTAGCACGGCCGGTTCCATTTAAGTCAGCGGCGGAAAGGGCGGCTAGCGGAGTCAAGATATTGGGGGCAGTAACGCTGATCGCGACGTTGTACGGCGGGTTGAAACGGTCCTGGCCATAGGCAATGGGAAACAATTGTCCATCGAAAACTGCGAAGGCGGAGCGCAGCACGCCCTTCGGCAATCGATAGGAGAAACCAGCGTTTCCGCCCACATTGTTCCAGTCGGAATTGAAGTTCAAGTGGCTCAGATTCAGCGCGTCCACCGGCAGCGTCCACGGCTCCCAGCGAATGCCGTAGTTGACCGTCACCTTCTTTGAAAGGACCCAGTGATCGCCGGCGAAACCTTGCAATTCCCAATTGCGAAACTGGCGATCGATATTGCCGAAAGCGGCGGAATAGGTGGAAGGTCTGCCAGACCGCAAGTTGTTAATGAGCGTGGTGCCAAAATCGTCGCGGAATTGAAAAGACGGCCGCGCTCCTTCGGTTTCATAACCATTGTATTGTTGACGCGTAAATCCAAATCCGGCTGCCACATTGTGTTGGCCCGGGCGGCGCTGCAGCGAAGCGTTATAACGAAGAAGGTTGATAGCGCGGTTGATGGGGATATTCGATTGCGGTCCCAGCATCTGCAGTCCGTTCAAAAATATCGGACCCACCGCGTCGCCGGTGGGGAGCAACAGATTGCCCGTTCGGTCGAATCCCGCTGAAACATCCAACACCGTCTGCGGATCCCACACGTGATTCCAGGTAATACGGGCGGTGTGGCCCTTGTTGTCGGTGTTCGGATTTTGCCCCTTCACGAATTGGAACGAATTGATCTGTTGTCCGTTAAATGCATACCGCAAAATCAGCGCATCGCGGCGGTTGATCCGCTGGTTCAACTGCCCCGTGGTGGTATTCAAATTGATCGCTTGCGGACTATTGGTATTCAGAGCGCGTTCGAATCCAGGGCGATTCGGTGCCACGTTGGGCGCTACACTCGGATAGGCGTCCAGCAGGCGCTGTACGATCGCACCCACGGCTGGATCATTGGAAAGGGGCGTGCGTTCACTCAATAAAGGGATCAGTACATTGCCGTTGACGGCGCCACGATTCTTATCCTGCATGCCGCTAAAAATAAGGAAACCGTTCTTCCAGATTTTTGCGCTGAGCGCCGCCCCGTACTGATTCTCCCTCGCCGCTTGCACCCCTCCTACTTGAAAAAACGAACGCGCGCTAAACACGCTATTGTTGTGGTTCCAGAAAATATTGCCGTGCAGATTCGCGCCTTTTTGTGACCGGATCCCCTGAAATGTATTTTGGATGAACGGAGCATGTATCGGCCCACGCGATGGGTTGCCATATTCTGCTGAAAAGTAGCCGCGCTCTACGCGAAACTCTTCCACGATGGTTGCCGTTGCTCCCACCCTCACGTTATTGTCGCGCGCCGCATTGGTGTCCACCAGGTTCACTTGGACATTTTCATTGCGCCGCCCTTCTCCTTTGGCGGCGTCCGAAGTGTCTGGCTCCTCTTTTGTTGGCGCGCTGGCACTCGAAGCCCGTTTGGGCGCTTCCAGAACCAACGGTGCGGGTTCGGTTTTTAGTGGCTCGAACGTCTGTTCCGTCTTCTCCGGCTGCCCTTGCGCGGTGCCGGTGGCCGCGGCTAATTCTCCCCCAGTCTGAACAAGCGAAGTCTGATCCGCGGCCGTAGCCGCCGGAACGGAGTACCAAGGAAGAGTTGCAAGCGTGATCACAATTACAAACACCGCGCGAAATCCACGAGACGGACACATTTTTACTATTCTCGTCCAGTCCGTTGCACGCCATCAACTGTTAAAATCGCTTTTGGTTGAATTAACTCTGGGGGTGATCTATGGGACAACGAAAACCTATGCCACTTGGCATCACGAGGCGCCGGGTTCTCAAAACTACGCTGGGCGCAATCGGCACAACCGTCTTCAATCCAATTTCCGGCGCGGCAGCTCCCATCAGTCAGCTGATGACCAAGCTCAGCGCCTACATGGCGGAGGCGGCCAATCGCAAACTCCCTGACGCGGTTGCCGAAAAAGCCAAGCACATGATTCTGGACACTCTGGCTGCGATGATTTCGGGCTCTGAGTTGCCGCCGGGAAGATTTGCGATTCAATTCGCCCGCGCCTACGGGGGCGAAAAGGTTTCCACCGTGGCGGGCTCTAACGTAGTGGTGGGGCCGATCGAAGCCGCGCTTGCCAATGGCATGTTGGCGCATTCCGACGAAACCGACGACACCCATCCGCCATCGCAATCGCATCCAGGAGCCTCCGTGGTTCCCTCCGCCCTGGCAGTGGGCGAGAAGTTCGGCATCGACGGCACGCGCATGCTGCGGTCGGTTGTATTGGGTTACGACGTGGGTCCTCGCGTGACGGCCACCCTCGGCAAGTTGCAATATATGGTGGCCAGCCATCGCAGCACGCACGCGCTTTCCGGAACGTTTGGATCCGCCGCGGCGGCCGCGTGCGCCGCGGGTTTGAATCAGCAACAAATGCGCTGGCTGCTTTCCTACACGGCGCAACAGGCTTCAGGCTTGGCTTCGTGGCAGCGCGACACCGAACATGTGGAAAAGGCCTTCGATTTCGGCGGTATGCCCGCGCGCAATGGCGTGACCTCCGCTTTACTGGTGCAGGCCGGAGGGAGTGCGGTGGACGACATCCTTTCCGGTGCCGACAATTTTCTGCAGGCATTTGCGCCGATGAACGATCCGTCGATGCTCATAGACAAACTGGGCGAACGCTACGAGATCACCCGCACCAACGTAAAGAAGTGGACCGTGGGCGCGCCGATTCAGGCCCCGCTCGATGCGCTCGAAAACATTTTGAAGCGCGACCGTTTTGACGTCGACCAGGTGAAACAAGTCGTCGTCCGTGTCGCTGCCGACGAAGCCACCATCGTGGACAATCGCGAGATCCCCGATATTTCTCTGCAACATTTAGTTGCTGTCATGTTGGTGGATAAAACGGTGACCTTCAAGACCGCCCACGAAGAAGCTCGCATGAAGGATCCCGCGGTTCTTCGCCAGCGCGCCAAGGTTCAGTTGATCCATGATGAGGCTCTGGAAAAACTGATGCCCAAGCGCGTGGCCATCGTCGAAATTACTCTGAATGACGGTAAGCTCCTCACTGATCGCGTAGAGGCCGTCCGCGGCACGTCCGAAAATCCTATGACCCGCGCTGAAATCATCGCCAAGGCGCGTGATTTGATCGTGCCCGTATTAGGTTTATCCAAGTGCCAGAAACTGATTGACACCATCATGACGCTCGAAACCGTCAAAACCATCAGGGATCTGCGGCCGTTACTACAGCGCGGCTAACAATCTAAATCGTTGCGGATTACGCACAGTACTGTCAGAACTATTCCTCTCAAATTCGGACCCAATTTTCTTGTATTCACGCTTGGCCGTGATTTACTATGAACCGTAAGCTGTCAGGGGAAACAGAAGCCCGTTTCCCCTGCAGTATTCATTAGCCCTATTCCGGGAGTGAATGAAAGGGAGGCGTCTTTGGCGCAATTAACCACTGGTAAGTATTGGGATGAAGTATATCGACGCTGTCACAGAGATGCTGGCAATTCGCTATCGGCATGGTTCAAGCGTAGGATAAAGAGCCTTCTGGGCAGCCAGATCAAACTATTTAGCCGTAATTATTCGGATTATGTTCTTTGGGAACGCATTTATCCCGCCTATTTGCCGGTTAGCCAGAACGCCGAAGTGCTGGAGATTGGCAGCGCACCGGGAGATTATCTTGTCCGGTTGCACCGGAGTTTTGGGTGGGACACCTATGGCGTTGATTACGCCGAGGCGGCTGCAACCCAGAACAAACAAATCTTTCAGGCCGCTGGTATCAATCCCCAACAAGTAATTTTCTCCGACGCATTCGGGCCCGATTTTCAGACTGCTTACCAGCAACGCTTTGATGTCGTCTTTTCCCGCGGAGTGATCGAGCACTTCACCGATTTCAAAGGCCCGCTCGAAGGACACTGGGGCGTCCTGAAGCCCGGCGGCTTGGCCGTGATCAGTATTCCCAACTATCGCGGGTTGAATTATTTCATGAAGTTGATTTTTGATCGCGCGAGTCTCCGCGTACACAATACGGACATCATGCGCATGCAGGCGTTTTCCCAACTGTTTGAAAACCAGGGTATGGAAACGCA
>JANXYJ010000096.1 GCA_025350105.1 Terriglobia bacterium | reverse complement strand
GAGCCGACGGCGAAGGAGTATCTGCACGGAACGCCTGCCACGACGCAGTTTGGACGCATGTGCGAGCGGCTGGGGATCAAGATCATCGCAGCGGGATCGCCGGAGGCCAAGGGCCGAGTGGAGCGCAATCACGGTACGCATCAGGACCGGCTGATCAAGAAGATGAGGCGCAAGAAGATCGCCACGCACGCGGCGGTGAATCAGTATCTAGAGCAGGAATATTGCGACGATCACAACCGGCGCTTTGCGGTGGATGCGGCGTCTGCGACGGATTATCATCTGCCGCTGCCATCGGCAGCCAAGCTCCGCGAGATCTTTCGTTTGGAGACGGAGCGCACATTGGGTAATGACTGGGTAGTACGGCATGAGAATCGCTTTTATCAAGTGGAGGCGCAGAACCGGAATTACGCGCCGGCCAAGAGCAAAGTCACGGTGTGCGAGTGGGAAGAAGGAATGATCGAAATCTATTACCGGGGGCGGAAGCTGAGTTGGCACCTGGTGACAGAGCGACCCGCCAAGCCCGAAGTAGCAGAGGTAAAACGAAAGAGACCAGTGACGCCGGCGGCGGCGCATCTGCCGAATCATCCGTGGCGGCGGAGTTACCAGGACATGAAAGCATTGGGTCCGCCGGCCCAGGTGGCAGCGCGGTTTTCGGTGGCGCCGGCCTCCGCTCCGCCCTAACCGCTCACCTGCGGCTCGCAGGGCTCCGCTACGGCCGGCACCACCGAAAACCCTGGCGGGCTAAGAACATACAAAGGGGACACTTCTAATGCACCAGGATAGGGGACATTTCTAAAAACCGTTGACAAACGCGGTTCGCTCCTTGACACGAACGTAACCGTAACGTAAACTGCCGGAAGCCATGGCTAGAGTTTAGGGCTAGTCTTGGGTGCGAAGTAAAGGGTCTTGTTCATAAATTTCAGGGGGTTAGGAATGCGTACCAGGTTTGTACTCACTAGATTTTCGGCAACCATCTTATTGCTGCTCACCGCGAGCTTCGTCTGTGCTCAAAGCGATCGCGGGACCATCACCGGAACCATCACCGATCAGGCCGGGGCTTCGGTCGCCGGGGCTGCCGTGGATGCCAAAAACACCGCAACCGGAGCCGTAACGTCGGTGGTGTCGACGGCTACCGGAAATTATGTGATCTCCAGTCTGCCGGTAGGCGCGTATGAAGTTACGGCGGCGGCGGCAGGCTTTAAGAAGTACGTCCGCAGTGGCATCACGGTTCAGGTGGCGCAAACGCTGAGCATCGATATTACTCTTGAAGTGGGCGCGGCTACCGAATCTATATCGGTAACCGCCGACGCTTCCCAGCTGAAGACCGAAAGCGCCGACATCAGCCAGAACATTACCGCGCGTGAGTTGACGGAATTGCCCATTCATGGTGTGGGCAGCGCCTCGGCGGGCAGCTCTGGCGTGCGGAATCCTAACAACGTCGTGGCGCTGGTGCCTGGTACCTTTTATCAGCCGAACTCCAACGTGAAGATCAACGGGGCACCTACCAACACCCAGGCCTTCCGCGTCGAGGGTATGGACGCCAGCAACCAGAGCATCAATTTCGCACCTGCCCAGGTGCAACCCAGTATCGATGCCATTCAGGAGATTTCAGTCCAGACCAGCAACTTCGCGGCCGAGTTCGGGCAAGTGGGCGGAGGCTTCTTCAACGTGACCATGCGTTCCGGAGGTAATCAATTCCACGGCAGCGGCTACGACTACGTCGTCAACGAAGTGTTTAACGCGGCCACTCCGTTCACGGGATATCCCTTTACGAGTGACGGCCCTCCCAACGAGCATGTCCGTCCACGCGCCCGTCGCCACGATTGGGGCGCCACCATCGGCGGACCAGTTTGGATTCCCAAAGTCTATAACGGCAAAGACCGGACGTTTTTCTTCTTCAATTGGGAAAAATTCCAGGAAAATCAGATCATCAATAACGCGCCGTTGACGGTTCCAACCGACGCCTACCGGGCCGGGAATTTCAGCGCGGCCATCGCCGCCGGCGGAAACCGTAACCTGGGTACGGATGCATTGGGCCGTCCCATTATCGCCAACACGATCTACAACCCGGCCACCGCGCGAACGGTAGGTGGTATCACGGTTTACGATCCATTTCCCAATAACACCATCAATATCCCGATGGACTCGGTAGCACTGAAAGTCCAGGACTTGATTCCCCACGCCAATGTTCCCGGCGCGCTGGTGAACAATTACATTCCGCAATACAACAGCTTGCGTGAAACCATCATTCCCTCCATCAAAGTGGATCACTTATTTGGGCCCCGTCATCGGGTCGCCTACTACTATTCGCGTACGCACACGGATTCACCCTATTCACCGACATTTGGTAACTCCGAGGGCCTGCCGGATCCCATCACAGCAACTCGCGGCACCTTCATCCATTCCTACATCAACCGCTTGAATTACGACTTCACGGTGACGCCGACAATGTTGTTCCATCTGGGTGTGGGGTACCAGCAGAACAACTTCTTTGACGATGCTCCGGTATTGGACTACAATCCCTCCCAGAAGCTCGGACTGAAAAATGGCAGTCTCACCCGCTTGTTTCCGCGCTTTGAGGGCTTCTGCCCTGCTGGCGTTGGCAACCAGTTCCTATGCCCCAATGCAGGTGGGTTGAATGCTCTTGGACCCGCAGGCCAGACGCACACCTTCAACGAAAAACCAGCCGCCAACGGCAGCTTGAGCTGGGTTCACGGAAATCACAGCTATAAGACTGGCTTCGATATGTTCGAACTGGCACAGCCCACTTATCCCTATACCAGCACGGCCGGCCTTTATAGCTTCAGCGCCAACGAAACCGCGCTGCCCACCGCAGTACAGGGCGCAAGCCAGACCTTCACTGGTGGCACGATCGGTTTGGCCTACGCGAGTTTTCTGCTGGGCCGGGTAGACTCCTATAGCATTGCTGCCCCGGCTGCCTTCCGGCAATACAAAGCACAGGTGGGCGCGTTCGTACAGGACTCCTGGAAAGTGAATTCGAAGCTTACCTTTACCTACGGCTTACGCTATGACTACGGCCAATACCTTCGCGAAAGCCGAGGCCGGGCCCTGCAATTTTCGCCGACGACGCTCAACCCCAGCACCGGCAACGCGCCTGGAGGGTTCTTGTATGAGGCAAACTGCAACTGCAACTTCGCCAGTAACTACAAACTGGCATTTGCCCCGCGGCTTGGGGTCGCCTACCAAATCAACTCGAAGACAGTGGTTCGCGCCGGATGGGGAATTATTTATGGACAAACCGGCATCCAGGGAACCGGGCTGGCAACGTCGGGAGTGGCGGCGTTAAGCAATGCGGGTTCTCCGGGCCAGGGCCAGTCCATTATTACATTGGCAAATGGGATTCCGAACATTCCCAGTTGGCCCAACTTGACGCCGGGCTCTCTGCCCATTCTGGCCACGGGTAATCAAGCCTTGCCGGCGGGGGTAGGTTTATTGGATCAGAATGCCGGCCGGCCGCCGCGTCAGAACCAATGGAGCATCGGTATGGAGCGGGAATTTGGCGCTGGCCTGGTGGTGGAGGCCGCCTACGTTGGCAACCGTGGCGTTTGGTGGGCCTCTCCTCAGATGCTCGATATCAACGCGGTCACGCCGCAGATACTGGCGTCGCGCGGCCTTAGCGCGACCGACGATGTTGCGCTGCTTACGTCCACTCTGTCGTCCACTTTGGCCACCAGCCGCGGGTTCAACAAGGTTCCCTATGTGGGCTTCAGCACAGCGAACACGGTGGCGCAGTCGCTGCGGCCCTTCCCGCAGTTTGGCATCATTCCAGTGAATGGCGCCCCGCTTGGCAAGACCTGGTACGACTCCCTGCAGGTGAAGGCCAACAAACGACTCTCGCACGGACTTAGCGTGGGTAGCGCGTTTACGTTTCAGAAATCCTTGCAGGTTGGCGTCGATGGCAACCAGAACCTTGCTATTGGCCCGAACCAATTCGTCAATAACGCAGTGACCAACCCCACCGGAGCGAAGTCGTATTCGCGCTTCGACCAGCCACTTACCTTCGTGGTCCAGGGCACCTATCAGGTCCCCAAATGGAATAACCTGAAAATCCTGGGCTGGCTAACCAGGGAATGGAGCCTCAGCACGCTGTTGCAATATTCCAGCGGCCTGCCGATTCCGGCGCCGATTGCCACCGGTAACAACACCGGTAATCTGCTGTTTCAGCCCACCTTTGCCAACCGCGTGGCCGGACAACCGCTTTACAACGTATCGGACATCAACTGCCACTGCTATGACGTCTCGAATACCTTTGTGCTCAATAAGGATGCATGGGCCAATCCCACCCCCGGCCAGTTCGCAAGCGGTTCGCAATACTATGGGGATTACCGTTATCAGCGCCACCCGGTGGAAGGCATTGGCGCTGGCCGCACCTTCCGCTTTGGTAGCGAAAATCGCTTTGGCTTAACCATCCGTGCCGACTTTGCCAATATCTTCAACAGAACTCAATTGGCGGACTCGAATTTGACCGTGACCGGACCGCAGAATAGCGTGGTTCGTATCACAACCGGACCATTGACGGGAACCACGTCGTCCGGCTTCGGCACCTACAGCCGATTGACCTCGGGTACCCAGTTCGGCCAGCCGCGCAGCGGCGTAGTCATGGCCCGGTTCACGTTCTAACTTCAATCAACCTGCTTTAAGAGAACGCCCCGCGGAGAGATCCGTGGGGCGTTTTTTTGTCTTAGGGAATGCGAACACACCGCTCTGTCTCGTCTCCGCTCAGTTTGATTTGTATGAGATCGAACTTAAAACTGGGCGCGTTCGAAGGATTCGTCGCTGCTTTGGCGGGCGGCTCTAAAACGCCGGCTGCCGGGCCATTCCAGGCGCATGTCAGTGCAGATTTCGTCCAACATCTCGGTGGTGCAGGTGCGTTGTTCTCCGGCAAACGCGCTTAGCAAAAGGTTGTCGCACATGGCATTAATCAACCGCGGCGTGCCCTGCGCACGCAGGTGAATCTCAGCGATCAGCTCTTCGCTGAACACCGTCTGGTTCGGCATCCCTGCCCGCTCCAGACGAGTGTTGATGTATTCGGTGGCGTCGCGTAGCGTGAACGGCTCCAAATGGCAGCGCAGCACCACGCGCTGTTTTAACTGGCGAAGGTTTGGGGCATCCAGCTTGCGGTCCAGCTCCGGCTGGCCGGCAAGAATGATCTGCAAAAGCTTGCCACTGCGGTTTTCCAGATTACCCAGAAGCCGAATCTCTTCCAACACTTCCCATTCAAGGTTGTGGGCTTCGTCGACGATCAAAACCACCGTGCGCCCGTCCTGCGCTTGTTCCACCAGCAGCTGATTCAGCGCAAACAGGACGTCGGTTTTGCGCATGCGCTCGCAGGGCAGGTTCAGATCGTAGGCGATCATCTCGAAAAACTGCTCGCCGTTAATGCGCGAGTTGAAGATGAACGCGAATTCTATGTATTGCGATTCCAGGTAGTCGCGGAGGCATTCGAGCAGGGTAGTCTTGCCCGTGCCCACTTCCCCAGACAGGACAATAAAACCCTTGCGGGCCTGCACGCCATAAACCAAGTTGGCTAGCGCCTCTTCATGCTGCTCGCTCCGGTAAAAGAAGGCAGGGTCAGGGCTTAGATTGAAGGGGCTTTCGGTAAATCCGAAAAAGGCGTTATACATTTTGTCCTGCGATCGTTGTTACGATCCTGCTCCGGGCCTCCGTGTTACGTCCGGTTGTGCGGGTTATGTTGTTACGAGTTTGGGCCTTAGGAGGGCGTGCTAACCTCAGGCTTTCTCTCCGCTTTGATGTTACCACGCAATTGGCTGTAGCGGAAGAGGTTACAGATTAGCGCTGGGTTTAGCGCTGGGTTGCGCCTTAGGGCCGAACCCCTTAGCGCTCCAATTCCAGCAGTACCCAGCCGGGCAGACTGGCGGGCTGGGTGCCCTCAAAAACCACGTGGCGAGTTTTAGGAAACGGCATGCCGCTACGAATGGCGCGCTCGTAGCTGGGAATGTGCCGCAAAATTTTGCGGTAGGATTCGTCATCCGTATTCAGATAGGCCGATTTGCCCAGCAACCCTCCGCCCCACCCAATGGCCAACAGGCACGCCATTTTATTTCTTTGTTCACTCGACTTCAATTCATCCAGCTTACTTTTCAACCCGGTCAAGGTCGTCGAGAGACGGGCGAGCCCAGCCCGCTGCGCGTAATCCTGATGCTTGGCAATCAGCTTTTCCGCAAAAGCTTGTGATGCCGCGAATAGCCTGGCTCGGTCCGCTTCAGACTTCTCGTGCCAAATGCCTTCGAACTCCGTTCCAGGGGATGCCATTTCGGCAAAAAGCGGCGTGCTGTCATCCACACGGCGAGCCTCTACCGGGCCGCGTTCGGATTGCCATCCGGGTTCTAGATTGGCTCCTTTGGCCAGAAAAGTGGCAACGCGCAGAAGATAAACCTTCATGCCGGTGTAGGTGATGGTGGTGGAATCGGACGCACCCACCCGTTTCATCCGGCTGGCTCCAGAACCGCCCAGAACGGCATCTTCAGCACGGGCTCCCAGGCCGCGCGGCAAACGGTCTTCCAATCTATTTGCCAAATCAGCGATGGTCGCCTCGCTCCATCGTTCCGAAACAGCGCCCGTCCGCAGGGCACCCTTCAGCGCGGTGGCGGGCAGGTAGGCTCCTGTGCCGGTGGAGGCGAAGGTGGGAATGAAAAGCTGGTCCGGCCGTGCGCGCTGCCAAAACGTAACCGCGCTGGGATGCTCAAATGGAATGCGGCGCCCGGCAAAATTCTGCGCGAAGCCACCCCACGATGCGAAATCCAGGGTTTCCGCCTTCTTCAGTTGCGCCAGATAGCTTTCCAGCCGGGGGCCACGCGACAGCAATTTCAAGATCCGGCCCTGGTCCAGCACATTCATGTGGTCCTTCCACACCATGTAATCGATGGGCGAGAGCTTCTCGCCATCACCAACCAGGGTGGGTGTCAGACAGGTGACCCGGTACTTCATGTGCTTACCTTCCCCGTAACCAACAGTTTGGTAACCACCAGGGGCACGGGAAGCGAAAGGGCAAAGCCCGCGCGATAAACCGGATGAGCGAAGCCCTCCGGCGCCACATTCGTGGCCGTACCACGCGGCGTTTCCGGGGCAACCAGCACCGATCCTTCCGCAATCATGCGCGTGTCGCGCTTCCTGTTTCCCCAACCGGCAAGGCTCTCCACGCGGCCGGCACGAGTGACAGTGGAATAGTTGCCCTGCTGCCAGTCGACGTGATCTAAGACGCGCTCAAAACCGTGATCGAAGCCGTTCTCAGCCATCGCCGGGTGAAATAGCGAAAGCAGCCAGTGGCCGGTTTGCGCTTCGGGTGTCACCGTTTCGGGTGTGACAGGCGTCCGGCGCCACAGCAGTTCCGGAAGACTCCCTTCCACGATTTCCGGCATTTCACAGCGGCCCCAACCACGGGAGCGCTCCCCTCCGAAACCGGAATCGGCCAGCAGCCGAAGCGCGCCTTCCAGCGGCCCCCGCCATTCACTGCGCGCGGCATCGGATGCAAACTCCGCCGCAAACCATAGTCCGCCGCCCGGTGCGAATTCCAAACATGCCGAAGAATGGGCCAACGCACCTTCTCCGTGGCGATCCATCGCCGCATTGGGCCGGACCGTGGCACGAAAAACCGGCGAAGCCGCAACGCCACTTGCCGTAGACACTAAACATTCGCTGGCCGTATCAATCGCCCAGGCGTCTTCGTTCAGACTTTCGCCGGCAAGCAAAACCTCCACAACTTTCACCGGCACAAAGCGAGCGCCCTTCCAGCGGATCTTCGCCGAAGGCGCGGGGGGCCAAATATGCTGCGGAGGCACCACAAACAGTGTCTGCCCTTGAAACGGGAAGCAGGAACTAAACCGTACGGCTGGTTCAGCAGCCTGCACGGTTGCCTGCAACCATTCGTTCAACTGACCCAGGGCGGACATCGCGCTGGTAACGGCGCCAAACAGCGCATCGCTATGATAGATGCGGCCCACGCGGTCACGATCCCCGGAATCGGGACCGATGCGCCAAGGACTGGTAGGCCGCAAGCGAATCAACAGAGCAGACATTTGAGATTAGGCCAGTTTCTCCGCAAATCCGGAATCATGCGTCAGTACTTGCAAGGCGCCCAGGTCGGCGTCTTTGGCTAACTCGGCTTCGGCGGCGCCAGTGGAATAGAAGTTGCGGCCGCGCCAGGCCAAATTCAGCTTCGCAAAGCGGACCCGCCCGCTTCCGCGCGACCCGCCACCGCCCAGCGCGTCATCTTCCAGCAACCGCAAGCCTTCCAGTAAGCGTTGCGGCAACGTCTTATCTTCTTCGCACAAGATGTCCATCACAATACGCAGACGGAAGCGCGCACCGGCGGGCACGCGTTCCAAAGTGCGAGGATTGGCCTGCGCGGTGATGCGATCAATGGCGTTTTCGCTTTTCACTTCGGTAATTTCGTCGTCCAGGTTTTCGCGCATCTGCGGCGTGATGCTCTCCAGATCGAGCGGGGCATCGTAGATGGTCAAGCGCGCCGGCATCGCGCCGGTGGAGTTTACAGCTTCGCCTTCCACGCGCTCCACTCGGCCCGGGCTGCGGCCGAACAGCAGGCAGATTTCATCATCGGGGCGATCGCTCTGGTGGATCCGAACCTCCTGGCCCCGACGCTTGGAAAGATACACCAGTTCCGCTGGTGAAGTCAGTCCCATGGCGTTTTCGAGCAGCGAGCGAATGCGTCCACGCAAGGAACTGCCGGGAATATAGGGCAAACCAAAGGCATCCTTTACCACCGGATTATCGGCGCCGCCGATTTCCAGCGACCCTTTCCCCGCCCCAATGTGCAATCCTGTTTCGCAATGCAGCTCGCCGGACAAAATCAATTTGCCCAATAATTGGAGCCGCGTCTGAGCTGTATGTGTGCTCATTTTATATTTAAGAACCCCTATTTATTTAACGGTCTGAATCCAATTCGCTCATCCGCGCTATTCGTTGTAAGCCACAATCGCTTCAAACAAATCCTTAAAACGTTCATAGCCGCGCGCATCGTTGCGTCGCGTCACCTGTAACAGCAGCCGTTCCAGGGCATCCAGACTGCGCAGCGAATGCCGGGCAATCGTGTAGGCCAAACGGGCGCGCAACATCACAAATTCATGCTGGCGTTCGCCCTCCGGAGCACGCACCGCGCGGCGCACCGCGTTGTACAAACGGCGCAATTGGCTCTTCGTGCCGGAATCCATATCCCGCATGCGGGCCACCACTGCATGCGCCTGATTGTCCAGGTACAGACTATCGGCAATCAACTTTTCAAGCTCAATATCCGGCGCTGTTTCAAAGGGGCGTCCAGTGCCCGGCCGGCTTTCGCGCGGGCCCCTCTTGTCGCCACCGCCATGTCTATCGCCGCCCTGCTCAGGACGGGGCGGCCGGTCACCGCGTTTCTGATGGTCGCCGCCTCGCGTGTCGGGCGCGCCAGCTTTGGCTTCGCGGGGCGGACGATTTTCACGTCCCTGGCCCTTGGGGCGACCTTCGCGCTGGTCCTGCTTCGCGGCATCCCTGACATTGGCCGAATCCGCGGCTGAGGCGCCGCTCTTCAGCTTTTCCTTCAAAGCCTCCGCTGCCCGCGCAACATCCAGCCCGGTCTTCTCTGGCGCAGCAGGCTCCGGCGCAGCAACCGTTGACGGAGGCGTTGGTTCCGCTATTAATTCAGGTGTTAATTCCGGCGTTTTTTCCGGTTGAACGTCATCCATTGCAAGTGTCCCTTAAATAGAGAATATCTGTCTTTCAATAGCCAATCGCCCGAGCATCATCTTTCGCCGACAACCGCGCCGACAACCGGGCCCACTCCAGCGCGACGCGTCCGGCGGGCCGCAGCTTCACCGTCACGGCGCTCCGTCCAATCAAATCCGCGATCAGCGCGGTCCGCGCTTTTTGGTAATCCCCCCGGCCACGGGTCGCGCTTGCATCCGGCCGCGCCGCTGCCAGAATCCGTCCCAATCTTCGATGATAACGCCAGGGACGCTCGCCGCCCGCGCGGCGGGCCTGGCGGCGCGACACCCGGGACTGGGTTTCGCGATAAATGCCGCACAAATCCTGTAAATATTGCGGCGAACAGCCAAATTCCGTAATCATGCGCAATAACAAATCACGCAACGATGACGCTTCGGAAAACTGTTTCCATTCGAGCGTTCGCCCCAGCAGCCAAAAAGAATCGTTGGCCACCGATTTCGCGGCCTCCATGCGCCGGCCCGCTTCTTCAAACACCGCACCAAGCGAGGCGTCGGGCGAAGGTGCCAACGCCAAAGCCAATGTGATGGTCTTCGCTTCCAAGCCAGCAAAGTCCTTCAAATTCTGCGCGGCGAACCGGTGGAAAACACGCTCCATTTCACCTGCCAACCCAAGTAAGGCGTCCCAGGATCCCATTACCGCGAAATCGTCACCGCCGGAAAAAATCACCGTGACTTTCCGGAAATATTCGGGTAAGGAACACTGCACTTCTAGTTCACCCGCGAAAAATTGTTTGAACATCACCGAAAATTGCAGATGTTCGTCAATCGAATGCGCCCGCCGGATACGAATATCAAAATTATCAACATCGCCGCGCAACACACCCCAGGTGGGCATTCCACTGGAACGGGCCGCCAATACCGCGCCAGAAGCCGGCTTGGTCCCGTCGTCATCAAGCGCAGTTTGGCGCGCAAATGGCAGGTTATCGGGATTGCTTTCATCTCGCCCTAATTGCCAATTGTGCTTTCCGCTACCGAGCAGCACCATTCCGGGCGAGGTCGGGGACCACCCCACTGTGGTAGCCTCGCGCAGATTCCAGCCCAACACCTGGCCAAAGTAGGAATCGGCGTCGGGCATGGGAACTTCCGTATCCGGAGAAAACCCTGGCGCGTGCTGAGTGCGATCCAGCGCTTCGCTAAGCCGTTTGCGGATATCGCTCCAATCGCCCAGGTTTTCCGTGGACGACCAGATCAGCCGCAGAACGCCGTTGCTCAGATGCTGAATTTCGTTGGCCGCGGCAGTCAACAGCGAATCTGCATCGGGCCGCGATTCTTCCGGCAGCAGCACCATGAACTGTCCACCGCCGCTCGATCCCAGCAGGATCTTCGCCAAACCAAGTTCCGCCAACAGCGCGCGCGGCAACACTTCACACAGCAAGCTAACCCAATGCGAGCGCCCCAGGAACACCTGGTCATGATCCACGCTTTTAGGCACGTCGTTATGAACGTCGTT
>JANXYJ010000068.1 GCA_025350105.1 Terriglobia bacterium | reverse complement strand
CTCGCCTTGGGTCTGGCGGCCTGCCAGAAGGGTTTCCGTGTCCGGTTCACGACCGCCGCGTCGCTGGCACACGAGCTGATCGAAGCCAAGGACGAACGGCGCCTGATGCGCTTTCAAAAAATGCTCTCCAGCTTCGAGCTGTTGATCATCGACGAACTGGGCTTCGTGCCACTGTCCAAGACCGGGGCCGAACTGCTGTTCGAGGTCTTCAGCCGCCGCTACGAACGCAGCGCCACGCTGGTCACCAGCAATCTGCCGTTCAATGAATGGACGGAAGCGTTCGGATCGGAACGGCTAACGGGAGCCCTGCTGGACCGGCTCACCCACCACGTCCACATCCTGGAGATGAACGGGGAAAGCTACCGCCTCAAGGACAGCAAGCAGAAGCGGACCAGCAAGGCACGCTCTTAAGTCGCCCCTGCCCCTCTCTCTGCGCCGATTTACGAGGGCGGCTTCCTCTTCGGCCTAAACGCTCCCCGCAAAGCGGGTCGCAGGCCTACGCTCCAGCCGCCCCCGTAAATCCTTCAAACCACGGCCTCTCCCACCTGTGAAGTGGTCTAGTTTCTCTCCGCCCCGCTGGTCTAGTTTTACTCCGCCCTTGACAGTTGGACGGAAGTAGCGCTGGTCGGTTTTCACGAATTTTGGCCAGTCAAGGTTGAGATGGGAAGCCGCGATATCGAGGAAGTCCCGGACGGAATGCGCTTCTCCCGTTGAAACGACGAAGTCGTCCGGTGCGGGCTGTTGCAGCATCAACCACATCGCTTCTACGTAGTCCTTGGCATAACCCCAGTCGCGTTTCGCGTCCAAATTACCCAGGAAGAGCTCCTTCTGCAGTCCCAACCGCCGCCTTTGAAGTTTCGCGCCACTTCCTCCCGCCGGTGGCCGGTAAACGTTTGGTGTGCAACCGCCCCGCTCCTTTTGAGCCTGAAACTACCTGGTACTTGACTGCAGACCGGAGTTCAACGCATTCTAGAGATCACCTCACGCCACGTAAAGCAGGATCGGAAACACGCGAAAACCGACGAAAGGAAGCTATGAAGAAAGCCTTCATTTCCGGCGTAACGGGCCAGGATGGTTCGTTCCTTGCGGAACTGCTCATCGGCAAAGGATACGAAGTTCATGGGATGATCCGGCGAGCATCCACATTCAACACGGATCGCCTGGACGCTATCTATGCAGATCCGCACGAGAGTGGGGCCTCACTATTTCTGCACTATGGCGATACGACGGACGCCACCGGATTAAGGCGCTTGATTGACAAGACTGAACCAGACGAAATCTACAATCTGGCTGCGCAGTCACACGTTCGTGTCAGCTTCGACCAGCCCGAATACACCGCCGACGTGGTGGCCACAGGGACTTTGCGTCTGTTGGAAGCAGTGCGGGACTACATCACTGTTTCGGGCAAGGCAGCGCGCATCTATCAGGCAGGGTCGTCCGAAATGTTCGGAGCAACCGCGCCGCCGCAGTCCGAAAACACCCCATTCTATCCGCGCAGTCCCTATGCCGCGAGCAAAGTGGCGGCGCATTGGTACTGCGTGAACTACCGCGAGGCTTACGGAATGTTTATCGCTAACGGTATTTTGTTCAATCACGAATCCGAGCGGCGCGCTTATCTTGACTATTTTTCGGCCGAAGATCGAGAGTCCTCATAATCGGGAGTTAAGCGGTCGCATGCGTGAGATGTACCTATTGCTTTTTCCCTGCACCGCCTCGGCCACCGCCACCAGCGGTGCCAGAGACCCGTGGGCTATAGTGATCTGCCAATTGGGCTGGGCCAAAGCCGTAAGTGGAAGACGCAGGGTCCAAGGGCAGCATGGTTGATTGCCACTCCTGGTAGCTTTCGACCAGACGATTGTAGACATCGGGCTGTTTGTCTTTCAGGTTTGCGTGTTCGAGCGGATCATCAACAACGTTAAACAAAAATGTTTGATCGTTGATTTTCAGATATTTCATGTCGCCGTCACGCACGGCCTGCTGCGCATTGGCCTTGTATCGCCAGTAAACACGGCGGGAAACGGGTAACGCGCCCTGCGAGATATACGGCAACAGATTGATGCCATCGGGCGGCACGGCCGGGTCCGGCTGGGCACCAGCGGCGGCCAGCAGTGTCGGCAACCAGTCCATCGTCATCGCGACTTGTGACGTTGTGGACTTGGGCTTGATGTGTCCCGGCCAGCGAACAATGGCTGGAATGCGCAAACCGCCTTCCAGCAACTCGGTCTTTTTGCCGGTGAATGGCCATGTATCGGAAAACCGTTCGCCTCCGTTGTCGCTGGTGAAAATCACGATGGTGTTGCGCGCTGCGCCCGCCGCCAGCGCTTTCATAATGCGACCGACTTGCAGATCCATCTGCACCACCATCTTGGCGTAAGTCTTGATGTTGCCTTGATCGAAGGATCCCAGCGCGGTCAGCGCATTGGCAGCAGCTTCATCCTCTGGCCCTTCCCAAGGCCAGTGCGGAGCGTTGAAGTGCAGGCTGATAAAAAATGGCTTGCGTAGTTTTGTGTAGCCGTTGATCAGCTTGATGGTCTGTTCCGCCAATAGGTCCGTCAGGTAACCGTTCTCGTGGATTTTCGTGTCGCCGTCCCATAGGTCGTCGGTCTCGGTTTGCGCGCCGCCGGATTTGTGGGTGAAGTAATCGAGGCCGCCCCCGCGAAAACCCCAGAAGTGATCGTAGCCACTTTTCAGCGGGCCAAAATTGGGCAAAGGCCCCAAATGCCACTTGCCCACCAGCGCGGTTCCATAACCGGCATTGCGTAAAAGGGAAGGTAAAGTTGGATGTTCGGGCGGGACACCAACATTACGTCCGGCCAGCGGCTCTTCTAAACCAACTGGCAGCCGGTATTGATAGCGCCCCGTGATCAGCGCCACGCGGCTGGCCGTGCACACCGCCGAATTCGCATAAGCCTGCAGGAAACGGACACCTTCCGTGGCCAGGCGATCGATATTCGGGGTTTGATAGTCCGGCCGGCCGTAACACGATAAGTCGGCGTAACCGAAATCATCGGCCATGATGTACAGGATATTGGGCTTGGCGGCACTTTGCGCGTTCAGCTCTTCTAAGGCCGCCACGGCGGCGAGTGTAGTACCAAGAAATTCTCTGCGTTTCATATTTGCTCAGAAATACTAACACGATCGGGAATCGTTAGAACGTATACTTGAACGCAAGCTGCAGCACACGCGGGTCGTAGGCGTTGGTGATCTGCCCGAACGCGGTATTGTTCAAAGTGATAGGGTTGTTGTTGGGATCGTTCAAGTTCTTCAGCCGCGTATTGTTGAATACATTAAATGCTTCGGCGCGAACCTGAAACGCATGGCCTTCAAGGAAGCGGAACTCGCGCACCAGTGAGATGTCAAACTGGAAGTACTTTGGCCCCGCAACGTTGTATGCACCTATGGTGCCCAACGCACCCAAAGCAGGTTGCGCAAATGCGGAAGAATTCAGCCAACTCACGCATGGCAGGCTGCTGCCGGGGCATGCCTGACCCTGATTCGTCGCCGACGTATCGGCCAGCACTTGGCTTGGCCGCTCGGTGGCATTGAAGCCGTTGAGCGCCTGGTCCAGCCCTGAGAGCAGGTTCATGGGCGCGCCGGCCTGGTAACGATAGATAGCCGATAGCGTCCAGCCGGAAACCATGTGGTTCATCATGGCTCGAGAGAACTTGGGCGTGCGGCCCACCGCCGTCAAATTAAACAGGTGCCGGCGATCCTGTGCACAGTTACCGCGGTCCAGACGGCGGTTATCCTGATGCGGGTAATTGTTGCCGCTGTTGACAACATTGTTGCCCAGCGTCTGATCGCCCAGGCAATGTGACCAGGTGTAATTTGCGTTGACCATCACGGTGTTCTTGGGCCGCCAAGTGGTGTTGAACAGAAGTCCGTGATAGACGCTGGTGGCGCCATCGTCATAGAGTCCGACGTTGCCATAGGGGAGGGCCGCTGCCCCGCCCTGTACCACCAGCGCCCTGCGATTTTGCAGGTTGGCAGTGCAGTTGGCTGCAATCGCAAGCGTCGTAGCAGTGCACGGGAATTTGGGGTCGGCGGCTCCGCTGCTGTTGTTGGACGTCAGCAACAGGCCGGGATTCAATTCGAATTGCGTGGGCAAGTGAATGGCATGGTTGCCCAGGTAGCCCACCGACGTAAACAAGGTTGGTGTCAGTTGCCGCTGAACGGTTAGATTCCAGGATTGCACCTGCGTTGTCTTGAAACCCGGCGGCAACGGCAAATAAGCCCCGCCCACGGGGAATTTACCGATCGGGGGCACAGATACGAACGGGAACGGATTGCCACCCGGCGTGGTGCTCCATGGATTGGCGATAGGAACCGGTCCGGTGACGGTTGTTTGGCCCAGGAACGGCGCCGCCGAAACTAGATTCTGATACGACGAATCTGAAAAAAAATCGTAGGCGATACCGGCACCCGCGCGAATCGAAGTCTTGCCATCGCCAAACGGATCCCACGCGATCCCGACGCGCGGCTGGAAGTTGTTCCAGCTACCGTTGATCCCCGCTTTCCCGCTGAAGCCTTGGTCACCAGGATAGTACAGGCCCGGAGGCGCATTGGTCCAGATCTTGCTAACGGTTCCCGCACGGAAGCGATCCAAACTAAACGTATAGATCGAATTGTCGATGATCTGCATGGGCCGGTACGGCTCCCAGCGCACGCCAAAATTCATAGTGAGGCGCGGCGTTACTTTCCAGGTATCCTGCGCGTATCCGCCGCCAAACCAATGGTACATATGCAGAGGATTGGGAAGCTGCTGGCGAACCAGAGACACTTGGCCAGCAAAAACGTCACCCCAACCCAGGCCGGTGGTCTGCCCATTAATGGTGTATTGACCCGAAGAAAACGCATTGGCGCTGCTATGGACAACCGAGCGCATCAAATTCGCGCCGAACGAAATCTGATGCGAACCTTTGACGATATTGAAATCGTCGTTGGCGCTTAAATAGGTGTAGTAGGCCAGCTTGTTCAGGCCCGTACCGGCGCCAATGGTAGGCCCGCCAGTGATAATCATAATGATGGTCTTCGGCGTGTACGTAAAGGCGTTCATGCCCAGTTCCTGCGGTCCGAAATAAGTGTCTTCGAAGTGGTACAGCGCTACCCGGTTAAAGGAAACTCGGAAAGAATTTACCTTATTGCTGCTTACCAGCCACGTGTGCCCTGCAGTGGCCGACGTTGCCAGATCGTCCACCCCGTTGTTGCCGACAATCAGTACGTTCGAAGGGTTCAACTGGTGAGGCACCACCTGACTCTGGTGCGTGGCCAGATAGCGGAAGAAAAGCGTCTGTTTGTCGTTAATCTGGCCGTCGACGCGAACTGGAATCTGGTATTCATAAGTCGAAATCGGGCTGTAGGATTGGTAACGGCCGCAAGCATCCTGCGCGGCGGGCAGATAGCTCGCCAGCTTTACGGCGACCGGAGTGAGAGAAGCTGATGGAAGCTGGTTCGGCTTCCCATTGATTGTCGTGAATGGCGCTTTCAGCGTCCTGGCGGAGCCCTGGCATTGCACTGAGGCGAAGGTGCTGAAGTCCCCGGCGACCATGGCCGGCGTGGGAACGAAAGTCGAGGTCGGCGCCGGTGTCTGGCGCACGGTTGTACCCTGATAACCTGCAAAGAAGAACACGCGGTTCTTGATCACCGGCCCGCCGATTACGCCGCCAAACTGGTTGCGCTTCAGGTTGTCGTCAATTAGGGAAAAGAAATTGCGCGCGTTCACAGCACCGTTGCGCAGAAACTCGAACATGTCGCCATGGAAAGCGTTGGTGCCGGATTTGGTCACCGAACTCACCTGCGCGCCGGAGTGCGTGCCTGTCTGCGCGTCCTGCGTGCTGGTATCCACTCTGAATTCCTGCAACGCATCGGGGAACGGCAAGGGAAGATTGGTGGTGTCGTAGAGATTCAGATGCGGCGCGCCATCCAGAGAATAGTAGACTCCGAAGTCCAGCCCGCCCGCCACTGCGATGCGCACGCCGGTATTCATACTGAAGGTAGGCGACGTTCCGGTCTGCACGGCGGCGCCGGTGAGGGTGATCAAATCCGTGGGCGTACGGCCATTAAGCGGCAGTTCCAGAATGCGCTGGCTTTCGACGACGTTGCCGATACCCAGCTTTTGCGTTTCAACAAGGGATGCATTGGCTTCCACCTGCACCGATTGCCCAACATCGCCCACTGCAAGAGAGACTGGAATCACAGGGTTCGTGCTCACCTGCAACACGATGCCGGTTTGCACGTGGGTGCGGAAGCCTGTTTTGCTTGCTTCCAGTTTGTACGGCCCGATTTGCAGATTGGGCAAAAAATACTCACCCGCACCGTTGGTGACCGTGATACGTTTGATACCCGTGCCGGTTTGAGTCGCGGTAACCTCGACACCCGGCACAACCGCGCCGCTGCTATCAGTTACCGTTCCGCTGATTTGAGAGACTGCCTGCGCGAAAATGAGTTCCCCGCCCAGCACCAAACACATAGTCAAATCAACCATTGTGCGTCTTGTACCCGTCATCATAGATCCTCGCCCTTCCCCGTAGCTAAGGGGAGTTTATCACCGGCGTGTAAAGATGAGGTTCTGGAATTGTAAAGGTGTCTTTAAGGTTCCAGGGGAGGACTTCGCGCTTTGTTTCTGATACAGTTTGTGGAACATTGGGAAGGGAGACCGAGTGGTCATTCCTGAAACTCACAGCTCCGATTTGGGGCCGCACACCGGCCCGCCACGTGTACTGATCATCGATGATGATGAGAAGCTTTGCCGACTGCTGAAAGACTACCTGCAACCCCTTGGTTACCTGGTCGATTCGACTTATAGCGGCCATGACGGATTGATCCGCGCCTTGGCCACGCCCTATACGGCAGTAATTCTCGACGTGATGCTGCCCGGCATGAACGGGTTTGATTTGCTGCGAAAGCTGCGCGAAGTATCGCGCGTGCCCGTGCTGATGTTCAGCGCGCTGGGCGAAGAAGTGGACCGCATTGCGGGCCTTGAGGTGGGCGCCGACGACTATCTACCCAAGACGTTTTCACCGCGTGAGCTTCTGGCGCGCCTGCGCGCCGTACTGCGGCGTTCGCATGGCGAGCAGCTCTCGGCGGAAAACCGCGCTTCCACGCCTCTCGCTTTCGCAGGTTTGCGATTGGATCCGGAAAGCCACACGGCGAGCCTGAGTGGCCGCACACTGCATCTGACACCTATCGAATATGAAATTCTGCTCAGCTTGATGCGCGCCGCCGGCCGCGTGAAAACTCGCGAGCGTTTGTTAACGGAAGTTGCCGATCGGGATTTCGAATGTTTTGACCGGTCGATTGATGTGCATGTATCGTCGCTGCGTAAGAAACTTGGCGAAGACGCAAAAACCCCACGCTTCATTGAGACGGTCCGCGGCGCGGGCTACCGATTGAGGGTTCCCGGGAGTGATGCATGAAACGGCCATTTGCGCTTTCCACAAAAATATTTCTGCTGGCCACCGGCAACGTAGTCCTGCTGGGAATTCTGTTTCTGATTTTCTTTCGTCTGGAATTGAAGCAGGACCTAGGATTCCAACTGATGACGGTAGGGCGCGACCATGCTCGCGTCGTCGCCCAACAACTGGCCGTGCGGCTGAAAGACGTTCCCGAAACGGAGTGGGATTCTGTTCTCAGCGGGGTGTCCGCAGCCAATGGTGTGACATTCCTTATTTTCGATATTGGTGGCCGCCAGATCGCGGGTCCATCTCTGCCATTGCCGCAGAGCGTGCATGCCCGATTGCAACCGCAACTCAGCAAACGCTATGGCCTGCAGCCCTGGGTGCCGCCATTCATCGAGATCGCACAGGGCGAACGACCGTATTGGCTGGGAGTATGGCTCCCTGTGGGACAAGAAATCGTGCGTCCGGATCAGGTCAGCCGCACGATTCTGGTGCTGGCCTCTAGCTCGTTGATCAGCAATCCCTTCTTTTTCCACCTCACGCCTTGGTTGGTCCTCGCAGGCCTGGCGTTTGCAGCAACGGTCTTATGTTGGTTGCCGTTGGTAAGGAGCCTTACCCGCTCCATCCATCAAATGATGCACGCCACCGCGGAAATTGCCGAGGGCCACTTCACAGCCCAAGTGGAAAACCGGCGCCGCGATGAGTTGGGCAATCTGAGTGCATCTATCAACCAGATGGCTGGCCGCCTGGATATGTTCACACGCGCACACAAGCGCTTCCTGGGAGACGTGGCGCACGAACTGCGCTCACCACTGGCCCGCATGTATATTGCTCTTGAAATTCTGGAGCGCAAAATAGAAGGCAAACTTGGAGACAAAGACTCGAGCATAGAGGATCTGCGCGAAGATGTAGCCGCTATGACTTCCCTTACCGATGAACTGCTGACCTTTGCGCGTGCCAAATTTATTCCCGAACAGCGAAACCTGCAACCCATCCAGTTGCTGGAGGTGGCGCTCAAATGCGTTCGCACTGACGTAAAGGCAGGAGTGGAAATCAAGGTCAGCATTGATCCCGCCCTGTACGTAAAGGCTGAGCCGGATTACCTGCAAAGATCCCTTTCAAATCTGCTGCGCAACGCAGTTCGCTACGCGGGGGACCAGGGCGCCGTGGTTGTGCGCGCGGAAACCGATGGCGAGATATCCATTATTACCGTGGCCGATTCGGGCCCAGGCATTCCCGAAGAAGCGCTCGACAAAATCTTCACTCCGTTTTTTCGCTTGGAAGAAGCGCGCGACCGAAAGAGCGGGGGCACAGGCCTAGGCTTGGCCATCGTCAAAGCTTGCGTGGAGGCATGCCAAGGAAGTGTGATCTGTCGTAACCGCAAACCACATGGGCTGGAAGTGGTCATCACGCTGCAGACCGCTTAGGCGCACTGCTGGGCCGCAAGGCCGGGAACCCGAAAGAACGCTCCCGTTTGTTAACTTTTTGCTAAACAGTTTCTTGCTACCTCAAGTCGGCCGAACAATTCGGCAACGACAACTCGCCTGTCGTTTAAAGGGGCCTTGCGTTAGATCCTGATAAACGGCGTTGGAGGAAGTGTCGCGCTTCGGGCGGATTGTCGGCTATCCGGAGAATGGTCGCTGGTGCGCGCGAGGTGGGATGTACTCTCCGGGTCGCGTGCAATTCGGACGGAGCAGCGGAGTCAGCGTCCACAACTTCCTCGAACGCCTTATGTACGGCGCGATCCTTTGCAGCGTCTAAGTGTGACGTCCAAATCGGCGCCGGGCATGCTCTCGTACGATTCAATGGGGAGGTAAGATACCGCATGACCCCTCAAAAGTGGGTACGTAAGCCTCGCGTGGGCGGCAAATATGCGATAAACTATCGCACGATGCAGATTGCCCGATTGGTTTCACTTGCAGTTTTTCTGAGCGCCATGGCTCCTGGCCAGTCAGCCGATACCGGCACAGCACACAGAGCTGCCGCGACGGCTTTGCTGAACTCGAATAACACCGGAGCCGCGCACCTTGCCTGTCCGGCCGCCATCTTCCCTGCGCCAGTCTCCACCCCTCCAGGTGCTGGGCCGGCCCCAGTCGCTGGTCCAGTCCGAGGTGCGGGCGCCCCAGGAGCTGCGCCTGCCGGCGGGCGTGGCGCTACTCCGCCGCGCGAGAACTGGTATGCCGAAGGTGGGCAGGTTTTTGACAACCTCTATATGCTGACCACAAAGACCAACAGCGCCTGGGCCGTGAAGACCTCCGCCGGAATCATTCTGATCGACACTCTGTTCGGCTACGCCGCGCAGGATGAAATCGTGGAGGGCATGAAAACTCTGGGTCTGGATCCGGCCGATATCAAATACATCGTCGTCAGTCATGCGCATGGCGATCACGATGGCGCTGTCAAATTTCTGCAGGATACCTACCACCCCCACGTCATCCTGGCGCCCAAGGACTGGGAACTAGCCGCGCGGCAAGCCACTCCCTATATCCGTGATATGGAAGCC
>JANXYJ010000193.1 GCA_025350105.1 Terriglobia bacterium | reverse complement strand
GACCCCAATCACAAAGACCGGCGGCAATAGAGGTGACGGCGAGGCGGCAACCGACCGGTTCCAGACTGCCAATAGAGCGGTGAATAATGGGCGACGCCAAAACCAGAGCGCAATGATAAGAAGAATCGGCGCAATCCACTTCACGGCGCGCTTTAGAGCGCTGTCAGGAGACTTCGCCCAGATGGCGACGCGCGTCTTTTTCTTTTTCCAGTCCATTCCTTTTCCAGTCGATTTCTTTTCCAGCCTATTTCTTTTCCAGTCCAGTTCTTTTGCAGCCCATCTTTTTTCCAGTCCAGCTGGGGAAGTTTAGCTAAGTTTAGCTGGATTTGGTTTAGCCGGATTTGGTTTAGCCGGATTTGGTTTAGCCGGATTTGGTTTTGCTGGATTTGATGGTTTAGTTTAGCAAGATAGGTTCCCTGGCGGCTTCATCTTCCTGATGTTTGTGCTGGTGTTAGCCATCTACAACGACACTTCGAAGAGCTTTCCCGGCGCGGTAAGCTTTCCGGTCATCAGTGATGCTATTGTATGAGCATCATGAGCATCAGAACCACGTTGAGTCTCGACGAAGACGTTTCCGAACGCGCTCGCCAATTCTCTAAAGCCCGCGGCATTTCGTTTCGAGACGGGCTGAATCAGCTGGTGCGTGCTGCTTTGGACGCCGAATCGAAGCCCAAGCCGAGAGGCACCTTGCTCATTCAACCTCATCACATGGGTGTCCGGAAGGGTGTGAACTACGATAGTACGGGCGCACTGCTTGAAATGGGCGAAGGCGCGGGTCACCGGTAGCCGTGATCCTGCTTGACGCCAACGTCCTTCTTTACGCCTATAATGCCGACGCCCCAGAGCACCGGGCTGCTTTTCAGTGGCTAAGCGGCGCGCTGGCGGGGGATGAAACCATTGGAATTCCCTGGCTAACCTCCTGGGCTTTCCTGCGGATTTCAACAAACCCGCGCCTGTTCGCCTCGCCGCTTACGGCGGCGGAAGCGTTTACGATCGTGAACCAACTGTTGGCCGAACCCGGAGTGACGATACCGGAACCGGGTTCCCGGCACGCTGGACTGCTCCAGAAGGTGGTCGAAGAATATCGAACGGCGGGTCCTAATCTTACTGACGCGGTTATGGTGGCGTTGGCTCTGGAACACGGAGCCGTGCTGGCCTCCGCCGATTTGGGGTTCGGGCGGTTTAAGGGCGTACGGTGGTTGAATCCAGTGGCTAAATAATTTACCGGCTCTATGGCTGGTTTTGTGGCGACAGCCGCAGGGGCAATCGTGCCGGGTGCGGCGGGCGAAATCAGCACGATTTTCTCGAAAAGTGGCTCGGTGATGGGGTAACTCGGCGACGCAGGGCAGACCTCACAGCCGTGATGTGGACCTGAAAGTAAAGGAAGCCGTGCTTAAAGTGGGCTTCGTATTCCTGATGTTCGTGCTTAGTGTTTGCGATTTATAACGATATTTCGAAGAGCTTCCCGGCGGGGTAGGGGCCGCATCATCTCAGAGATTCCGTTCCTTCACTCAGAATTCGCAAATAGGCCTGATAACAAAAGATCCGGCCCCGGCGTCTTCCGGTTACCTCTTTCACAATGCCTAATTCACTTAAACGGACCATTGCCGCCGCGACTGGCGGGTAGGTAACTCCGATTACTTTGGCAGTTTCGGGAATCTCCATATAAGGATTAACGTGCGCATGCTGGAAGACTCGGATCAAAGTCGCGTTTTCGCCTTGGATCTTCTTTCGATCCTCCTCGAACAATGCGAGCACTTGTGTGGCTGAGTTTACGGCCTGTTCCGCCGTCTCCTTGACTCCCTCCAAATAGAATTCCAGCCACGCCTCCCAGTTCCCGGTTTGGCGGACCTGCGTCCGGCAGGACACGGCCAATCCCGTCCAATCGGCCAAGTGCTTGGTTAGCCTGTTCTAGAAGAAGCTGAAATTGGTCGAGCTTTAACGGCGGCTCGGGCGGCAGGGGTGGCGGGAGGAAGGAGCGAACTTCCTCACCACTGTCTCGGGTGATGATATGGGTGCCGATTCGTTTTTGGTCGACAGATGCAGCTTGTTTGAGCACGCTATAATAGCTTCTCTTACTATTGAATATTTTGGCTAAAAACTATAATAACAAGTGCGCGCAGACTTGAAATCAACCACTTAGGGAAGCCGGTAGATCGCAATCTCGCGTAACGGAGCTGAACCAGCCGGCCGGAACCCGGCATTCCACCCGTCCCAGGCTTTGTGCCGCGCGCTTAACGACGGGAAAGCGAATAGGTACGTCGTTCCGTCGCTGAAAAGCGGGGCAATCGCCTTCGTCCTAAATTTTACAGGAGCCTTGTAGACCCTCTTTTCGATGATGGTGGCGCCGGTGGCCAGAGCTTGGTCGACCAGCACTCTCGGCAAATGGATGCAGGCGGGCAGTTCAGCCGCGATGAGCGCTGGAAGCGCGATCGTCGCCGAGCCCACAAAGCTCGGCAAACACGCCCCGAAAAGCGCCACCTTGGCCCAATCCCGGCGTGTGATCCTTCTGCATGGCATGCCCAATTGTAGGCTGATCGTACAATAAAGACTACATGCCCAAAATCCTGGTAACCGGAGGCGCTGGCTATATTGGCTCCGTTACAACCCACTATTTATTAAAGCGCGGTTTTGAAGTGATCGTCGTGGACGATCTATCGCGCGGCCATCGGGAAAATATTGCGCTGTCGGGTGTTGCCCCCGCGAATTTTCATCAAATGCGGTTGCAGCAGACCGGCGCGCTGACGCCGCTGCTTTCCGGCGTGGACGCCGTAGTGCATTTCGCGGCCTACATTGCCGTGGGCGAATCCACGCGTGAACCTGCGCTGTATTATTCGAACAATGTGGGCGGAACGCTGTCATTGCTGGAGGCCATGGCTCGGCAAAATGTGAAGCGGCTGGTGTTTTCGTCGACAGCGGCGGTTTACGGTGATCCGGTGAAGGTGCCGATTCCCGAAGATGCGCGCATTGGGCCGGTGAGTCCGTACGGCGATTCGAAGGCGATGGTGGAAAAAGTACTCGCAGCGCTTGATCGTTACAGGGGTTTAAAGAACGTGACCCTGCGCTACTTCAACGCCTGTGGAGCCGAGCCCGAAGCGAACTTAGGCGAAGCGCACGATCCGGAAACGCATCTGATTCCGCTGCTGTTCAAGGCCGCGGTGACCGGCGAACCTATCATGATTTTCGGCAACGACTACCCAACCTCCGACGGTACTTGTGTCCGTGACTACATTCACATCGGCGACCTGGCCGCCGCGCACGTCGCGGCGCTGGATCATTTGATGGGCGGCGGTGATTCGCACGCGTTCAACGTGGGCACGGGTGTCGGGTTCACGGTGATGGAGGTTTTGAAGGCGGTGGAAAAGGTGACAGGCAAGATTGTCCCGTATAGAATCGCGGACCGGCGGGATGGGGACGCGGCGGAGTTGGTGGCTGATTCGTCGCAGTTGCGCAGCAAGTTGAAATGGGAACCCAAGCGGAGCGGGCTGGAGGAGATTGTGGGGGATGCTTGGCGGTATTTTGAGGAGATGAGCGCGGTGAAGGGCTAACCCTTGCCAATCACGCTAAACTAAAACCTGTGTCCAATCCGAAACTTCTACCCACTACGTTAGTCGGTTCCTATCCGCAACCGGAATGGTTGATTGACCGGCAAATGCTTTTGACTTCCATGCCTCCGCGGACGCGGCTGCATTCTTTGTGGCGGGTGGCTCCGGAGTTTTTGGAGCAAGCTCAGGATGACGCCACGCTGTTGGCGGTGCATGACCAGGAGCGCGCTGGGTTGGACATCGTCACCGATGGCGAGATGCGGCGCGAGAGTTATTCCAACCGTTTCGCGACGGCGCTGGAAGGAATTGACCTGGATAATCCCGGCACGAAAACCAGCCGGAGTGGCGCGCAGGTTCCGGTGCCGCGCTGCGTGGGCAAAATCCGCCGCACGCATGCGGTGAACGTCCGCGACGTGCAATTTCTGCGCGCCAATACGGATCGACAGATCAAAATTACAGTGCCCGGTCCGTTCACGATGACCATGTTGACGGCGAACGATTTTTACAAATCGCAGGCTGAGTTGGCGCTGGATTATGGCGACGCGGTGAACGCAGAAATCAAAGACTCGTTTGCCGCTGGTGCCGACGTGGTTCAGGTGGACGAACCGTATTTGCAGGCCCACGCGGAAGAAGCGCGCGAGTTTGCACTGCCTGCGATCGAGCGTGCATTAGCGGGAATCACCGGCACTACTGCGCTGCACACCTGCTTCGGTTATGGGGCGCTGGTCAAGGGCCGCCCGGCGGGATATTCGTTCCTGAATGAGCTGAATGGAACAGCAGTAAACCAGGTTTCGATTGAAACCGCGCAGTGCAATTTGGATTGTTCGGAGCTTGCGGGCTTGCCGCAGAAAACAATCCTGCTGGGCGTGCTGGCTTTGCACACCAACGATGTGGAAACGCCGGAGATGGTCGCCGCGCGCATTCGCCGCGCATTGCCCTTTGTGCCGGCCGAGCGGATGATTATCGCTCCCGATTGCGGGTTGAAGTATTTGCCGCGGGCTGTCGCGTTTGGCAAATTGAAGGCGATGGTGGACGGGGCGGCGATTGTACGAGCGGAGTTGGCGAAGCGCTAATTGTCTTTCCCCCCGCTAGCCAGATCCGCCTTCGCCGCTGCTTCGTCTTTCAGCGGCGCGACTTTATCAGGATCCAGACGAATCATCAAATAGCGGATGTGATCGTCGATCCTGGTGAACAAATGCCCCACGCCGGCGGGGATCACCACCACGTCGCCGGCCTTCAGGTTGAAGGTTTTGCCGTTGTTGATGGACGCTCCGTTGCCTCCGGGGCCGTTGAGCAAACGCACCGCGCGGTCGTCTGCGGGGCGAGGCTTCAGGTCGACAATATCGGAGCCGGTCATCAATGTCGCGGTGCCATCGATGATGTGATACACCTCGCTGACTTTGTCGTGCTCGGCCACCGATTGGTTCTTGGGGGCGGTCAATTTTCCGCGGTAGACCAAGCCAATCGCGACGTCGGTTTTGCCCACGTCCAACGCGCGCACCTGTTGATCGGCCACCGCTTGACCTTCCACGCGCTTCAAATAGGCCTGAATTTCCTGGTTGCTCACGTAGGTGCCGGAGCATTTGTTGCAGGTGGGTTGGGCGTATGCCATCACACCCAAAAACAATAACCCCAAAAATGTTTTCATCATGTTATTCCAATCCAAAAGCCAACAGTGCGTTGCCCGGGTTGCCGCCGATGACGCCGTAGCCCGAGCCCACGAACATCATACCTCCCGCTACGGTGACGCCGGCGGAGCCCATGCCGCCGCCGTGCGCGGGGACTTTGTTGACGGTTTCGTATTGGCGCGCGGTGGCGATTTCCCAAATCTGTTTGCCGTCACCTGCGTTCACGGCGTGGATTTTGCCATCGGTACCGCCGACGAAAATCACGCCGGGAATGGCCGAAGCCGCAGCGGCGTTGGAAACGCGTTTACCGTCCGCTGTTGCAAACTTGGTATACCAAATACGTTCTCCCGTGGACAGCTGCACGCCGACGATGCCGCCTCCCGAGAGACCGTAGTAAATGTTCTGCTGATCCTTCGCGCCGCCCCAGACGATGCCGTCCAGGTTCTGTAGCGGCGTGCCCTTGGGATTCGGAATGATCTCCTTTTCCCAGACCACTTCGCCCTTTTTATCCGGATCGAGCGCGAAAACCTTGCCGTCTTTTGTGCCCGCGACAACGATGCGTTTGCCATTGGCCAGCGTATGCAGCACCGGCGAGTTGCCGATGTCGAGATCCGGTCCATTGAATTTAGGGCAATTTTCGGGCTGATTGGGCCCGCCGTTGCAGCCGCCCAGAAAAGCATCATCGGCCTGCGCCTGGTGGTACCACAGCATTTTACCGCTGACCATATCGAGCGCCATGATCGAATCAGAAGTCTTCGCGGCGGGCTCAGTCTCCGCGTCACCGGTGCCGAAGTAG
>JANXYJ010000039.1 GCA_025350105.1 Terriglobia bacterium | reverse complement strand
AGCCCCGTCTCGAAGGGATGAAGGTGATGGGGCATTTAAACGGGTTGGCAATCTCTGCTTTGCCCCTCCACGGCCCGAATAGTTGATCGCCGTGTAACGTCGTAAACCCAGAGTCTTGCGGTCTAAACCGACGCAAGTGATTGGCCATCGAGAGCTCAGTTGCGAATCATTTAGTTACGCTGCAAACTCAACGTACAGTACGTCCACCGCTGTTTACATTACGAAAGTGCTGTTTACTCCTTGGTAACTGGCAGTGTTCAGTTCCGGCCTATAGTCGACTTTTGAGGGGTAGGTACCGGAACGTTCATCGAATGTCTGGTACCAGCACCAACATAAACGCGCTCCCCGGCCACCACACCATGGGATCGTAGCGAATTTATAGATACAAAATCACATTTCGCTGGGAGCAAGAGGACGGAAATCTGTACTAAGCGAACAAAGCAATGCGTAAACAACAAATTGTAGATGCTACCTATCTTTGTCTAGTAATAGTAGTTACGGTACTTAAATACCAAATAGCTCATTGAATTTAGGGCTTATGTAGGTGACTGACGTACCGTCGCGTAGTCCTGTAACCGACAAGTGCTGTTGTTTCACCAATTTACTTGCAATTACCGGGGCGCGGCCTTATCATCAGACCTGGCGAATTAAGTAAGGCATTGCTCCTAGCTTCTAATCAGGGTTTTACTTTTAGTTCGCTCTGAGTTCAGCCACCATTGATCGGAGGATCGATGAATGTTTCCCGGGTTGCGTCCTGGCCCTGCCGGATGGTTTACGCATCCCTCTTTTTCGAGCCCTGTGTCGCTCCCTCCTCATCATGCTGCTGTGTCGGGCGTGCTGCCCAGTTGTTAGCTGCTGAGCCATGGTCCTTGGGGAATCGTGTTCATGAATAAGTCTCAGGTTATTCTGTACTGTCAACAGACGCTTCCGTCGATGCTTGTCCCATTTTTGCAGGACGAGTACGACGTTCTTACTCCGGCTACCGACGAAGCAGCTCGCGAGTCCGCCGCTGCCGGTGGAGCATGCGTCGTCGTTGCTGAACTGACAGGAGCGGGGCCCGAGTTAGAAAAGCGAATTGTTTTAGCCAATCAACTGATCGAGCAAGGTTCTGTGGTCTTGGTGATGGCAGGTGACGGAGACCGGTCGCCGGCAATGGAACTGGTTCGCCGCGGGGCTTTTGGGTTGGTTCGTAAACCTCCGGCCTTACGCGAGCTCAAGGTCATCCTTCGCAGAGCACTGTTTTTTGCGCAATCCAAAGGACACAAAAAATCCGGGCGAGTTGTAGTTGGCCGTGATCGCTTAGTTGGCTCCAGTTCCGCCATGCAGGAAGTGTATGAGTTGATCGATAACGTCGCCAATATTAATGCGCCGGTTTTGATCGGCGGCGAAAGCGGGACAGGGAAAGAGCTGGTGGCCCGCGCTATTCACAACCTCAGCAACCGCGCTCACCGCCCTTTTATTGCAGTATCGTGCGGCGCCATTCCCGAAACCCTAATTGAGGCCGAATTGTTCGGGCACGAAAAGGGCGCATTCACTGGTACCGTAGGCGCTCGCCTTGGTTATATGGAACAAGCTGGTGACGGCACCTTGTTTCTCGACGAAATTGGCGAGCTGAGCCTTGCCACGCAAGTTAAACTTCTTCGCGTGCTGGCCCAGCGAGAGTTCAGCCGCTTGGGCAACAACCGTGTGATTCCCCTCCAGGCCCGCGTCCTGTTTGCCACTCATCGCGATCTTGGGCAGATGGTGGAGACCGGCGAATTCCGCAGGGATCTTTACTATCGCGTGAACGTCTTGCGCATTCAATGTCCCGCGCTGCGCGAGCACCCCGAAGACATTTCTCAGTTGGCCGAACACCTCACGTTGCAGTATGCCGAACAGTTCGGCAAGAATATAACCGGAGTTGATCTCGACGCCACCAGCATTTTACGGGAGTACGAATGGCCCGGCAACGTCCGCGAATTGGAGAACGTGATCCAACGGGCCGTCATCGTGGCGAGAGGGGAACAGATCATTCCCGCCGATCTTCCCGATTCGCTACGTCAGGACGAAGGGCTTCTGGAGCGAAATGGTGTCGCCGTGCTTCAAGAAGTAGGGTCTTTTGAGACCAAGCTCCAGGAATACAAAGTCCGCTTGGCAATGCAGGCCATTCAGGATTGCCAGGGCAACAAGACTCTGGCAGCCAAACGACTGAATATTTCCCGCGCCTATCTGCATCGCTTGATCCGTGAAGTATCCGATAACAACACGTTGGCTTCCGACGTCGCCTGATTTACAGCAGCTTATGTTGGTTGAATCGCCTGTCACCGCCGCTACTCCAGCTATGGCAGTCAGCGCTCGCATCGGAATTTTGCGGCGCATCTTTTCCTTCCCCGTCATGCTCTGCATGGCGCTGATGCTGCTATCGGTGCTGACCACCCAGGACCGTTTCAACGACCCAGACCTCTGGTGGCATCTGAAGACCGGACAAATCATTTGGAATACGCATTCGATTCCCTCCACTGACGTTTTTTCCTTCACCACCAACCAACATGCCTGGACTGCTCACGAATGGTTGAGCCAGGTCGTGATCTACGGTGCCTTTAAGTTGGCAGGCTACCGCAGGTTGATGCTGCTACTTTGTGCACTGACGTCGCTGCTTTTAATTTCTCAGTACGCCCTTTGCTGGCTCTACTCCGGCAATGCGAAAGTTGCGTTGTTAGGGGCGATGGTGACTTGGCTGTTTTCTACCATTGGTCTTGCCATCCGACCGCAGCTATTCGGGTACCTGCTCTTGGCGCTGGAATTGGCCCTATTGGAATTAGGCAGGCGCAAAAATGTTCGGTGGTTTTGGGCGTTACCACCGTTGTTTGCGGTGTGGGTCAATATGCACGGGTCGTTCTTCCTTGGCCTGGTTATTCTGGCGTTGGTGCTGGCCTGTTCTTATTTGAATTTCGCGGCGGGCTACCTGGTTGCCCACCCATGGCAACCGGCGACACGGCGGGCGCTAGCTTTGGCCGGCGGTCTGTCCAGTGCCGCGTTGTTCTTAAATCCCGTTGGCATTCGGCAGATTCTCTATCCGCTGGACGTGATGCTCCACCAAAAAATCGGGACGGCGGTGGTGGCGGAATGGCAACCGCTCACCTTCGATGAACCCCGCAGTTTACTCGTGCTGTTGGCGGCCGCCTTGGTTGTATTGATTCCATTGCTCCGGCGCATGCCGCTCTACTTCCACGAACTGGTTTTGGCATCGGCGGGTTTGTTCTTGGCCATCCAACACAAGCGAATGATCTTCGTCTTCGGTTTGCTGGTCGCGCCCATTCTTTGCCGCTTTCTGGCTGACACTTGGGACTCCTATAATCCCCGCCGGGATTTGTTGGGGGCCAACGCGTTCATGATGGTCTTGTTCGCGTGCGGAATGGTTTGGGGATTCCCCTCGCAAGTTCAACTGGATAAGCAGGTGGTCGAGGCAAACCCAACGCACGCAGTAGAGTTCGTCCGTTCCTCTGGCCTTGCCGGGAACATGCTGAATGAATACGTTTTCGGCGGCTACTTGATTTGGGCCTTGCCCGAGCACAAAGTCTTCATCGACGGCCGCGCCGACGTCTTTGAATGGGCCGGTGTGTTCAAAGACTTGGGCGATTGGGCCACTTTGCAGGCAGACCCCAAAGTGTTGTTGGACAAATATAAAGTGTCCTTTTGTTTGCTCTCCTCCTCTTCGCCGATGGCCAGAGTGCTTCCTCTTGTTCCAGGCTGGAAGCAGGTTTATCGAGACGACCAGGCCACTATTTTTTCGAGAACTCAAATACCGGCTTTAGCGCCCCAACCATAATTTTATGCAACAGGTACTTCCCGCTTCCGCGTCGCTGGGCAATGCCAGCCTGAAAGGTTGGACACGGCGTCGGCTTACGTTGCTGTTTGCCGTCGTCGTCCTCGCTTCGTATGTCGCCACGCCTAACGCGATTAGGACGCAGGGTTTCTTTAGCTTTTCCAGAGCATGGCATCAACATTGGCCCTTCAAGACTGGACGTTCCATTCCAGCCTTCTTGGAAATGTTTGCGGGCCCATTCGTTCCCGTTTGGGCAACGGTTGATCCGAACCTGAAGATGCAATTGGATCCCGCTGATCTAGTAACTTCGTTTATCCTTCGCTCGGGAACGTGGGAGCCGGGGACATTGAAGCTATTGGAAGGCAACATGCCAGTTGGGGGCACCCTCATTGACGTGGGCGCTCACGTTGGGTGGTACTCGCTCAATGCCGTCCATGTTCTGGGAAAGAGCGGGCACGTGATCGCCGTTGAACCTAACCCTGCTACGTTGAGCAAGCTGGAAGCGAACATTTCCGCCAACGGTATGGGCGATGTGATAACGGTCGCGCCTGTGGCCTGTTCCGACGCAGAGGGAACACTGCAATTTTTCGCAGCACCACGTGCCAACACCGGAGAGAGTTCTCTCTCTCGTTCCAACGCCTCGCAGGAGGGCGCCGCGGCACAACCTATCCAGGTTCGCGCGCGTCCGTTGGACGACATCGTGGCCGAGGCCCGGCTCTCTCGTGTAGATGTAATCAAAATTGACGTCGAAGGCGCCGAGCTGCTGGTTCTGCGAGGTGCCTCAAAAACACTGGATCGTTTTCATCCGGTGGTGGTTGTTGAGCTCGTTGACCACCAATTGCAATCGATGGGCACAAGCGAAAAGGAACTGCGTGCGTTCATGGCGTCGAAGGGCTATGTGGCCAAGCACTCTTTGGAAGCCAATACGGAATTCGTACCGGCCAACCGTTAAGTATTTCCTCTTTCATTGCGGAAGAAAACCTAGCGGATAATCAGGCGGGGCGCCATTCTTGCGGCAACCCTAAAACGCCTCTAGCTGATCGCCGCTTTGGGCTGTTGAAGCCCCAGTTGTCCACCCAACTCACGGCCGAATTCAATCATCGGTCTCTCGATTGCGTGATAGAGCAGAAACGAAACCACCGGGACCAACACCGCGAATGCAGCCCATCCCAAGACGCCTGGTGACTGCCAACGATCAACGCACAGCCAGCGAATGGGCAGGTGCGAAAGGTAAATGCCGTACGAATAACGTGCGATCCAAGCCGCAAGTCTCGAAACCACGCCGCTTCCCAGGTCACGAAAGAAGGGAGTCACACTTCCCAGCCCCAAGCACGTAAACCATTGCACGGGAGCTGTCAGGCCACCTCCATAACAGATCGCGCCAGCCAGCGCGATACAGATGGGCCACGCCCAGGCGGGACATACGGGAGCTGCTTTGCGAAGTCCGTAGGCCAGCGTACCGCCCATGAAACACGGGAAGAATTTCGTTAGCCACGGGTCGCCAATTGTGTTCTTTTCTAGGAACGCAATGATCGTCGCAATCACGGCCAACAACACCGCGCCGCCTTGGCCGTACTTGCGTACCATCCAAAACACCACGGGCAACAGCAGGTACATTTGGACTTCATAAGGCAGGCTCCACATGGGTGGGCTTAGTGACGGCATCTCAAACACGTTTTGATACAGTCCGAGATTCGCCAGCAGAACAGCGGGTGTAGGCCAGTGAAATTCAGCGCCAGCGGTGTAGGGGATGCGTGCCGCCAGAACCGCGCAAACACACAGGATGCTCAAGGGAAAGATTCTGAAAATACGTTGTAGGTAAAACTGAAGCGGCCACTGCGTGCGAACCGAGAGCCGCTCCATCGACATCATCAGTACAAACGAAGTGTGGACGAAAAAGATCAAGACGCCGAAACGTCCGTCGATACGCGAATCGCAATGCGCAGCGACCACCACCAGTACGGCGATCGATCGCAGTACGTCCAGGTTCTTCATTCGATTGTAAGGATGTCTAGCTTAAACTCCCGGCTAAACGCCTCAACCTACTTTGTAGCCGGCGCGGCGGTTGCCGCGCTCTGCGGAAGAGCCACCGCGTTGCCGCTGGCTCCGCTTACCACCAGAGGCCGTTCTTGTTCCATGCTCTGGATCAGTTGCTCGGCCGGAATCCCCGGCGTGGGAGGCGTAATGGGCACCGGACCAGTCACACTCGTTTCCGGCGTGCTCATCGGAGTGTCGCTGTTCTTGGTCAGAAACGGAACTGGGTATTTCAGCCCCGGCACCGGTTTGCCCGCAGGAATGGGGCGAACTAGTTCCGGCGTTACGATCACCATCAACTCCGTGTTGTTCTTGGTGCGGGATCGCGACTTGAAGAAATTTCCAAGAATGGGAATATCACCTAAAAAGGGAACCTTTTCCATCGTTTCCGTAACCCGGTTGTCCAACAGCCCTCCAATGGCGAAGCTTTGCCCCTCGTTCAACTCCACTTCGGTGTTTACTTTGCGAACGGAAAGAGATGGGATGTTGAACCCGTTAAGACTCAGGCCATTGGTGAAATCGAGCGAACTGACTTCCGGCGCCACCTGCAATCGAATGGTTCCGTTCGGCATGATAGTGGGAATGAAGTTCAACCGGACGCCGAACTCGCGAAATTGAATCGTCACAACGGGTGCGGAGCCTGATACCCCTCCCTGCACAGTTGGAAATGGAAACTCACCACCCGCCAGAAAGCTGGCCTGACGTCCGTTTTGCGCCAACACGTTGGGCTCCGCCAAGGTTTCCAGAACGCCTTTTGATTCCAATGCCTCAATCGTCGCTCCCAAATTCAAATCCGGACGGAAAAAGAAAAGGTTCAGCGCACTGGCCAGGGTCTGGGTCGTTACGATGCCCCTTCCTGGCGAAGGGGAAACCGTACTCAAGGTGGGTGCAGGCGGAGGAGAGAATTGTCCAGTGGTCACCGATCCCACTGTGTTGGTGGCTCCGGTGCTGAACAGGTTCATACCTAGTTGCCGGCTTAGGCTCCGGTCAACCGCGGCGAATCGTACCTTAAGCAGGATCTGGGGATCGGCGGTAGGCACATCCACGTAAAGCAGATTCACTACCTTTCCCAGACTCCCCGCGATGGTCATGGCGCGCTGCGCGCTGGTCAGGTCTTTTACTTGGCCGCGGAGAAAGACGGTGTCGTTTTCATAAGTGAGGTTAATGGTTTGGCCGTTCAGTTCACGTGCCATTTCCCGGCGCACGCCGTCCATTTTGCCGTTGTTCGCGGCTCGGCTGGCCTGCACGGTCACATCAAAAAACAACTTGCCGCCGCCGCGCTGCCATACGATCAAGCTGGTTTCGCCTGCGGCTTTACCGCTTACCAGTACTTCCTGCGGACTCACCGCTTGCGCTTCGGCGAAATCGCCAAAGCCCAGGGCCACGCGCTCGATCGGCTGCGAACTATTGACCACCACGGACTTACCGACGGTGACGAACAAATCATTGGGCGATTCGTCGTTATTCTGTGCGGCTTGCGCCACTGGTTGCGGCGCCGCTTGGGCCAGCACCACGCTGTTCTCGGCTGCCATCATAACTAAAGAAGGCAGCGTCAATGCCAGAACTGTAATCCCAAAACTCTTCATCTTGATCGCTCCCTGCTTCGCCACGCTTGTATTTTCCGTTTGGCTCTTTATTTTCGGCATTACGGTTTCGCTCCGGTTTCGGGGGATTTGGCTTGACCGGACTTGTCGCCGGGCTTGGGGTCGTCGAATTTGGCCTCGGTGCGTTTGTTCCCGTTCAATACCTCCACCAATATGTATTGCGGCAGCACGGGTTTGGGGGCAGCGGGCGCAGCCACGGCAATCACCGGAACCGGCCGGGGAGCGGGCGCATACCGAATCACTGGCGGCGGCGCGGCTTCACCGAATAAGCCGGCCACTGCCGCTCCCGGTGCTTTAGAGACTTCGTTGTCCAAAGGATTGCGCAATACCAATTGGATCCTGGTTTCGTTGCTGGCCAAGCTAAGAACCTCCGCCTGCTCCGGCGTCACCAGTAAGTTGACCACCTGTACTTGCACTGGTTTTCCTTCCTGATCCTTTTGGAAGTTGGCGCCAGCCGAGAGCACTTCAATGTTTTGCAGCAATGTCTTCACGCGGGCCCCCTGCGTGGTATTGCCAGGGGCGTTGCCGGCGATCAAAACGTCAACCCGCATTCCCGGTACCGCGAAACCCGCCACGCCAACAATGTCGTTTACTCTTACCGCACAAGCGCGCATGCCAGGCTTGATCGTAGCCGCCAGTCCGCCACCGGAGCCCACCGGAGCAAGACGGCTTTCGAGGATCGGCTCACCGTCCGAGAGCGAACTGATGACCCCGCGGTCGGTTGCGTTCTCTAACTTGGTCACCGCACCCTTGGGAAGCGCCCCGATCCATTGGCTAACCCTGACATCAGCGGGGCGAATCACAGCGCCTAATTCAATATCGTGAGCAGCCACCAGGACCGGCGTGGTTTGCCCCTGATAGCCAGTCCGAAGCGTCGCGCCGGCATAGCGATACACGCCGTAAGCGGCGGCGGCGGCGATGAGAAACGCCGTCATAAGGATGGTCATCAATCGTTGATTCATAAATTTGGAAAACTTCCGCTACTAGACAAGGCAATTGCGTCACCACAGCACCCCGCAAGCGATGAACCACCGAATCAACCGGTTAGTAGGTGGCGGCCGCGCTGGTTCTGTCGCCCCGAGTACACAAGGCCCCGGGGAAGTGTACGCGGGTACACACCTGTCTTCCAGAACGCTTGAATCGACGGGTACGGAAACCGGTCACAAAATTGCACTGAGTTACCCTGCCGGCGAGATAAATCTTGCAAAACAAATCGGTTAGCCTAAAGTACTGGAACTCTTAGAGGAGTTCCACAAGAAAGGCCAAAAATTGCTCTTTGAAGCTGAGGAAACCGGCGGGTTTTATGCTTCGCCAGAGCGGAAACGCAGGCGCGCAGTAAGCCTCGGCATTTCGCTCGTTCTTCATTCCTCGATGGCCGCTTTCTTGATGTCTGGAATCCAGTGGGACTCAGTTGAAGTCGCTACTCCGGCCATGCCCAAAAGCTACTCCGTGCGCTGGCTGCGTTTGGAGGCAACCGACCTTCGGCCTTATGTTCCGCTGAGGCCGGCATTGAAGGCCAGTTCCTCGGGGGCTAAGTCGCTTCCCGCCACGCCGAAGATCACAAGTCCAGTGGCCAAGTCCGCCGAGCCAGCTCCTGAAGCCCTGGCCGATCCCGTGACACCACCAGCCACACCACCCGCGGCGGCTCCGGTAAAGACCCCGAAGCTTGCCCGGGTTTTTGAGCCGCCGGTTGTCAAACGTCCTCCTGCCGACCAGACCTTGATCCAGTTGGACGTGCCGCCGGACTTGGTTCCTTTACCAAACGTGCCCCTGCCGACGGCGGTGCTTTGGTCGCAGCAAAACCAGAAGATGCCCGTAGTAAAGGTGGCGGCGCCGCCCGTGCCAAAGATGCCTCGGCCCGTTCGCAACCCACCTGCGCAGCCCACTATTGACGCTCCTAACGCTGAACTGGTAGCCGCAAACGTCCAATTGTCGTCGTCGATCATCAACAATCAGCCCAGTTTGGCGCAGTTGGCGGCGGTAACGACGCCCGTGCGGAATCCGTACGATCACGGGGATCAGCTTCCCCAGACGACCTTGCCGCCGTCCAATGAACGGATAAAGTCACCGAACGTGGTCTCTCTTCCGGATGTACCGCTGTTGGCGAAAGAGGCAATTCTGATTCCGCCCGCCAATCAAGTGGCCCCCGCCTCTCCAACGGGTGGGGGGAGCGGAAGCGAAAATCGCGGGAACGGCGGAGGCAGCAAAGCCGACGGAGATGGTGGACGTCCGGCTGGGGCTGCTGTTCCTGCGCCTGGCTCAGGACCGGGTAGCACACCATCCGGAAATGCAACGACGGGAAACGCAGCACCTGGGAATATAACACCCGGAAAAATAACAGCGGGCAATCCAGCTACGGGTACGATAACCAAGGACCCGTTATTGGCCAGCTTAAAGCGCATTACTCTGCCGAAGGACGGAAAATTCGGCGCGGTAGTGATGGGCTCCTCCGCCACCGGGCCCTATACCGAGGCGCAAGGGGCACTTAGCGGGAAAATTCTTTATACGGTCTATTTAAGGGTTGGGCTGAAAAAGAATTGGATCATGCAATACGGTCTCCCGAAGGCTTTGGAACAGGCTGCAGCCACCAGAGGCGGAACGCCGAATCTGGACGCCCCATGGCCGTTTTTATTGGTGACTCCGCATTACAGTTCACTGCTCGATCAGGAATATATCATCTTACGCGGTACGTTAAATACCGCCGGTAAATTGGAGCAGTTGAAGTTAATTACTCCGGTGAATTACGGTGGACGTGATTTATTAGTAAGCACTCTGGAGATCTGGCAATTCCGGCCCGCCAAGAAAGACGGGGAGGATACCGCGGTTGAGGTGTTGCTGATTATCCCCCGGCAGGAAGGATAAAGGACCTTCAATGCACCAGTGCCGCTTGCCGAATGGTGTGGGAGGTGGCGCTGGTGGAGGTTCATGGTGTCACTGCTATTTCCACCGAGCGACATGGCACTGGCGGTCGCGCTACCGCTGCCCTAATTCACCAGCGCTACTTGGCGCAGGGTGTAAAGCGTGGTGCTGTTCAGGAGCATACTAATACTACTATTGCCGCCCAAGGAAAGGGCGCTCACAATGATTTCGCCGGTGACAGTAGAACTGCCGCTGCCACCGCCCAAGCTCAAAGTCTGGTACTGGGTAGGCGTGGCTTTCATGATGGCCAGAGTGTTGGTCGCGTAAATGGTCCCGGTAAGGTTGATGTTCCCGCCGCCGCCCATGTTATGTGTGTTGGCCACGGAGGAGCGGTCCACAAAGAATAGCATTCCTTTGTAGGTGGATGCGGCTGGCGAGCCGACCAAGGTGGCGTTCGAATTTGCTCCGATGTCGATATTGCCGCCACCGGTAATATAGAATAGCACACTATTGGTCCAGCCGGTGTTGGTGCCGCTGACTCCGTCCGTGTAACCGGTGGCCATGTAGAGGTCGCCATTGTTGTGGTTTGAAAAGCCGCCAGAGGTGAGGTAGTAAATACCCGGAGAAAAAACCGCGGTATCGTTGGCGACGCTAATCCCGCCCGCCCAGACGCCGGGGGTGTAAAGGTGGCAAGACTTCTTAACTGCGCCAGACGACGGACATCCGCTGGTCAAGTAAGCCAACGGCGTAGAACTGGTCCCCGCTGGCATTCCGGTAGAAACGGGCGCCGCGACGCTCGCCAAGGGATCGAGGATGGGCGAAGCGGGGAAGATATAGTGCCCTGTGGTGCCATAGGTTATGCCGCTAGAAGCAGAAGGACCGCCAAATACACCAAAATCTCCACCAGTGCCGTTTGGCCCAGCCGCGGACAGATCGATACCCCGATCACTGTAAGCCGTGGCGTGGCTGGAATTCACTTGGATACTCCGTTGGGGCCCGCCGGTGATGGTGATTCCGGACGAGCCACCGTTGGAAAGAGCGCTGGCCAAAGTTGGATGGGTAACGACAATGGGGACATTCGACACGGCCGTAACAATGGCCGCCGTTGCAGTGGCTTTGACGCTGGAAGTAGCCGGCCCCAGGAAACGGAGCAAAGTTGTGTTCAAGGTACGCGTGATGGTGACCCGTACTAAATTGACGGCGTCGGAAGAAAGGCTGACGCCAGCCGGCGCGGCAACCGTGGGATTGAAGTCCACCTGGACTGTGTCGGCAGCGGTGTTGAAGCCATTATTGTGAGCGAAGGCGCATGGTGTGCTTGAGCTGGCTATGGCACAGGTGATGGAGGCTGGGGGAGTCGCGGTAGCGAAAGTGGTGGCCTCGGTGGCATTCGTGCCATCAAAGATGCTCATCATCGCAGCCTGCGCGGCGGCATCGGCAGCGGTTTGGGCCATCTGGCGTTGGGCGTACATCTGGGCGCCATCAATCGCGAACCCCAGTGCGCCTACCAGTACAATGCCTATGGCCACCAGCACCAAAAGGATGGATTGGCCGCCTTGGCTTGTTCTACGATCCAAGAAGCTCCGGTGATTCAAGAAGCTGCGGTGATTCAAGAAGTCGGGTCTCATAAAGTGGTTCCTCATTCTGTGCCTTAAACTTAAAATACGATCGCGCCCTCCGCGGAACTGTGCAGGGTAAGCGAACTGAACGTGAAATAGGTCATGAAAGGATCGTACGGGTACGCAACTTTTACCTGAACCAGACAACCCGGCGTATTGCAGGAGCCAGCGCTCGGGTAATTGACAGTCACGGTTATGTTGCTGACGTTCAGCGGAGCGGCGCCTGCGATGTTTTTCGCGGCAGTTTGAACCTGCGTATAATTCGCCGAAGAACTGGGGCCGGAAGAGGTGCCCAGCGTGCCGGTTCGATCGCCTCCGTGGACGATAGCATAGCGGACGCCCGCGCGGGCGCCGTTGCCCAGGGCGTTGAGAACCATCACCAGCCGGGCCATTTCAAGAATACCGAAGATCACCATCATCAATATGACAGCGGAGAGGGTGAACTCGAAAAGGGTTGAACCCCTGCGGCGGCGCGGTAGATTTGGGTGAATTCGTTTCCGAATCACTGCAACCTCCTCATTTGCGTCCGGCGCTTGATGGTTTTGCTGGCCAGAGTGAGATTGATGCCGGTGCCCGGAAATTTGAATAGCGGAATGGGCGGGTTGTAAGTATAGACGACGTCCACCGTAGTGAGTACGTAACTGGCCGCGATCGGATCCGCTGGGACGCCGGTGCACGTGCCTAAAACCGTAGTGATGGTGCCGTTATAATTCTGGCAGACGTTTAACGTGGTAGGCGCTGCCCCGTTCAGCAATGATGCGATGTCGGCCTTAACGATGTTGGTAATTTGCGTGGCGGTGGCGGCAGTGGGGTTGCCGGCGGCCGCGCCGTCCAGCACAGCGTATTCCGCAGCGGTTCTGGAGGCGCTGGTCACGGCGATCCAGGCGTAAATGTAGGTGCCCCAATTGACGACGTTGATTACCAGAAACATCAGCATGGGCAGCAGCAGGGCAAATTCCACTAGCGATTCGCCGGCTTGGGCCGTTTTCTTTTTTATAAGGCGCAAATTCCGGTCGCTCTCGGCGGCTTCGCTTTTCAAGCCGGGCTGATTCAAATCGGCGTGGTTCAAGTCGGCCCCGATTTCTTCGTGCGCCGCTGGCTCGCTGTCAGTCTGGTCCGGCTGGACTTGTTGGGCGGCGTCTCGCATTGGCAGTCCGGCTTCTGCTTCAACCAGGGCGGCCGCCGCGGTCTGAGTGTCCTGTTCCAGGTCCCTCGCCTTGCGGTTTCGGACACAAGTGGCGACGAATTCCGCCAGCTTTCCACGGCCGCCGGGATCGCTGGCGAACTGGACGCCGATACCGTCGGGAGCGTTGCGCGACACCATGCAGGTTACGTGCAGAGACGATGGTTTCGTGTCCGCGAAGTCTTCGACTACCGGCTGAGGCGGCAACAGCGTGGCCGATGTCAAGACACTGCGCAGGCGATCCAGGTAGGACGGCTGCGCCAGCTTGGAGGCAGAGCGGGGCAATGCCGCGGTGCGGAAACCGGTGCGGATGGGGGTGCTCACTTCAGGCCTTTGTTCCTGGAGGGTAAGGGCGAGAATCGCACCCACATACCATTTCCCTTGGGTTTCAATAAACGCTCCGTCATAACCAATGTGACGCACCGGATTGGGGTGCGGTATTCCTCCGCTCCAAAAGAACGCAACGATGCCAGGGTCGGAAACCCTTTGTTCAGCTCTGTGATCAGATGGTTGGCGCAACCAAGCGGGGAGTCGCATATAAATCTCCTGGCCTGCCTCCTATGCGTTCAGCATCAACGTATCTCATTCGTAGTAACACGCGGGCTCTTCGTTTCGCGGCCACCGTTGTTGCTAAGTTTTGTTAGCAAAGTGCTGTCAACTAAGTCTTGTTAATTAGGCTGTGTTCATTAGCCTGTCCTGCAATATCATTCACTGCGGCCCGCTGCCTTGCGTCTTACCCTTCTTTTTGGCCCGGCGGCGATCGGCACGCGGCCATTAACGGTCGTGCCTCCTTTTTCCCTGCCGCTTTCCTTCGTTTCGTGATGTGCTACGTAGCTCGGTACTTCCTCATCCGGCATGCCATGTTCCGAAGTCGGTTCGTCCAGTTTTTGCGTATTCCGCCGATTCAAATATTCAGCCATTTCGCTAGCGGTACAGATCAACAATTGGTCGCCCTTCTGGGTATGCGAGGACTGAACCGAACGTGGCGGCAGCTCAATCACGCTGGCTGCCGTTCTGCGCAGCGGACCAATACTAAAAGGGCTAAGCCCCTCCACCACCTCGATCACGCGATGCTTTTCGTCCAGATAAATCGCATCGATGGGAAACAGCATCCCGACGGTATGGACACCCTGCGAGGGGATTACCCACAAGCCTTCATCGGAACTCATATGGCGTTTCCCTAAAAGTCCGCGGAGCCGCCCCCAGGCAGTGTCGGCCTTAACCATTCCGAAACTGAGGAACGATTCTTTGGTGACGTTGAATGCACAATACTTTTCTGTCAAGGCTTAAATGTCTTTCTTCCAGACGCCGGGCTTGGCCAACGCATCAATGTGGATCTTCCTGGTGGGCGAACGTAGGTTTGAAACGGATCTTGCGAACGAATTCCGTTTGAATTGTCCTTCAAGATGCCGCTTAGAAATAAGTCATCGATGGGAAGGCCGTCATCCGCGGACGGTTTCCTTGAAGCCTTGGGCCCTCCCAACCAGGCATCGTCTTCGTCCATATCTTGCTGTACGTTTTGGTCTGCGCCGGCTGCCGCATCTTCCACGAAGTCTTTGATCGCGTGGCCTTTCTGTTGGGCGTTGGGTCGATCCAGCAGAACTGGCGCGATACGCTTTACCTCGCGGCTGCGGTTTTCCGCGGCCATCTGTGTGGCCTTTTCATATTCCACGCACGCTGCGACAAAGCCGCGCAACAGTTTAGGGCTTTCATGATCACCCGCCGGAAATTTGACGGCGATTCCGTCGTCTCCCTGGCGCACAACCACGCAGGTAACACGAATGGCTGCAGGGGCCTGCAGGCCCTTGGCGCGTTCATCAAGGCCCAAGGAAGACGAAGTTAAGGAAGAAGATGATGAAGATGACTTGCTGCCGGACAACGGCCTGTTCTCCGCTGCTGGCCTATATATAGGAAGAACCGTGCTGAATTGCGGAACCAATTCCGGCCCTCTACCGGCGTGGTTGAGAGGATCTTGGGGTTGCAGCATGACCGAAAGAACCGTGCCTGGGTACCAGCGGCCGGCGGTTTCGATATAAGCTCCGGCAAAGCTTGCGTCCCGGATGCGGTTAGGCCGGGGGCTGCCGCCGTCCCAAAAAAACGCGACAATGCCAGGATTACAGGAGCGCACTACCGCCCTGCGGTTCTTTTGCCGTACTAACCACGCCGGAAGATTCACGAAATTTCTGCCGCTCTCTTTCTATTCAAGTGCACTTTTTCTAGCTCTCGCCTGCCGCCTTGGGGCGCTCCATAACACGCAGAGCGCGCTCGGATCTTGCTTTCTCCTGCGCCAATCTTTCCTGCTTCTTAAAGGCTTCCCTTTGTCTCAAGTACTCGGCCATCTCCTCGGGTTCGCAGATTAGGAACTGATCGCCGACTTCGGTTTGCGATGCCCGAATAGAACGCGGCGGCAACTCAATCACGCTGGCCGTGGCCATCCGGATCGGGCCGATGCGGAAAGGCCAAAGCCCCTCGACCAGTTCCACCACTAGGTCTTCTTTGCCAAGATAAATCGCGTCAATGGGGAACAGCATCCCAAAGGTGTGAATGCCTTGTGAGGGAACGATCCACAAACCGTCGTTCGGATTGAGATAACGTTTGCCGAGCAGCCCACGGAGCCTGCTCCAAGCCGTATCGGCCTTGGAGACGCCAAGACTGAGAAACGATTCTCGGGTTAGGTTAAATACGCAATATTTTTGTGCCATAACCGAACGGCATTCGACGAACATAGGGTCCGGGCCACCGGCAAACATGCCAGTGGCCCGCCCGTTTTCACCCATAAATCATCCCGCCCAAAACTCGGGCCCGTTACAATTGGCCGCATCGCAACCGGTGCGTCATTGCTCAGGACGTCACTGCCGGGTCTGTGATACTAGACCAAGCACCGGCGAAACTGACCATTAACTAGCGAACGCGGGTTCGCCGGCGCTGAATCATCACACCGAGCACCACCATAAACAGGACTCCAGCTACGGCCCGAATCAAGATTGTGTTATCCATAAAAAAGTCTCCTTTTCAGAACGGTCGTCTAAACATACTCCCCAAACATCTACTGCCCAAAATATGTAGTGAACGCGTCGGACATCGCGATGAACGCGGGGCCCAGTGTTACTACAAAAATCGATGGAAAAATAAACAGAACCAGCGGAAACACCAGCTTCACGGTGGTTTTAGCGGCCTGTTCCTCTACCGTCTGCCGGCGCTGCACGCGTAGAGTATCCGAGTAAGTGCGCATGGTTTTGCCGATACTGGTACCGAACGCATCAGCCTGTGTGAGGACCGAAACCAAGGTGCGAACAACAGGTAGATCGATACGCTCCGACATATGGGTCCAAGCGTCGATTCGAGGCAAACCGGCGCGCTGCTCTAGCGTTACCAACCCCAACTCATCCGACAATGCCGGATGGATTCGCACTAGTTCCTGGCTGGTGCGCTGCACCGATTGATCCAGGCTGAGACCGGCTTCAATACAAACCACCATCAGATCCAGGAAGTCGCACAATGCGGACGTGATTTTCTCCTGGCGGGACTTGATCAGGGATCCCAGTACGAAATCAGGAATCAGGAAGCCCAACCCCAAGGCCAGGGCGTAGACGAAAAAGCCCCCTATTTCATAGGCGCCACTGACGGTGGCGAACACCGCCAAGGTGACGGGAACTAACACTTTGAGCCCGTAAAAAATGTTGACGTAAGATTCTCCCCTGTAACCGGCGCGCACCAGGCGCTGTTGAATCACAGACATTTCGGCTGAGGATTTGGGCAGAACCTTTTGGAATGGCTGCACCATAGCTTCAATGGAAGCGGAGGGCTTGGCGCGTAAACGTTCGAGCAGCGACGATTGGTCGGCAGGGGAAGAGATAGCCGAAGCCAATTGTTTCTGCATGGTTCCGCGGCCATAGACGCCAATGCCTACGACTACCACCAGGCAGAACAACAGCAGAAATGTGAGAGCAGCGATAACCATATGAAATCCTAAAAGCGAATCTTTACGATCCTGCGAATGATGTACAAGCCAATGAGGTTGCTGATGAACGCGCTCCACAGGATGGTCACCCCAATCGGACGCGTCCACAGGACTGCCATTCGGTCCGGCGCCAGCAGATACAGTCCGAAGCCGAGCAGTGCGGGCAGCCCCGAAAGAATCCAGCCGGTGAGGCGGCCTTGGGCGGTATGGACCCGAATTTGCTTTTGCAGCCGGAAACGTTCGCGAACTACCGCAGCCGTCTTTTCCAGGATTTCCGCCAGATTGCCGCCGCTTTCGCGTTGGATCAGAATGGCGGTCACCACCATTTGGAGATCCGGAAGAGGCACTCTCTCGGACATGTTTTGCATTGCCGTGCGCAGCTCCAACCCAAAGTTTTGTTCGTCCGCGCAGATGCGGAATTCACGCGCCACGGGGTCAGGCACCTCCCGAACTACCACGTTCAAAGCCGAATTCATACTTTGTCCGGCTCGCAGGGCGCTCACCATATGGCCGATCGCGTCCGGCAATAGACGCTCAAACGCATTCATTTGCGAATCCCGCTTACGGAAAACAAACAGCAGCGGCAGCAGGCCGATGGCTATAGCCGCGATCAAGGAAACCCAGGCCACGTCGGTGCGCAGGTAGATCAGATACCAGGAAAAGGCCCCCAGTACAACCGATCCCAGCAAGAACCTGCTAGGCGTCCACTGCAAGTTTGCTTGCGTAAGCAACAGTTGCAGACGGCGAGGCATGTCCATTTCGGTCAGCTTCTGGTTAAGCCACGGAATGGTGCTAAAGACTTCGCGCTTGCGGACATCCAGAAGTCCGTCAGCGGCATCGCGAACCGGCGCGGTTACCGATTCCAGTAATTTGCGGGTCTTCTCGACCTGTTGCGATCCGTCTCCGCCCATGGCGAAGGCGAGAAAGATCGTCAGCACAAAAACGATCAGAAAACTAACGGCAATCAGCACGGGCATGGTGTTAGCCAACCTCCATGGTGCGTTCGAAGATTTCCGCGGGCAGCAGGACGCCGGCGATCCGGAGTTTTTCTAAGAACTTGGGGCGGATGCCGGTGGGTTTGAAGGTGCCAACCACGGTGCCGTCCGGGCCAATTCCCTTGCGCACGAAGCTGAAAATTTCATGCATGCTGATGACGTTTTCCTCGGTTCCGGTAATCTCCGAAACGCTGGTGATTCGCCGTTTTCCGTCACTTAGGCGAGTCACCTGTACTACCACATTGATGGCGGAAGCGATCTGCTGGCGAACCGTCTTTTCCGGTAAATTCAGATTGGACATGGCTACCATCGATTCCAACCGGGAGATGGCATCGCGCGGCGTGTTCGCGTGGATGGTTGCCATGGAGCCTTCATGGCCGGTGTTCATGGCCTGCAACATATCGAAGGCCTCCTCGCCACGGACCTCACCGATGATGATGCGATCGGGCCGCATGCGGAGGCTGTTGATCAGCAGTTGACGTTGGCGAATGGCACCCTGGCCTTCAACATTGGCTGGGCGCGTTTCCAGGCGAACAATATTTTCCTGGGCCAATTGCAATTCCGCAGCGTCTTCAATGGTCACCAGCCGCTCATTTCCAGGAATGGACTGGGAGAGAATGTTCAACAGGGTTGTTTTGCCGGCGCCAGTGCCGCCCGAAATCAAAACGCTGATGCGTGCCTGCACAGCCGCCGACAGAACCTGCATCATTTCGGGCGAAATGCTTTTCAGTTCTACTAGACGGTTGGGCGAAAGCGGCCCACTTGCGAAACGGCGGATGGAAAGCGATGGCCCATCAAGCGCCAGCGGCGGTATTATGGCGTTGACGCGGGAACCATCCGGCAGGCGGGCGTCCACCATCGGGGAAGATTCGTCGATGCGGCGGCCCACCCGGGAGACGATGCGATCAATGATTTGCAGTAAGTGCCGGTCGTCGCGGAAAGCAATGTTTACCCGCTCCAAGATGCCTCCGCGTTCAGCGAAGACATGGTCCTTGTTATTCACCAGGACGTCGGAGACCAGGGGATCCTTCAACAGTTGCTCGAGGGGGCCGAGACCGAAGACTTCGTCGAGTAAGTCGGACTCCACCCGTTCCTTTTCAGCCAGGTTGAGCGGCACCCTAGTTTCGGTTACAATTTCCTGAATCAGTCCTGTGATCGCCTGCTTCGCTTTGGCGTTATTTACGGTTGCCAGTTTTTCTAGGTCTAGCTTGGAAAGAAGCGTGCGGTGGACACTAGCCTTGAATTGTTCAAATCTTACGGTTTCCATAAGTGACCTAACCGAGCGGGCCTAGAACAGGCCAAATACCTTCCTCTTCGTTGGCTGGGGAATCTTGCCGACAATGGATTGTGCGATGTCAACGATGGCACGAGAGACCGGAGATTGCATACCGATCAATGGCGTTCCACTATTTTGGGCTTTCAGTAGCGAAGCCGGATCATGAGGAATCTTCCAGGCAGGGGACTTCGTCAAGGCCTTGTTAATGCTGGCCTCGTCAATTTCCTCGGCGCGGGATTGGTAGCTATTCAGGACCACCTCAAGATTGCTGGTGTCGTCGAAAAACTGCGTAATCAGCCGATTCGCATTCCGCAGCCCAACCACGCTGATCTGCGCCACCAGGAAGACCGTAGTTGCTTCCCTGAAAAGCCGCCGATACTCTTCTCGCGGTGTGGAACCGGCGTCCACCACCAGATAGTCGAAATCGCCCCGCAAGGTTTGCAATACCGCATCCACGCCAGTCGCGGACGGGCTCTCGAAGCTTGAAGTTTCCGGCGCGCACAGGACAGATAATCCAGATTCGTGCGTGGCCAGCAACGCCCCCAAATATTCGGAATCGATCCGATTTTCGTTCTCCAGGGCGTCTAACAGCGAAAATTTGGAACGAACACCAAGCGTTAAGCCGGCGTCCCCTAGAGCCAGGTTTAAATCTACCAGGGCCACTTTGGGCGTGGTGTCGGCCGCATCTTCGGGGGCTTGTTTCGATACTTTCCTGGCCGCTGGGTTTCCGGCGGATTCCCGGGCCAACGCCAAGGCGAAATTGCTGGCTAACGTGGTGACTCCGGTGCCGCCTTTCACGCCGGTGAAAACGAAGAGTTTGCCAGTCACTTTTTTCTGACGGCGGCCTTCCTGGATGCGGGCAGCGGCGCGGATCAAAGCAATTCCAACCGTGCCGGCCACGAGGGGCTCCGCCAGAAATTCGCGGGCACCGGCGCGCATGGCGCGGACCAGAAGTTCTGGGTCCGGGCGGCCAAACACCATGACCGTGATGGCACTGTCCAAACCCGAAAGTGTTTCCACAAGATCGATGGCATCATCGGAATTTTTGTCGATGTCCACGATGACGACGTCGCACTTGGCGTCGGTGATTTTCGAGACTTCGTGACGATTCGGAAGAGCCGATAAGGTGAGCGCGATGCGAGCTTGCGGGCCGGCCAAGGCCTTCACCATGGCTGTCCTGCGCTCGCTATGGGACGAAATCACCCCTACGGCGAGCACTCCTACTCCTAGCGAATCCCCACTGTAGGCCGGCGACGACATTATGCTTTTAGACATCCTCCGAAGTACCTCGCGTCATGTTTGATTAACGTTGCAAAAGTCACGTATTCTCTCAGCGTTTCTTTAAATGCGTGTGTTGCTATGCTCCAACCATAAAAAACGAAAAGATGGTGCCGAGGGCGATGGCCGGGGCGTAAGGAATGCTGTGCGCCTTGGCGTTTTTCAAATTCACTTCCGCATGCGGCCGCAGGCCCTGTTTTCCGAACCCCGCCAGCAGAGTACCCGTGGAGCCGAGCGAATCAGCCAAAATCCCTTTGCTCCAGGCCCAAAGGATTGCCAATCCCCCGCCGGCTAATGCAATCGCGACCAGCGCCAATGCCATTTGATTGGGCCCCACCCATACGCCAACTGCGGCGCACAGTTTTACGTCACCCATGCCCATGCCGCCCAGCAAGTAAAAAACCCCCGTCGCGACACCACCCACCAACAAACCCAACACGCTATGGCCTAGGCCTGCTGCTCCATTCGCGAAAACGGAAACGCCCAAACCGGCTATTAAAAATGGAACTACTAGCCAGTTCGGTATCCTGCGGTCCCGCAGGTCCGTAAGCGTTGCCACGAAAAGAACGGCCAGGGTCGGCCACCACGCGATGGAGTGCATTGCTTTAGCTGGTATAGGTGTTCAGATGGGTCCCCACGCTGGTGAATGCCGCATTGATGCTGTTCGCCACCGTGCTCATGCCAACTGTTGCAGCCAAAGCGATTAGCGCCGCAATCAACGCGTATTCGATCAGATCCTGCCCATGCTCCTCGCGCAGTCTCTGCCCGCGTATGTAGAGCATGAAAATCAACTCTTTCATGTCCAGTTCCTCCTTTTGAGAATCGGAAACTCAGCCCGGAAGGGTTTCTCCGCCACTCTTATTTAAGGCAATCGGAAATCCAATTGGGACGACCCTCGAAGGCATCTAGAAACAAGGAGTTGCGAAACACTCGTGCTTCCCGCTGTCAACGGATGTATACAGAGGCCACGGAATTGACTCCACCGATACACGGGGAGGTCGTAGTTGGGAACAGGATGGCTAAATCCCGGATCGGCCAAGTGCTGTAGTCGTGCTGCCCAATACGAATGGTTTTGCGGTCCTCGGCAGGAAGCTTGGTCAGGAGCGGGGCTAGAAACTCGTTGTATTGCGCGGCGTTGGGCAAAGGAAAAAGGACAAATTGCCGGTATCTCCCGGTACCCAGATCGTCCGCCAACCAGGTATCCTGATGGGCCATGGAAAAAACCTGTTTCGCGGCCGCTTTTTTTGTGGAAGGAAGAAGGACCTCCGGGTATTGGACAGTCGAATAGTTACCCAAATAATATCCCGCGTGCCGGTAGCCGAGCGTATGGGAATCGAAGCCGACAATCAGCGTATCGGACGGCGAAACGGCTTTCGGCAATTCGGCGCGGATTTGGCCCAATTCCCGTTCAAACTCCCGCACCCCACGATAGGAACAGTACACCGGCGCGAATAAGAAAATGGCCGTGTTAAAAGCCATTGCCGCCGAAAGCAAAAAGACTTTCAGGGGGACGGCGCCGGCAGTTTGGTTATACCAAGTTGTTTGGCCATACCACCGCGACGCTCGTAAGCCCAGCCACGCACAGAGCGGCGGGAAGAGAACCAGCAGATAGCCCGCGTTGACAAATTTGAGGAAAACAAAGGTGAAAAACAGCAGACCAGGCAGGAGCCAAACCGCGATGAAGTTGCGCAATTGCGACGGAGTGAGGCTCGCTTGGGATGCGCCGTCTCGATGGGAAATACGCGACAAAAGGGCTAGTATCCAAATAATGGCGACGCTTCCAAACGCGAGCAGACCAATGTAGGCAATCGTGATCGCCCTTACCAACGAGTTGACCAGCGAGGAGTTGACGACAGTTTGTTGAGCTGGGACGAGAGTCCACAACGTCCATAGCGCTCCGCTATAGACTCCCCATCCGCCGCTGGACTGAATCATTGGAATAGCCCACGCCAAAATGGTGACGGTGAGCAACAGCAGGGCTCGCACGCGGGCGTTCGATTTTTGGCGTAACGATTTTTGGCATAACAACGAGTAGAGAAAGAGCGGACCTAGAAACAAAAGCGTGGAAGGCCGGATACCGGCTGCAATGCCCAGTGTTATAGCCGCAACTGATACCGGGCCGCCGTTGCGCACGCGCCAGAATAGAAGACCGAGAACAGCCGAGAAAAACGCTTCGATCATATAAGTGAGAGCGACTGTTCCATGGAACCAGGCGAGAGGCGAGCATAAAAAGATGAGACCCGCGAAGGTTGCGGCGCGGCGACCAAACCATTCGGCGGCCAATTTATGGATTGCCCACGCGGCACCGCAACTGGCCGCAATGCTCAGACTGACCAACGAGGTATTTGGGTCCTGAAAAAGAAGGTTCACCAACTTGGCCAGCAGCACATAGAGAAAGTAGCCCGGTGGATGGGGCTGGTACGCGGCCGGGCTGAAGTGGTTGATGGCGAGAGCGAAATTCACGGAATCGATATCGTACAGAGCGTGGCTGCGGAAGGTAAAGCGGGTGATGCCAACGGCGGCGATCAGCAGAGTCAGTTCTCGATTCCGTTCAAACGCCATCTTAAAAGAAACTGGCAATTGAGCGGCCAACCGGTCACTGTGTACTTAAAGTTGCAAAATAGGTTCGGCGCCAACTATTTAGCCAAGATTCGTCCCCGAAATACCAGCGAAGCGCGTCGCTGAGGTGACGCTTTCCTAAGCGGACTGTATACACGCGTTGACGCCGAATGCGCAAGGCTAACTGCAAATAGTTGATTTTGCGTGACGATGTCGCGTTCAAAAGGTTGGATCTCGAATTGCCATAAGAAGTGTGTCTCCAAGTTCACCTTGGGGCGCCATCACAAATCAGGAGGAAGAGTCAAAATGAGCGATCTCGTTCTAAAGTTGTACATCAAGATGCAGAATTTCCGTGAAGAAAACGGTCAGGATCTGATCGAATACGCGCTGGTAGCAGCGTTGATCGCGTTGGCAGCGACCGCCGGTATGACCAGCTTGGCTACCAAGATCAACGCGGCGTTCGGCAACATCGGCACCAAGCTCAATACTTACACGAGCTAGTCTGGAGGCACGCGATGTCGAAGAAGGAGGGGTGAAGTGCAGAGTTCGCCTGGTCGCCCCTCATTTTTCGGTGCAGGTTTTAGATTTTGAAATGGGGAGTCTTCGACCCCGGCTCAACCGACTGGTTAAACGAGTGAGGGCCTCCTCTTTTTTCCGGATTATGGGCGGGATGGTTTTGGGTGAACGATCGTTTCTGGGTGAGCGATCGTTTACGGATAATTTCTTCAGGTAAAGTTTCCGGGTGAACCATGCTGCTTTCCGTCATAATTCCGGTGTTCAATGAGGCTGAGTCCTTTCACTTGCTACTTGATCGCCTGGAGGCAGCGTTACGCGGGATCGATTGGGAAGTAGTTTTTGTCAATGATGGGAGCACGGACGCGACTCCGGAAATGATCCGCAGCGCGGCGGGAGTTGACCCGCGCGTGAAGCTGATCGATTTCAGCCGCAATTTCGGGCACCAGGCGGCCATCACGGCGGGCTTGGATTTCGCCGAAGGCGATGCGGTTGTCATTATGGACGCGGATTTGCAGGATCCGCCCGAAATTTTGCCGCGCATGTTGGAGTTGATGCAGCAGGGTTATGACGTGGTCTCTCCGCAACGCATTTCGCGGCAGGGCGAGACGGTATTTAAGAAATTCAGCGCCGCTATCTTCTATCAGATGATGCGGCGGTTGGCCGACAAGCGGCTGGCTGAAGAAGTGGGCGATTTCCGGATGTTCAGCCGCAGGGCCGTATTGGCCATGCGCACTTTTCGCGAACACCACAGGTTCATGCGTGGCTTGGTGGCCTGGCTGGGATTGCGCGAAGTGGTGTTGCCTTTCGAGCGGCAATCGCGAGCCGCGGGAAACACCAAGTATCCGCTGACGAAGATGGTGAAATTCGCCTGGACGGCGATTTCGTCGTTTTCCGCTTTACCGCTGCGATTGAGCATTGCAGCGGGATTGACGTTAAGCGGAGCCGGGATGGTGTATCTGTGTTACGTGCTGTATCAAGCCATTTGGACTAGAACTCTGGTCCCCGGCTGGGCGTCCATTGTCGTGCTGCAGTGTGTGTTTTGCGGAATGATTCTTTTGGCGCTAGGCGTGATTGGGGACTATGTTGCCCGCACATACGAAGAGACGAAAGGGCGGCCGCTTTACATCGTTTCGCAGACGATGAACCTCTCGGCTCCGGAGGGCGGGATCGCGCGCGCAGCGTTGTTGTTGGCTGCCGATCCATATCCCGTTCCCGTAACGGATCAAAACTTGTTCCAAAGCGGCGGTAGATATACATCTGCTAATAATTCCCCCCGCCCAGACGAGCGGTCGCCCGAATTTCAAAATGGCGATCGCCGCATCTACGAGCGCCGCGCGGTAAGCGGTGTCCCGATAAAAGGATAGGCCCCACGCATGATTGTGGAAGCGTTATCGTCCAAGCCAACCCTGTTGGTGATTGAGGCCGCCACCAGCATACTCAGTTTAAGTCTGGCGTTCGCGCTGCCCAACCTGGCTTCCCGGCAGTTTGAAATTGTTGAGAGCTTTCTGGGGCGGCTGGCCGGCCGCCGCGGTTGGATGCTGGTGACCATCGGGCTCCTGGCATGCGTGCTGCGTCTGGCTTTGCTGCCTATTATCCCGATCCCAAAGCCTTACGTTCACGATGAATTCAGTTACCTGCTGGCGGCAGATACCTTTGCCTCCGGGCGCCTCACCAATCCTACCCATCCGATGTGGCAGCATTTCGAAAGCTTTCACATCAGCCATCTACCCACATACATGTCGATGTACTTTCCCGCGCAAGGAATTTTTCTCTCTGCGGGGAAGGTGCTGTTTGGAAATCCTTGGTTCGGCGTCTTGCTCAGCTCCGGCGTTTTCTGCAGTGTTCTGTATTGGATGTTGGCCGGTTGGCTGCCGCGAAAGTGGGCCATGTTTGGCGGTCTATTGGCCGTATTGAGGTTGGCGCTGTTCAGCTACTGGATCAACGCCTATCACGGTGGCTTCGTTCCAGCCATTGGAGGCACGCTGGTGCTGGGCGCGCTGCCGCGGCTTCGCCGGGCGTGGGACGTGCGCAACCTTTTGTTAATGGCGCTGGGTTTGGCCATCGTGGGCAATAGCCGTCCGTTCGAAGGCGTGTTGGTAGCTGTGCCGGCCGTTGCGATGTTTTTCTGGTGGCGGGTGAAAGATAGCAAGGACAATCTGTTCGAATGGCGCACTGCGGCGCTTCGGCTGGCGGCGCCTTGTGCGCTCTTGGTTCTAACCCTGGCCGGCATGGCGTATTACAATGACCGCGTTTTCGGAAATTGGTCTACCATTCCCTACAAAATCAACCGCGATGCTTATGCGCCGGCGCCGCACTTTATCTGGCAGACCCCGCGGATTGTGCCCGTTCACCGGCACGAAGTAATGCGGGCGTTTTATGTTGAGGAGGAGTTAGCCGAATTCAACCAGACACGAACTCTGTCCGGTTTTGCGGAGCGCACCCTCGAAAAAGTTGGCATCGCTGGATTTTTCGTCGTTGGCTTCGCCTTAGCGCTTCCGTTGCTGATGATGCCCACGTTGTTTGGCGATCGCCGCATTCGATACCTGATGATTGCGGGAGCCATCTTTGCCGTTGGGCTCTGCGTCAATCCATGGTTGTTTCCGCATTACGTGGCTCCGTTCCTGGGCGGCATGTATGTGATTCTGCTGCAATGCATGCGGCACTTGCGGGCCAGCAAGCCCAGTTGGGGCGTGGCCTGGGTGCGCTATACGGTAGTGGCGTGCCTCTTGCTGGCTGGGTTGCGGGCGTTCTCCGGGCCTTTGGCTATCGCAGTGGAACGCTGGCCCAGCAGTTGGTATGGATCTGAACCGCTAGGGTTGCCTCGCGCCGCGGTGCTGGCACAACTGCAGAGCTACCCTGGCAAACAGTTGGTGTTGGTTCGCTACTCGGCGGAGCACACTGGGCACAAATTATCTGACGATTGGGTGTATAACGCCGCGGATATCGATCATTCCCAAGTGGTTTGGGCGCGGGAGATGGATGCCCGTAGCAACGCGGAGTTGATGCACTATTTTTCGGACCGAGAAGCCTGGTTGGTTTCGCCGGATTCAACCAATCCTGGTCCGATTCCGCTCGTGAATGCAGAGACACACCTCTTGTCACATAGCGGTTTAGCACAATCCGGTTTATCAAAAAACGCCGCGCAGCGGCAGTGAAATCATGTTGGTCACGCCGCCAGACCGCCTAACCCGTGTTGCTTCGGAGGAGTTTTCGAAGGAGCCTGTGCGGCGATCCGACTGGCGACCCTATGTCATGGTTGCAGTCTGCTCCATCCTCTATTCCCTCCCGTTTCTGCATGTGCTGTCGCATCAAGGGGACGAGGGCACGCTGACCGCTGCTGCGGTTCGCGTTTTGGACGGACAAGTCCCCTACCGAGATTTTTTCGAAGTGATGGGTCCGGGTACATTTTATTGGTTGGCTTTATTCTTCAAGTTACTGGGAACAACTTGGGTCGCCAGCAGAATCTGCCTTCTGGTGACGACCCTCGGGATTACTGTACTTCTTCTGTATTTGGCGCGCGGATTGCCTAGACCGACGCAGGGACGCGAATGGATCGCGGCGCCGGTCGTTTTCTTCGTGGCAGTTTCGTATCGCTATTGGAATACTGTCAGCCATCACATGGACAGTACGCTCACGGGTCTTTGGGCATTTGCGGCATTTATGGCATGGATTAAGCACAGAAATCCTCTGATATTGTTTGGGGCGGGTGCTGGAGCGGGGTTGACCAGTTTGGTCATGTTGCCGAAAGGTGGGCTGTTGTGTGCGGCGTTCCTGTTTTTGTTGCCCCTATTGAATGGCCGGGAATTTATCTTGCGCCGCGCCGTTACATTGTTGGGCGGCTATGCCTCGATCATCGGCTTGACTCTGGCGCTGTTCTGGCGAGCTGGCGGATTGACAGATTTGATTCAGGCCACCTTGTTGTGGCCGTTGCGTAATTACAACGCCATCAACAACGTGAGCTACGGCTTGGGCTTTCATGAAATGTACAGGGATGTGTTTGTGCCATCCTTCAGTGCATTCGGCCCCCCAGCGGTTGCGATATTCCTCGGCGTATTGTTTTCGATTCCTTTTGCTATGGCCCTGGCGCTTCCCGGCATTTTGCTGGTCTTGTCGTTATGCAATCGCCGGGCGGCGTTTGATCGGCTCACCTGGCCTTATTGGATCGCGGGAGCCGCTTTGTGGCTTTCCGAAATGCACCGTAAGGACCTGATACACATTGTGTTTGGATCTCCGCTGTTCATTCTGCTTGCGTTCTATCTATTCCACCAGACGCGGGGGAAATGGTCCTTTTCGGCAATGCAAGTGGCAACGGCTTGCAGTTTTGCGCTGGCACTGTTGAATCCACTGGTGGCCATGATCGCACCGTACCGTATCGACACACCTCGAGGCGGTATTAGGGGCCATAGTGCGGATGCAGTCCTGCCGTTCCTCCTGCAGCGCACCCAAGCGGGCGAGAATATTTTTGTCTATCCCTACGCACCCCAATATTACTTTTTAAGCGGGGGCACTAATCCCACCCGCTACAGTATCCTTTTATACGGCTACAATACGGAGCAGCAGTTCCGCGATGCGGTGAAGAGTCTGGAAGCGCACAAACCACGCTACGTTGTGTGGGATCACGCACCACGGCTCTGGGCTCACCAGTCTTCGTCCTATCGCCCACCCACACAAGATGAACTAATCATGGAGCCCTATCTTCTGCAACACTATCGCGCGGTAGGCGGGGACGAAAACGGCTATCAGTTTTTGGAGCGCAAGGACGCGGCATTGACCCTGCTGGATCCCAGGAAGGCAAACCCATGAGCGAATTTGACCAGTACGCGCCCAGCTATGACGAGATTCTGCGCGATCCCCTGCGCGATACGTTTTCCTCGGGTTCGGCATTCTTCCATCGCCGGAAGTGGGAGCTGATCCAGAGCTTTTTCGCGGACCGTGGCGGCGATACAAGTAATATGGACTGGCTGGATGTGGGCTGCGGCCAAGGGGAGTTGCTGGGTCTGGGGGCGCCCCATTTCCGGACTGCCATGGGGTGCGATCCTTCGAACAAAATGCTGGCCAATGGAGCCGGCGATGCGATAGAAGTCCGGCTACAAAGCCAGCTCGGCGATTTGCCGTTTCCCAACCAGAGTTTCGACTTTGTTACCGCCGTGTGCGTGTACCATCACGTGCATGGCCAGGATCGCCAGGCGCTTAGCCAATCGATTCACCGTGTACTCCGGCCGGGCGGAGTCTTCTGCATGATTGAGCACAACCCCTGGAATCCGGCAACGCGAATGATCGTGCGCCGGTGCCCTGTCGATGTTGACGCGGAACTGATGAGCGCACCTTTGGCCAAGCGCTTGATGCAAGCGGGGCGCTTGAGGCCGGTCCGCACTTCCAACTTTCTGTTCCTGCCGGAGGGTATTTATAAGCATCTCCCCAAGATCGAAAAAGTTTTCGCCAAAGTGCCCGCTGGGGGGCAATACGCGGTATTTGGCATCAAGCATGATTTTTGAGCCGCTGGGTGCCTTTGAGCATTACTTTCTGCGCGGTCGTACTAGCCAAAAATCAAGGCAACTCCACTAAAGGCAACATTCTAAGCGCGATTCCCCTAACGCAAACCCCCAACGCATCCGATTACCTCATTAGATGCGCGCTTTGGGCAGAGCCGTGGGCCGGCTATCGGTCATTCTCTTGATGGTGGCTCCGCTCTTGATGGCAGGAGTAGTATTTCTTTCGCGCCTGCCAGCCGTGGCCTCGCCAACACCGGGAAGTGACAATCTGTTCGTCTTCCTTGCCTATGCCTGGACGGGGATCTTCGTGCATGAGGCCGGACACGCGGTGGCGGGAACGTTAATGGGTTTCCGGTTGTCGGTTTTCCGGGTGACGCCGCTTGCGATTACGGTAGAGGGCAACGGGCAGACCCGCGTTGCGTGGCACGGAAAACTGGGCGGCGGATATCTTGGATTGCCTAAGCATGAACGCAATCTGTCTGCGCGAACCATTCTGATTACGGCGGGCGGGCCCTTGGCCAACGTGCTGACATTTCTTGGTTGTTGGCTGACGATGGGAATGGCGCATGGCACACTGACTGGCGCCGGCTTCGCTTTCGTTCGCGGCCTGATGATTTTTTCGCTGTTCAGCGCTGTGTTGAATCTGGCCCCGTTCGAATTTGGCCAAAGCAAAACCGACGGGCGCCGTTTATATGATGCCGCAGCCAGACAAGTCGCACACAGATCGGGCAGCGGTGGTAAGGCAGCTGCCGCTGCGGGAATTCGTCCAATGGCCAGCTTTGGCGGCGCTATCCTTCGGCTATTTTAGCTTCGGACGGCAAAAGCGCGACGGGCGCACGACTGCGTCCCACACGTTTAGCGCGGACGAATTCGCAGTCACCAAGATGCTCGAATAGAATCCCTTTCGAGGGCGGGACGGCATTCAGCCTAGTGAGAGTTTTTCCGCACCCCTGCTAGACGGCGCGGACGTTGCGCGGCCATGCTGCTGAGCTACCAATGGTGAAGGCGCGATCCCAACATCAATAAGCGAACGTTCGCGATTGCGAGATATGTCGAAGTGTTTGACTAGACCGCCCAGTCGTCCAGCGGAAGGACAAGCGGGACTCCTCAAATACCGCCTTCCGGAAAGTCTGGCCTGACATTCGGGCGGATTGTCGGCTACTCGGAGATTGGCGAGAAAGGGCGTCATGAGAGCTTGCACTGCATCGACGTCCGTTAATTCCTATTATCGCGATAGTGGCTTCTGTTCACGCAGAATGCCGGGAATCCTCCGACGCAGATAGGAGTCTGATACGCGCACTGGCTCCATGATGTCAGCCTCATAGCACGCGTCGCCGGGCAATCGCCAATCCAATTTCGCCTTATCCCTTCTTTGGAAATCGCCGGGAACATCGGTAATAAAGCTGGTCGCGCCATGCTCGCTGAAGCTCTCCAAGAGTGCTGTGTGGAGATGAGCCTGTAGTACAAGAATGCGCCACAGGATTGGCCGCTTCATCGGGTGAAAGTGTAAGAAAATATCCACGAACGCCCCGAAGGTCGCACCAGTCGTCTTAATATCATCTTCGAAGTATTTCTCAAACTCGCCGAAGCTCATGCACTGCGCTTTACCATCAGCGGTTCGTTTAATTACGCCTTCGATCGCGATGTCCAACCGTCCGAGAGTTACGCCCTGTCGCCAGTATATCTCTGGCTCCGTGTCTCGCAACTCCTCCCAGGTCCCTTCGAAAGGCTTGTATGTTAACTCGGGAGCTTCTTTTGCCAGCACGAAATCTTCCGTGAACGACATCTTGAGCCATTTTCCGATCAAATACTGACTACTGATACGAGTATCCACGGTCAGATCGACGAAGGTAATCTTATCCTGCAAGAGCCGGAACGCCGCTAGCGGCAAGAGCAGATTGTAGATTGTTGAGGCCATGTAATACCCGGGCGATTGAAGCCAGTTGGGCCGCTGTGGTCCCAAATCACCGTTTCGCGCAGTGCGGCAAAGGCTAAAAATGCGATGGATGGCGCCTTCCGAAGCTTCGGCAAGACGAAAGAGCAGAGGTTCGCATTCGTTGTAGAGGCGCTTACGTGCTTCGTATTCGTAATCTCTCCGAGCCTTGTGCTCGGCACTCAACTCAGTGTTCGCGCTTGCCAGGGAGGCCCTGAACTCTTCAATTTCGAGTGCGTACTGTGCTCGCTCAGACTCTAGAGCGCTTTGATTAATTTGCAGAAGCTGTGCACGTAACTTCTCCACGTCAATGCTGTAGGCTGCGCGTGCCGCTTCAAGTGCGTCCTGGTTTTTAAGGGCGAGTTCGGCTCTGTGCGATTCCAGTTCTTTGGTATAGCCAGCACGGGCTGTCTCCATAACTTCTTGATTACGCTGTGCCAAATCTGCTCGTAGCGATTCAAGTTTTTGCGCATGGACATCTCGATCCGCCTCCAACAGGCGGTTAGCCCATACCTTACCGAGCCAGCTTGATAGGGCGATTATGATAAAGCCCGCTCCCCCAATAGAAGCTAATATGCTCGCGACAATTTTCACCACATCGCTAAAAGGCACGTTCCACCTCGTGTCTGAATAACCTACAGAACTTGAACATTTGCTGGAGGCTCATTGTCGGGCCTTTCGGGGTGATACTCGTTTGGAAAAGTAATGATATCATCGCGGTCCTCTCTTTACGGATCGGTTTTTCGGAGATTCGGCACTAGAATTCAAAGCACGGAGTCCTGGCGCGGTCGAGGTGCCGCGAATGTTGTAAACGCTAGGCTCGTTCGCTTTGGGCGAGTAGTCGGCTGCTCGGAGATTGCTGAGAAAGGGGGTCATGAGAGTTGGCACTACACCCACGTCCGTTAAGACGTATTATCGTCACTCCAAAAAGGATCTAGCCGCGCTAGTCGGGCTGTGCCCTACTAGCGTCTTGAACGCGTCCGAAACGCCTCAGCCGGACTATCTCGGCCAACGTGCGGCCGCTGCGCTTGCGCGGTTCGAATGCGCGCGGCTCGAATTGAATTCCGAGCCGAGTTGATCTCGATTTGCGTATTTGTTCCAACATTTCATGCGCGTGGAGGGCGGCAGCTGACGGG
>JANXYJ010000032.1 GCA_025350105.1 Terriglobia bacterium | reverse complement strand
TCGTTGTTGGCGGTGCCGATGCCGTAACTCTGCACGCCTTTGGCCCGCAAAAACGCCATATCCGTCGCGCCGGTGGACATCGACGGCAACACCGTCACGCCCGGATACAAACGTTTGCTCACGGCCTCCAGCGTCTTGTACATTTCGTTATCCAGCTTCGAAGGGGGTGCCAGCGGCCGCGCACCAAACGTAGTCGGCTCCACTTTTACGGCCGGATCGCCAATCACCCGCTTCAGTTCGTCGTAAAACTTGTTGATGTCCTCATCGGGCAAAGCGCGAATGTCGAGCGTCGCTTCGGCCTCTGACGGAATCACGTTGGTCACCACGCCTGCTTTCAGAATCGTGGGAGAGATGGACGTCCGCAGCATGGAATAAATACCCGGCTCGTTCTGCGCAAAATAGCGTTGCAGGCTCGCACTCTTGCGCGGGTCCAGTAATCCGTTATAACGCGCCGCTTTTTCGGGCGTACTGATGGTCGCCAGCTTTTCCAGATACGACCGCGTCGTATCGTTCAACCGCATGGGAGTCTCCCACGCGCCTACTTTAGATACAGCGGACGATAGATGCACTAATGCATTGTCCACGCGCGGTACCGACGCATGACCCGACGTCCCGTTCACGATCAGCCGCACACCCTTGGGCGATTTTTCCGTGGTCTGAATTTGAACCGTCGCAACGCGGCCGTTTTCAAGTGTCCCGCCGCCGCCTTCAGTTAACGCGTATTCCGCGTCCAGTTCATCGAAGTGCTCGCGAGCCATGAACTCCGCGCCGAATTCGCTTTCGCCTTCTTCGCCCGATTCCGCGAAGAAAATCACATCGCGGTCCAGGGTCACTCCGCTCCGCTTCAGCATCAGGAAGGTCATCAATTCGGTCGCCAGAATCGGCTTATCGTCCACACTGCCGCGGCCCCAGATGTAGCCGTCCTTCATCACGGCGCCAAATGGATCCACTGGCCACTTTTCGCGTTGCACGCGCACCACATCGGTATGCGCCATCAACAACAGCGGCCGCTTGCTCCCGTTGCCCTTCAACCGCGCCACCAGATTCGCCCGCGCGGGATCCACCGAAAATGTTTTGGTCGAAATGCCTTCGGCTTCGATCACTTTCTTCAGATACTCCACCGCCTTGGTCTCGTTGCCAGCCGTGGTATCGATCTGCACCAGGGCGCGATAGTGCTTCAGCAACTCGGCCTTCTGGGCATCGCCGAAAACCGGTAATGTCTGGGCATTCAAAACAGTGGAGAGTAGAAGAAAAATGAGTGATTTCATTTGTGTGTACTCACTTCGGTCACGGCGTTGAACGTGAACTCGACAAACTTGTAAAGTGATGTTTCCGCCAGGCGCTCCACGTCACTGTGGGCTCCATACAAAAAGCCGTCTTCGGCGGACGTGGCCGGACCAATGCCATAGCACTGGACACCTTTGGCGCGCAACTGGGCCATGTCGGTGGAACCCGTCAACATTACCGGCAGCACCGTAACTTTAGGATACAGCCGCTTGCTTACCGATTCCAGCGCCCGGTACATTTCACTGTTTAGGCTCGACGGCGGCGCCACCGGACGGCTGTTGCCCACCGGTTCAATTTTCACCGCCACATCGCCAATCACCCGCGTCATCTCTGCAAAGAATTTCGTCACGTCTTCGTCGGGCAGCGCACGCACGTCCAGCGTCGCTTCGGCTTCCGACGGGATTACGTTCATGCGGAAACCCGCTTTCAAAATCGTCGGCACCACCGACGTGCGAAGCATCGAATAATGCTCCGGTTCATTCGCTGCCAGATAGTGTTGCGCCGACGCGGTCTTCCTGGGATCCATCAGCTCTTTATACCGCGCGGCCTGCTCCGGTGGACTGATCGCGGCCAGCTTCTCGAAATAGGTCCGCGTCGTATCGTTCAAACGCATGGGCGTTTCCCAGGTGCCCACTTTGCCTACAGCGATCGAAAGATGCGTTAGCGCATTGTCCAAGCGGGGAACCGAGCCATGCCCCGCCGTCCCGTTCACCACCAACCGCACCCGGCGCGGGACTTTTTCCGTCGTCTCCACATTTAATACTGCGACGTGACCGTCCTTATCCAGACTGGCACTGCCACCCTCTGTCAGGGCAAATTCGGCGTCAATGGCGTCAAAATGTTTCTCCACCATATAATTGATGCCCACGCCCGCCGGATCGGCTTCCTCGCCGCTTTCGGCCAGAAAAATTACGTCGCGATCCAGCGCCGCACCGCTGCGCTTCAGCAGCAGCATCACCATCAGGTTGGCGGCCAGCTTGTCTTTGTCGTCCACCGTGCCGCGGCCCCAAACGTAGCCGTCCTTCTGGATCGCCGCAAACGGATCCACCGGCCATTTTTCGCGCTGCACGCCCACCACATCAGTGTGGGCCAGAATCAGCAGCGGCCGCTTGCTCCCATTGCCTTTAATGCGCGCCACCAGATTAGCCCGCGTTGGGTCCAGCGCAAATGTCTGATTGGGGATGCCTTCGGCGTCGAAGACCTTCCGCAGATACTCCACCGCTTTGGTCTCGTTGCCGGGCGGGCTGCTGGTATCAATCTGCACCAAGGCCCGGTAGTGCGTCAGGGTCTCGGCGTTCTGTTGGGACCAAGTTATGGCCTGGGCCGGCAGCCATCGCGCCCCTGCGCACACCAGAAACGCGGTCAGCGTAAGATGCTTCAGCATAATCTAAAATCCACTGTAAACAGGTGAGTTAAGTTCCGCAAACCACTCCAGCTTTTCGGCCTTCATTATCACATATACTCTAATGTAGGGTTATGGCATCGGCAGTCGATCAACTTCCGGCCCACCCACCCGTCGCGAAGGTGTCAACCGTTCCATGGGTGCCGTTGGCTTGGTTCTCAGTGCTGCTTATTGCGGCCTATTTTCCCATTTTGCGGGCGCTGGTGAATCAATGGGCCACCGATGAAGACGTCAGTCACGGCTTTTTTGTGCCTGCGGTGGCCGCGTTCATTGCCTGGCAACGCAAGGAACAAGTCCTGGCTTTGGATTTGCGGCCGAATTGGTGGGGACTTGCCGTGATGGGTTGGGCCGCGGTGCAGGGCTTTTTGGGCATGCTGGCCGCGGAATTGTTTCTGCAACGCACCTCCTTTCTGATTGCCCTGGTTGGCTTGCTGCTGCTGGTGGGCGGAACCAAATTGATTCGCGCTTTGGCTTTCCCCCTGCTGCTGCTGCCGTTCATGATTCCGATACCCTCCGTTATTTACAACCAGATCACGTTACCCTTGCAGTTTTTCGCCAGCCAGATGGCGGAAATCGTATTAGGCTGGGTGGGCATTCCGGTGTTACGCGACGGAAACATTTTGGAACTGGCCAGCCAAAAGCTTTCGGTGGTGGAGGCGTGCAGTGGAATTCGCAGTCTGCTTTCGCTGACGTTTCTTTCCCAGGTATACGCTTACTTTTTCGACAAACGGGTTTGGATGCGCTGGTTTCTGCTGATTGTGACGATTCCCATCGCCATTCTGGCCAACGCCGGCCGCGTGGCCATCACCGGCATCTTAAGCGAATTCAGCGTGGAATTGGCGCAGGGCTTTTTTCATGAACTGGAGGGCTGGGTTATTTTTCTGATTGCCGTGGCGCTGCTGGCGGGCGTCCATGTTTTGGTCAGCAAACTGATCTCCGGCCGCCACCCCGGCGAAGGGTCCAACCAGGGGCCAAGCCAAGGGCCCGACCATGGAAAAGATCAGGGCCCGGATCTCAGTCAGGATCATTTGGCGAAGGGATGAACCAGTGCAAGCGATGAACGAGTGCAAGCGATGAACAATTCTATGTTTGGCTTTCTGCGATCCTCCACCATGCTGGCCGCCACTGCGCTGATTGTCATGCAAGGCGGGCTATTGCAAAGCGCCATGCGTCCAGAGGTGATTCCGGTCGGCCGGGCTTTATCCACTTTGGAAAATCAATTGGGCTCCTGGAAGATGTTTCAGGAAGGCGTGGTGGACCAGGAAACTCGTGACATTTTGAAAGCCGACGATTTGCTCAGCCGCCTCTACGTTCGCGACCGCGTGGGTGCCAACCTTTTTGTGGCGGCGTTCCGTTCCCAGCGCAATGGCAAGGCTCCGCATTCGCCCAAAAACTGCCTGCCCGGCAGCGGTTGGGTGCCGCTAAATTCAGGTGAAATTCAAGTGGACGGCGGGCAGGGAACCATGCTGGACGTCAACCGCTACGTGGTTTCCAACGGCGAAAGCCGCAGTCTGGTGCTGTATTGGTATCAGTCGCGGGATCGCGCGGTGGCCAGCGAATACCGCGCGAAATTTTGGGTGATGATGGATTCCATGCGTTTGAACCGCACCGACACGGCGCTGGTCCGCGTGGTGGTGCCCATTGTCGATCGCGATGAAGACACGGCAACCAAAGCGGCCGTCGATTTCATCCGTTCCTTCTATCCGAATTTGCGCCAGATCCTTCCTGCCTGAAGTCCATCATCGCTGTTGATAAGCGGGTTGATAAAGGGGACGACACCTCGTCCGCCGTGGGCCCCGCCTGCCGGCGCGAGGCAGCGGTCCGCGATTTTTTCGTTTTGCGCTGCTGCCGTTGCAGGACCAGAATTTCCCGCCGCCGGTTCAGCTTCACCTGATCGTCCACCACACCCCAGAATTTCAGAAAATAGCCCACCGCGGACAGCAGCGCGAACACCACCACGGCCCACATTGCCAGGTTTGCCAAGGAGTTCAACTGCGGCCAGCGGATGCCGGCGATCACCAGCGAAATGGCCACCACTTGCGCCACCATTTTGGTCTTTCCTAAATCGCTCGCCTTGATCGTGTACCCACCGGCGGCGGCGATGGAGCGCAAGCCTGAAACGGCGAATTCGCGGCCGATAATCAGAATCACCATCCAGGCCGGTACCCGGTGCACATCCACCAGCGAAACCAGCGCGGCGGAAATCAGTAACTTATCCGCAATCGGGTCCAGCAGTGTGCCCACCGTGGTGATTTGTTTCCAGCGCCGGGCCAGATAGCCATCCAGCAGATCGGTAGCCGCCGCGGCCAGGAAGATGCCCAGGGCAAACATCTCCGGAGAAACCAGGTTCGGAAAAAACGGAACGCGGCTCAACCCGGGGGCCAGCAGTGCCGGGCCGAGCAGCGCGGCCACCAGCAGGGGCACAAAAAAGATCCGCAAAAGCGTTAATAAGTTAGGCCCGTTCATGCATTACCGACTTATTAAAATGATAGCCCAGCTCTTCACACCAGATTCCCGGGCAGGCAAACCAGGTTCGCAAGCAGGCGCCGGCGGATGGAATCCGGCACTTCGGCGTCGATTTCGCAATCCTCGCCCGAATAGCGGGTGGCAATCACTTTGGCGCGTTCGTGCAACAAGTTTATGCCGGCACCTTCGGCAATCGGAAAACGGAAAGTGCAGCGGGTGACCGGGTCCAGCGATAAAGTCTGGTCAATTTTTTGTAACAGCTGGGCAAACCCGTCGCCTGTGCGAGCCGAAACCGCGACCGCCGCGGCAGGCTGATGATCCGGATCCTGCAAAATGCGCCGGGCCAGCGCCGCGCCGCCGGGATCATTGCCAGAAATCTGATCGACACCGGGGATCTGATCTATTTTGTTCAGCACCAGAATCTGCGGCGTGCGGTCGGCCCCAATCTCCTGCAAGGTGGCCATCACGTGAGCCGTCTGTTCCGGCGCGTGCGGAGAACTGGCGTCCACCACATGCAGCAGCAGATCGGCCTCCATTACTTCTTCGAGCGTTGCCCGAAAAGCTTTCACCAGCGTCGTCGGCAGGTTGCGGATAAAGCCGACCGTATCGCTGGCCAAGGCGCGGCGGTTGGACGGCAAAGTGATGTGGCGGACCGTGGGGTCAAGCGTGGCGAACATTTTCGCGTCGGCCAGAACCGCAGACCCGGTCAGGCGATTGAACAGCGTGGACTTGCCCGCGTTGGTATAGCCGACCAGTGCGATGGTGGCCAACGGAACGGCCTGGCGTTGCCGGCGCTGCGTGCTGCGGCCGCCGCGAACTTTTTCGAGATCACGGCCGATGGCCGCAATCCGCGAGTGAATGCGCCGGCGATCGGTTTCCAGTTTAGTTTCGCCAGGCCCCCGGGTTCCAATACCGCCGCCCAGTCGAGACATGGCGGCGCCGTGGCCGGTGAGCCGCGGCAGTAAATAATTCAACTGGGCCAGTTCCACCTGCAGCTTGCCTTCCCGGGTGCGGGCGCGCAGAGCGAAAATATCCAGAATTAATTGGGTGCGGTCAAGCACTTTAACGTCCAGCGCTTTTTCCAGATTCCGCTGTTGGGTGGGGGAGAGCTCACGATCGAAAATCACTGTCGTTACTGGATGGGTTGCCTCGTGAAACAGAATCAGCGCTTTCAGTTCGTCCACTTTGCCGGAGCCGATCTGGGTGGCCGAATCCACTTTGGGCCGCGATTGGATCTCGCGTGCCGCGACTTTCGCCCCGGCGGTGAAGGCCAGCGAGGCCAACTCCTCCAGCGACTCTTCGGTAGCAGCCAGGCTGGCCGGTTGCTTTTTGCGATCAGCCGGCGTGCGGTGTTCCTTCCGGTGTTCATTCCGGTGTTCCTTCCGGTGTTCAGATGTTAAATGCAGACCGACCAGAATAACCGTCTCCGGGCCCTGGCCGGATTCGGTGACGTGCATGCGCGACTTTGCGGAGGGTTCCTTGTCCGTCATTTTAAAACCGCTTGGGTGAAAGTTAAAACCGCTTGGGTGAAAGTTAAAACCGTATGGATGAAAGTTAAAACCGTATGGATGAAAGTTAAAACCGCTTGGGTGAAAGCGATAAGAGCCGCATTGATGGAAGTTGCGGTTTTGGGGTAGCGAATCCGCAGTTTAGTGGTCGCCTTCATGCACCGGCACGCCTGGCGCAGCATGGGTGGCCGTATGCGCGTTTGCCGGGGCGGCCAGGCCGGGAGAGGTTGGTCCGGGACTTGCCGCGTTCCCCGCCGCACCATGCGGAGCGCCCGCATGAAAAGGCCTGGAAACCACCACGGTGGAGATGGCATGCTTGAAGATCAGTTGTTCCTGGTTGTTGGACTCCAGCACCACCGAATACTTATCGAAGCTCTTAATCCGGCCGGAGAGCTTTACGCCGCTCATCAGGTAAATGGTGAGGAACGTTTTATCTTTGCGCGCGTTGTTTAGGAATGCTTCTTGTATGTTTTGCGCTAGTTTGGTTTCCATGGGAACCACTCCCCCTGACTTGTGCGTCAAATGACTTGTGCATGAAAATTCGGACCACGTGACCGCCGGGAAAAACGATCCCCGGATGAATAAGCCGAATGAAGATGAGTAAAACAGTACCTTGACTTCATCATATCGTAACGGCTGCCACAAATGAATCGTTGGCAAATGGTTAGGGTTCGCCGCCGTTCCGCTATCCTAGTGGTTGTTCGCTCAGCGATCGAACTCTACCTTCCATGAAAATTGCCATTACCGGCGCTTCCGGCTTCATCGGGCGAAAACTTTCAGCCTACCTCACCGCGCGCGGCCATTCGGTGACCGCGATTTCTCTGCGTGGTCCGCTGCCGCCGAATACATTTGCCGGTTGCGATGCGGTGATTCATCTTTCGGGTGAACCGGTGGCGCAACGTTGGAGCCCGTCGGCGCGCAAACGCATAATGGAGAGCCGGGTGCAGGGAACCCGCGCGGTAGTTTCGGCGCTGGAGGCAGTGGATCCCAAGCCCAGGGTTTTGATCAGCGCTTCGGCGGTGGGGATTTACGGGGGGCGCAGCGGAATGCGCGGCGATGAAAAACTGAGTGAGATGGCCACTCCGGCCACGGATTTTTTGGGCCAGGTGGCGACGGCGTGGGAACGCGAAGCACGCGCAGCGGAAGATCTGGGCATCCGCGTGGTGTGTCCGCGCATCGGCGTGGTGATTGGCCGCTCCGTAGAAGGCAAGCCCGGCGGTGCGCTGGAGCGCATGCTGCTGCCGTTTCGCCTGGGTGTGGGCGGACGATTGAGCTCCGGCAGGCAATGGATGTCGTGGATTCACATTGATGATTTGTGCGCGTTGATCGCGTTTGCGCTGGATCACCACACAATCAACGGGCCGGTGAATGCTACCGCGCCGATCCCGGTGACCAACGCCGAGTTCACCCGCGAACTGGCGCGCGCGCTGCACCGGCCCGCGCTTTTCCCCGTGCCCGCGATTGCGTTGCAGATTCTGTTTGGCGACATGGCGCAAATTTTGCTGGAAGGCCAACGAGTGGTGCCAACGGTGGCGCTGGCTGCGGGCTTCACGTTCCAGTTTAAGGATATTGCCAGCGCCTTGCGGGACGTGTTGCCCGCATGAAGCCATAATGAAAACAGCATGATTCAATTGATTGGTCCGGAGCTGTTCCAGCAGATTGCGGAACAAGCTGCCCGCTCGCCGCGCCGGCGGATGAATCACAATTTCCATTCGGGTCCGCAAGATAATCCACATCGCTTCTTAAATGTTTTATTGCGCGGGACGTACGTGCGCCCGCACCGGCACATCGATCCGCCCAAGGCCGAGTCGTTTCTAGTGCTGGAAGGCCGCGCCGCGATTTTGATTTTTGATGATGATGGTCAAATCACCGATACTCATGTGCTGGGTTCAGGTGTGATGGGTATCGACCTGAGCCCAGGCATCTGGCACAGCATCGTGGCGCTGTCCGATACCGTGGTTTGTTTTGAAGTGAAGCCCGGCCCGTGGATTCCCGCAACCGACAAAGACTTCGCACCGTGGGCACCGAAAGAAGGTGAGGCGGGGATGGAAGAGTATCTGGCGGGGATGGTGGCGCAGGTCGAGCCTTGAGTTTCGCGAGCGCGGCACCAGTTCGGGCACGTGCAAAACCCCTTCCATGTGTCGAGACGGAGTAGGGATGACGATCAATTCAAGCTACACAAAAAGCGCTCCAGCCGTTCATTGTTATTTGGATGAAAGCGCGACTGACGGAAGTACCCAGATAGCAGTCGTGGGCGGAATTGTTACTAATTCGTCTCTCCTGAAAGGACTGGATTCCGAATGGATGGCAATGATTACTGACTATCCTGCACTGCCATCGGGAATCCACATGAAAGATTTCGGGCGAGACGGGCCATTGCGTAACATGCCACTAGCTGATCGTCTGTCTCTTTTTGAGAGGGCGGTGAGCATTATCGAGAAACACAGCATTTACACGTTGGCCACTACGCTGGAGTATAGGCGCTACCAAGCCCTATTACCTGACGAAGTAAAATCGGTCATGAGCATGTACGCGATGACATTCATGGGGTGCGTGATCGCCAATCGCGAGATCGCCCTGAACAAGGGGCTTATTTCACCAATTGCGTACAAAATGGACTCGGGTAACCCATATGCTAAGCATGTGTGTGATGCGCATCTAGGAATACTGAGAATTCAGGATAACTATCCGATGAATGTCGGGAGTCTAGATTTTGAGGACGATGAAAAGGTACCAGCGCTTCAAGCTGCCGATCTGATTTGCTGGGCATCTAGGCGCAAGGCTACGGATGGGTCATTTAAGCGCGGTTACAGAAATCTAGAAGCACTTTTATCAAGTAAAATCCATATCGCAATCGAATTGCCTGACTCGATCATGAGCGGACTTCTTGAAAAGTTAGCCTAGAATTTTCGAAAAGAGAATCTGGGCAGTGCTGAAATGGGCCAAACATGGGAGGACAGACTAATGTCTGCCCTCCCGTGAGACGCGGTATGCCCTACGCCAGCCCTGCCTTATACAACGCCAACAGCTTGCCCCACGCCTTCTCGGCGTCGTCTTTTTTATAGATGGGCATGCCGTCCTGCATGGGCATATCGCTGATGCACCAGCCGTGCTGGGCCTGCGAATAGAGCTCCACTTCCACCGGAACATGGGCGGCCTCAAATGTTTCTTTCAGCTTCACCTTGGCGTCGGGTTGGCGCATGTCGTCGTTGGTGGCCACGCCGAAATACATGTGGGCTTTGATCTTCGATGCCAGCAAATGCGGGCTGTCCGGTTTATCGCTGACCAGGCCACCGCCGTGGAACGACGCACCAGCACCAATGCGATCGGGCATTGCAGCCGCGGTACGGACGACCAAAGGTCCGCCCATGCAATAGCCCTGCGTGCCGATCTTCTTTTTCTTGTCGACTTGCTTCTGGGCGTCCATCCAGGCCACATAAGCAACGGCGTCCTTTTCCGGATTGCCGGGCGCGTTCACCGAAGCCATCAACGGTTGAATCTTGGCGCCGCCGGTCTTGAAATCAAAATTCGACGCATCGGTAAACGGAGGCGGTCCCATCCGGTAAAACGGATTGGGCACCAGCACCGAATAGCCTTCGGCCGCCAGCCGTTTACCCATCGCACGCAGCGACGGACGCAAGCCGAACGCATCGGGCCAGATCAGCACACCCGCGTGCGAACCGCTCTTGGGATGAATGAACGCCGCATCGCACATGCCGTCCGGCATCTTGATGACGACGTTGGTCTCCACTACTTCCAGTTCCTTGGCCGAAGCCGCGCCGGCGACCGCGGCCACGCCAACCGCCGCCACCGAAGCCGCCACGAAATCCCGGCGGCCAAGATCGTTTTCCTGAGTTTTCGTTTGATCCAATTTGTTGTCCATTTTGTGAACTCCTCTTAGGTGAGTTTAGCGGAGAATCGTTTAGAAAAAAATGATCTATGATACCCGGCGCACCGCTATTACTACTTTTGCACCGTCGCTGCGCCATAATAGTCTCATGCCGGTCGCGATGGAAACTGCCAGTAGCTTCGCCAGCCCGCGTCCCAGTGCGCCACCTCACAAGTTGTGGACTCGCGAAGAATGTGCGGTGGTGGAAAACATTGGCCGCATTGACCTGCAGCACTACGAACTGATCGAAGGGGAACTGGTGCTGAAGATGGGCAAAAATCAACCCCACATGCGCGCCGTGTTGTTGCTGGTTTCGTGGCTGCGCGGCATTTTCGGACAGAATTTTGTAGTGCAGGAACCTGCTATCGATCTGCGCCCCGAAGACAATCCGTCGAGCGAACCAGAGCCGGATGCGATTGTGCTGAACCGCAGTTTTTTGGAACTGACGTCTCACGCGCGGCCTGAAGAATTGCAGATGATCGCGGAAGTCTCGGGAGCGACTCTTTCTTTCGATTTGACTGCCAAGGCCCGTCTGTATGCGCGATCTGCCATCGCTGAATACTGGGTGCTGGACCTGACGGCTCGGCGTCTGATTGTGCATCGCGAGCCCGCTAACGGCGTTTATAAGTCGATCGTTGCTTACGAAGAACACGAACGCGTCGCGACGCTGGGGGCTCCGGCGACCGATGTTTGTGTGGGCGATTTGTTCTGAGTGTTGATTGGTAACGGCGCTCGCTGACGCTCGCGGCTTGGTGCTGCTTTTTGAATTTGCTCGCAAACCCTCCGCTAAACTCAAACCATGCTGGTGTGTTCGGTGCGTGGTTGTGGATTGGCGCTAGGGAGAGATGATCGCAGATTCGTCTGCGCGAACCGGCATTCTTTTGACATTGCCCGGAGCGGCTATGTGAATCTGTTGCAGCCACAAGAGCGACGGTCAAAGAATCCTGGGGACACCGAAGCTGCGGTGGCGGCCCGGCGGAGCTTGCACGATAAGGGTGTGACGGAGCCTTTGCTACGCGGCATCGCCGAACTGAGCGGGATCAGCAAAGACGACGTTGTGCTCGATGCCGGTTGCGGCGGTGGCTACTATCTGGGAACGCTGGCTCGAGAAAAGAAGTGTGAAGCGCATGGCGTGGATATCTCGCTTCCCGCCGTTAACGCGGCGGCGCTGAAGTATCCCGAATGCGAATGGATCGTGGCGAATGCCGATCGTTTTGTGCCGTATGCGGGTGATTCGTTTTCGTTGGTGCTGTCGATTACTGCTCGAATGAACTCGCCTGAGTTTCGGCGGGTGCTCCGTGATGACGGAAGATTATTGGTGGCGATTCCGGCCCCCGATGATTTGATCGAGTTGCGAGGACAAGGCCGCGAGCGCGTGGAACGGACTGTCGAGACGTTTTCCGATGAATTTGCGTTGGTCGAGCACAAACGCGTAACGACAGCGGCGGATCTGGATACGGAGTCCGTGGAAGATGTTTTGCTGTCGATCTATCGGCCCTTACAGAACCAGCCCGCGCAAGCGGGGCGGGTGACTTTTAGCTTGGATTTGCTGTTGATGATGCCGAAGTAGATTTCATTTCACTACGCCCGCGAACGGAATGGTCTGCGAGAATAACCAGCAAAAGAAGAACACGATCGGCACTTGCACCACTAAATACAGCGCAGTAAAACCCACCAGATCGCGAGCGCGAATCTTCAAAATTCCCAGCAAGGGCAGCATAAAAAAGGGATTGATCATGCCGGGCAGCGCTTCGGATGCATTGTAGATTTGCACCACCCAACCCAAATGCACCTGATTGGTGATGGCTGCTTGCATTACGTAAGGCGCTTCCACCACCCATTTGCTGCCACCCGATGGAATGAAGAGGCCGAGCAGCGCTGAGTATGCGGCGACCAGCAGCGCATAGGTTTCGTGCGTGGTGACCGACGCAAATAGGTGCGCAGCCTTCGCCGATAATCCTGTGTTTGTGATCATGCCGAAGATCATGGCGTAAAACGGGAATTGAATCAGCACGCCGCCGGTGGCCGGGATGCATTCGGTGACGGCACGCATAAAACGCTTGGGCTTCCAGTGCAGCAGCAGACCCGCGGTGATAAACATCAGATTGTAAGTATTCAGGTCGAGCGCCGCCAGCGCGCCTTGCGGCGAAGTGCGGAAGACGTCGATCAAATATGTCAACAGCACTGCGACAACAACAATCGTCAAGATGGGGCTGTATTCCAGCCATTCACCGGGCCGGGTTCGCGGTTCCATCACCGGGGCTGTGTCGGGAGGCAGATGGAAATCGTGCACGGTTTTCGCGCGATCCGGCGAAGGCACGCTGCGATAGGCGATGAACAGTGCGCCCAAGATCAGCGCGACGGCCATCACCATGCTTTGCCACAGGAAGATGGTTTGCGTTAGTGGAATCAGGCCGCTGATGTTGAACAGCGCGGGTGGGATGGAGGTGCGCGTAGCCATGAACATCGCTGCCGAAGACGACAGGCCAAGAGCCCACACGACTCCGTTGCCCAAGTAGCCGGCGGCACCAGCAGCGCGATAATCCATTCCGGGAATTCGATAAGCGAGACGGCGCACCAGAAAGCCGCCGCAAATCAGGCTGAAACCCCAGGAAAGAAGCCCCGCCAGCATGGCGACCAGCGCCACCAACGCAACCGCAGTGCGCGGAGTCTTGGGAATGCTGGCGATGCGATCGATGATTCTTCCCACCGGCGCTGACGACGCGACGACGTAACCGCCGACGATGATCATCACCATCTGCATGGTGAAAGGGATGAGCGCCCAAAAACTTTTGCCGCCTTGGATGGCCATGGTTGACGGGCGTTCACCCGTAGCCAGGCCGATCAAAAAAACGACCACGATGCCGATGAAAGCAAAGATGAGCGGGTCAGGAAACCAGCGCTCGCTCCAATTCGCAAGAGCGAGGCCGGCGCGGCTGAGCCATGGCTGCTTGTCACGTTGATTCACTACTTTACTTCGCCCACTTTGGAGAAAGTATTCGAATACGCTCGACTGCATCCAGAATATTTTCGAGCGAATTGGCGTAGCTGAAGCGGATGTAGCCGTCGCCCTCCGCGCCGAAACATTTGCCGTCCAGACATGCGACGCCGGCTTCGTAGAGCAGCATGTCTGCGAGAGTTTTGGAATCGACGCCGGTGCCTTCGATGTTGGGAAAAACGTAGAACGCGCCCGCCGGCACGGGGCAGCGGAAACCGGGAATGGAGTTCAGGCCTTGCACGATAGCGTCACGGCGGCGATGGAATTCGGCCACCATTTTATCGACGTCGTGTTGCGGCCCTTCGAGTGCCTCAATGCCGGCGCGCTGCGTGAAACTGGCAGTGCAGGAATTGGAATTCACCATCAACTTGACGACAGCGTCCACCAGCCATTTGGGCATCACGCCATAGCCCAGGCGCCAGCCGGTCATCGAATAAGTTTTGCTGAAGCCGTCCAGGATGATGGTTTTGTCGAGCATGCCTTCTTCGGCGGCGATGGATACCGGCGTTCCGTAGTAGATAATTCTGGAATAGATTTCGTCGCTGAGCACCATGATGTCGCGTTCGCGCAGAATGTTGGCGAGGGCTTTAATGTCCGCCGCTGGAATGATGCCGCCGGTGGGATTGTGCGGCGAATTGAGGATCACCAGCTTGGTGCGCGGCGTGAGTTTGTCTTTCAGTTCGTCGACGTCAAGCGAAAAGCCGCGCTTTTCACGCAACGCCATGGGCACGGGTTTGGCGCCTTGAAAGCGAATCATGGATTCGTAAATGGGGAAGCCGGGGTCGGGAAAAATGGCTTCGTCGCCGGCTTGCAGCAGGGCGATGATGGCGAAATACATGATGGGCTTGCCGCCGGGAACCACGCAAATGTGCTCGGGGCCGACTTTAATGCCGCGGGTGCGTGAAACATAATTGGCAATGGTGGTGCGCAGCTCCGGGAGGCCCTGAGTGGGTCCGTATTTGGTCCAGCCTTCGTCGAGGGCTTTTTTGCCGGCTTCGACGACGTTTTTGGGAGTGGGGAAATCGGGCTCGCCGATTTCGAGATGGATGATGCTTTTCCCTTGGGCCTCGAGCGCGCGGGCTTTGACGAGAACGTCGAAAGCGGATTCGACGCCGATGGTTGCCATTTTGTCGACAAGTTGCATGAAGACGATGATAACGCGGGTGGTGCGTTGGGCGCGATGAGCGATTTGTTTAAGACATTTTTGGATGATTTGGTTTTGGAGGGTTGGGGCGCAGTTCGGCTTTTGCGGTTGAGACGTGCGTTGCGGGTGGCCGGGGCTTCGCGGACTTATCGCCGTGCGTATCCGGCCACCAATGTTTGAGCCAAATCTAGCTGGCTGCTTACGCAGCCTTTAACAGGGGTCTCGTATGATCGCTTTCATGGCGACCGCTCGTTTGTCCTGCTTTTGATGAACTCCGGCTAAAGCCGGAGCTACTTTGGCTCTCTGAAAACCCGCCGCCCTTATTAGGGGTCCGTGCCGGATGTTATGAAACCGGTTTCAAGGTCTTCCGTCATCTCGATCCATGTAGGTTCCGATGCAAGAGGTTTTATCCTCGCCGAAAGATCAGTACACTTTTTGGGGCGATGCTGTCACCGCCCCATGCGACGCGTTCTGGCCAGAAC
>JANXYJ010000197.1 GCA_025350105.1 Terriglobia bacterium | reverse complement strand
CGATCTCGCCCGGTGGGCCACGAAGAAGGTTACATCCACACGAAAGAATCCATCTTTCAAAAAATTCAGGAAACCAAGGACCTGGGCGGCACCGGCATTCTGATGCAGGGCGGTCTTCATCCCGATCTGAAGATCGAATGGTACGAGGACCTGCTGCGCTCCATCAAACAGCGCTTCGACATCTGGTGCCACTGTTTTTCGGCATCGGAGATTCTGAACATAGCCAAGGTCAGTGATTTGTCTCTCTACGACACCATTGCGCGGTTGAAGGATGCTGGCCTCGATTCTGTTCCCGGCGGTGGGGCCGAGATTCTGGACGACGATGTACGCAATCGCATCAGCCGGTTGAAGTCAACCACCCAAGACTGGATCGATGTGCACAAAACCTGTCATCAACTGGGTCTCCGCACCACCGCTACCATGATGTTCGGCACCGGCGAGACCATCGAGCAGCGCATGAATCACTTTGAAGTGATCCGCCAGATTCAGGACGAAACCGGCGGCTTTACCGCATTCATTCCCTGGACCTTCCAGCGCGAAAATACGTCGCTGGGCCGCTTCGTGAAAGAGGAAGCGACGGCCGTTGAATTCCTGAAAATGCTAGCGCTTTCGCGCTTGTACTTCGAAAACATTTTGAATATTCAGTCGTCGTGGGTGACGCCGGGCCTGAAGACCTGTCAGCTGGGTTTGCGCTTCGGAGGCAATGACGTCGGCAGCATCATGATTGAAGAAAACGTGGTGAGCGCCGCCGGCACCCACAACCGGGCATCGGAAGAAGAACTGCGCCGCTTGATTCGTGACGCTGGCTTCATCCCCAAGCAGCGCGATTCGCTGTACCGCACTTACTATCTGAACTAGTATCCACTTAGATAGTGGATATTTTAGATTCATAACCGGGCCTAGCCCGACGCCTGCCCAGATTCACCGCAGCGAACAGGAAGAAGCAAGTCTTCGAGACTGGAGTCGAAAGGGCACAACAAAGCAGCGGGTTTCCTGCTTCCGTAGTGAGAGCGACCGCGATGCGTGATAGAGCGCGACTAGGCGGAAAGTATTCATCATAATTCCTATAGACACAGTCTGGTAAAGAGTACTGGGACGGTCACTAGAAGCCTTGCAGACCACTTCACTGGGGCTGCAAATGGGCAGTCTTCATGAAGTCTTCGGTTATTCTTAATGACTTCTACATTGGAATCCCGATACGCTCCAGGTGATGGAAAAGAGTCAGTTCCTTCTCTTATTTACGTTCGTTGGAGCGGCGCAAGGACGCGGCAATCGCCCTGGTCGAAACTTTGTAACTGGCCGCAAATGGAGCGAACCGGCGCGAAATCTCAGCTGCCAGCTTGGCGGAAGAACGGGCGGCGGGTTCTGGGAAGCGTACGTCGCCTAAAATAGTATTCAGGAGGCGGCAACATTGGGGCAGCGTATTCTTCGGTTGTTGCTTGCGCTAGCGGGCGTGGGGTTGGTCACGTTCATTGGTTTCAACTTGGTTCCGGTAAACCCGACAACGATTGGGTTTGTCTACCTGCTCCTGGTTTTGGTGGTCGCGACTTCCTGGGGATTCCTTGAAGCGGCAGTCACTTCCGTCGCGGCCACCCTCACCTTCAATTTCTCTTTCCTGCCGCCTGTCGGGCAATTTACCATCGCCGATCCGGAAAACTGGGTGGCTCTGTTCAGCTTTCTAACCACTTCGTTGATCGCAAGCCGCCTGTCGGCGGAGGCTAAACGCCGGGCTCTCGATGCGGTCCAGCGTCAACAGGACTTGGAGAGGCTATACACCTTCAGCCGCGCAATCCTGTTGATTGACGGCAAAGAACCCTTCCCGAAACAGTTGGTACAGAAACTGGCGGAGATCTTTGAAATGAGCTCGGTGGTGCTCTATGAGCGTCGAACGGAGGAGTTCTATCGCGCCGGCCCGCTGGAGTCTGACGGACTGGACGATCAACTTCGCGATGCGGCATTACACGGGACGTCATTTACGGACGCCCGGCAGCGCCTGATTACCGGGGTGCGACTGGGTGCGCAGCCCATTGCCGGTCTGGCGCTCCAGCTCGCTGGAGTCGAAACGCAAATGCCCGATGCCGTGCTCCAGGGCATAGCCAACCTGGTCGCAATAGGGCTCGAACGGGCACGGGCACAAGATCTGACGTCGCAGATCGAGGTCGCAAGGAAGAGCGAGCAGCTTCGCGCAAGCCTACTGGATGCGATGGCGCACGAATTTAAGACGCCACTTACCACGGTTATGGCGGCGACGACCGCTCTATTGGCCAATCCGGATCAACCTGCCGAAGCGCGGTTGGGGCTGCTGAAGATTGCGGACGAAGAAACCAAACATCTGGATGAACTTATCACAGATGCGGTGGAGATCGGACGCCTGGACACCGCGAGTATCCAGGTCGAAATGGAGCCAGCAGGAGCCGAAGAGATTGTTCGCGAGGTGGTGAGCTCGATGCGAAACCAGATTGATGATCGCGAGGTAGTGGTGATCTGCGGCGGATCTCCCACTGCTGTCTGCGTGGACCGGCGACTGATCAGGCTCGCCATTAAGCAGGTTTTGGACAACGCGTTGAAATACTCACCTGCGGGTTCGGCGGTTACCATCACTGTGCGCGGCGGTGATGCGGGAGTTGCCGTTGCGATAACCGACCACGGCAAGGGAATACCTGCCGGCGAACAAAGCCGCATCTTTGAACGTCTGTACCGGAGTCCATCCGCCCAGAACCAAACCACGGGTTCCGGACTAGGCTTGAACATTGCGCAAAACATCGTGCGGGCTCATCATGGAGAATTGACAGTGAACAGCCAACCCGGCGAGACGACATTTTGCATGACCTTGCCAACAAACGACACGCGAGGCCGCACATGAGCGCGGGCCGCATCCTGGTTATCGATGATGAACCCCAAATCCGCCGCGTCATGCGAATGACGTTGACCGGCGCAGGATACGAAGTGGACGACGCAAGGACCGGTGAGGAGGGACTCATCAAATTGCGCGAATTCCGTCCGGATCTGATCCTGCTGGACATCAACATGCCGGGAATGGGCGGGCTCGCCGCGTGCCGCGGTCTTCGCGCCGATCCGAACGTCGCCATCATCATGTTGACGGTCCAGAATTCCGAGGCCGCGAAGGTGGAGGCGTTGGACGCTGGCGCCGACGACTTCGTATCGAAGCCGTTCAGTACCCCCGAGTTGCTCGCGAGAATTCGCGCGGCGTTAAGGCGTGTTCCCATGTTGCACTCCGCACCTGACCAACTTCACTTCGGGGAGCTGAGCATCAATTTCGCCGCCCGCTCGGTGACGCGGGGAGACGCCACCTTCCATCTGACGCCCAAGGAATTGGAGCTGCTCAGGTACCTCACACAGCACGCCAATGAAGCGGTGCCCCATCGCGAACTGCTGCAGGCGGTTTGGGGGCCCGACTATGGCGACCAAGTGGACTACCTTCGCGTCTTCGTCAAGAGCCTGCGAAAGAAGATCGAGCCCGATGCCGAGCATCCGCGCTACATCACCACCGAACCCTGGATCGGCTACCGGTTCAATGGGACGCCGGAGTCTTTGTAACGACGCGCCGCTCCCTCCACTTTCTTCATAACTTCTTCACGGATTTTCCGGGACTTCTTTAGGCCTAGGCGCGTATTCTCAGGTCGTGGGAGGACGGAATATGTCACTCGCGGTTGAGAAACTCCTGGTTCCAAAGGCTGAATACCCTGTACCGCCCGCCATTGGAGAAGCCCATCAGGACCTAAAAATAGCCGTGATCTTCACCTCGGTGGAATCGACGCTAAAGGCTCTGCAAGCAGCTGGCGAGATGGCAAGCAGCCTTGGAGCCCGCATCAACCTGGTTGTGCCCCAGGTGGTGGCGTATACCCTGCCGCTCGAATCACCACCGGTCCTGGTTCAGTTTAGCGAAGATCGATTTCGGGCGATCGCGGCACAAAGCGGGGTGGAAACCAGCGTGCAGATTTACCTTTGCCGCGATCGGCTGGAAACGTTGATTTCGGTGCTGGATGCGGACTCGATTGTCGTGCTGGGCGGACCAAAGCGAAGGTGGCCGTGGTGGCCGTCTTTCTGGAAAACGCCGTCTCTTTGGAAAACAAAGGAGGAGCGCCTGGCATGGCGGCTCCGGCTGACGGGATTTGAAGTGCTGTTTAAGGAAACGGAGTGAACCCCATGCTCGATGTCTTCTACCTACTGGTCGGATGTGCCTTTGTGTTGGTTTGCTGGGTCTTTACCAAGGCCTGCGACAAGCTCTGAAAAAAGAATCGAAGGACAAGTTTATGGACTACATCATTGCTGGAATCGCGTCGCTGGGCCTGCTTGTGTACCTGATCTACGCGCTACTCTGCCCGGAGAAATTTTGAGGAAATCATCATGACTAGCATTGGAATTTTGCAGATCGCGATCTTCTTCGCCCTGATTCTTGTTTCCACCAAGCCGTTGGGTGCTTTCATGGCGAAAGTGTTTGACGGGCAACGCACGTTTCTGCACCCGCTTTTCCGCTGGCTCGAAGTGCTCACTTATCGCGTGATCGGGGTAAAGGAGGAAGTGGAACAGCGTTGGACCACCTACACCGCGGCGCTGCTTAGCTTCAGTATCTTTGGTTTTTTGATAACCTACCTGCTGCAACGTACCCAGGGGTTCTTGCCCTTCAATCCGCAAAGCTTTAACGCGAGCAACGTTCCACCGGACCTGGCGTTCAACACCGCCACCAGCTTCGTCACCAATACGAATTGGCAAGCGTACGCCGGTGAATCGACCATCAGCTATTTCGTACAAATGGCCGGACTGACGGTGCAGAACTTCGCGTCGGCTGCGGCCGGTATTGCGATTGCGGTCGCGCTGATTCGCGGCTTCGCACGGCAGGAAAAGAGGACCATCGGCAACTTTTGGGTGGATGTGACACGCGCCACCGTCTATGTGCTGTTACCGCTGTGTCTGATTGGCGGTCTGTTGTTTGTTTCGCAAGGTGTGATCCAGAATCTGCACCCCTACACTCAGGTGACAACCGTGGAGGGCGCGAAACAGATTATTGCGCAAGGACCAGTTGCTTCCCAGGAAATTATCAAGCAACTGGGTACAAACGGCGGTGGATTCTTCAACGCGAACTCGGCGCATCCGTTTGAGAATCCAACGCCGCTCACTAACTTGCTGCAAATGTACCTGATCTTCCTGATTCCAGCCGCGTTGACCTACACCTTCGGCAAGATGGTGGGTGACACACGGCAAGGCTGGGCGATCTTTGCGGCGTTCTCGGCCATGTTCCTGATCGGGGTGTTTGTTTGTTACCACTTTGAACAGGCGGGCAACCCAACGTTGGCCAACATGGGGGTTCAGAGTCATGCGACCGCAGGGCAATCCGGCGGAAATATGGAGGGCAAGGAGACGCGCTTTGGGATTGCCAACTCCGCACTGTTTGCCACCGTCACCACCGACGCCAGCTGCGGGGCGGTGAACGCCATGCACGATAGCTTTACCCCATTAGGGGGCCTGGTGCCGATGTTCAACATCATGACGGGCGAAGTGATCTTCGGCGGCGTCGGCGCTGGTCTCTACGGAATCTTGCTGTATTGCATTCTGGCGGTGTTCATCGCCGGATTGATGGTCGGACGGACACCAGAGTATATCGGAAAGAAGATCGAAAAGAAGGAAGTCAAGATGGCGATGCTGGCCGTGGTGGCGACGGCCTTCAGCATCCTCTTCTTTAGCGCGATCAGTTCGGTTATTACCTTCCCGGCGCATGGCTATTGGAATCCGCAGGGCTCCACAATTGCGAATTTGAATAACAGCGGCCCGCATGGTCTGAGCGAGATCCTCTACGCCTACGTTAGCGGCACTGGTAACAACGGCAGCGCTTTCGCTGGTATCACGGTCAACACGCCGTGGTACGACCTCACGATTGGCCTGGCGATGTGGATCGGCCGGTTTCTCTTTCTGATCCCGCTGTTGGCCGCCGCTGGCAGCCTGGCGGCGAAGAAGAAGATCCCATCCACAGCGGGAACATTTCCCACGCATGGCCCGCTATTTGTGGGATTGCTGGTTGGCACCGTAATCATTGTGGGCGCGCTGACGTTTTTCCCGGCGCTTTCGCTGGGCCCGATCGTTGAGCATTATCTGATGCAAGGCGGCAAACTGTTCTCAATGATTGTGCTGCCGGTTCAGGAGATTTGGAGCTAGTCATGGAAACAACTATTGCGAAAGAGTCCAAGACCGCGGAACAGATGCCTGACGGTGATCCGGCGTCGCTGCTGCCGAAGAAGCTAGTGCGGGCGCGTCCCCTGTTTGATCCGGAAATCGTCCGGCGTGCAACCGCTGCATCATTTGCAAAATTGAATCCGCGTACCTTGTGCAAGAACCCGGTAATGTTTGTTGTCGAAGTGGGAGCGGCGATCACTACCGTGTTCTTGTTTCGCGACTTGTTCTCGGGAGGCGCGAACATCGGATTCCAAATCCAGATCTCCCTGTGGCTGTGGTTCACCGTTTTGTTTGCCAATTTCGCGGAAGCCATGGCCGAAGCGCGCGGGAAGGCGCAGGCGGACGCACTAAGAAAAACAAAGACCGACGTAATCGCCAAACGCATAAGCGCTAATGGAAAGACGGAACAAGTGGCCGGCTCCCTGCTGCGAATCGGCGATGTAGTGGTGTGCGATGCCAATGACCTGATTCCCGGAGACGGGGAGGTGATTGACGGTGTCGCAACCGTGGACGAGTCTGTGATTACGGGAGAGAGTGCACCGGTGATACGCGAGTCTGGCGGCGACCGCAGCGCGGTTACGGGCGGCACTCGCGTCCTGTCGGATCAAATCAAGATCAGGATTACGTCTAATCCAGGCGAAACGTTTTTGGACCGCATGATCGCTTTGGTGGAGGGCGCGCAACGCCAGAAGACGCCGAATGAAATCGCGCTGAACATTCTGATCGCAGGTCTTACGCTGATCTTCCTGCTGGCGGTCATTGCCCTGCAACCCTATTCGGTGTTCAGCGTCGCGCAAGCTGGATCGGGAT
>JANXYJ010000165.1 GCA_025350105.1 Terriglobia bacterium | reverse complement strand
AGTGCTGGACGCCAACGGCAACGGCACCGATAGCGGCGTGATCAGTGCGATTCAACAGGCGATTGCGCTGAAGAGCACTTACAACATTCGAGTGATTAACCTGTCTCTGGGCCGCCCGGTGATGGATAGTTATTTGAACGATCCTCTGTGCCAAGCGGTGGAGGCGGCCTGGCAGGCTGGCATCACCGTGGTGGTCGCCGCCGGAAACGAAGGCCGGAATAATTCCGTGGGCAATTACGGTTACGGCACGATTTTGGCACCGGGCAACGATCCTTACGTGATTACGGTGGGCGCAATGAAGGCAATGGGCACCACATCGCGCAACGACGATTTGATCGCCAGCTATAGTTCGAAGGGCCCGACGCTAATCGATCACGTGGTGAAACCGGACCTGGTGGCACCTGGAAATAGAGTCATTTCCGTCGAAGCGCCTGGAACCACGCTGGTAACTGCCTATCCCAACAACGTCATTGCGACTTGGCTCTATTCGTACAGCAGCAGTTCAAACCCCGCGAACAGTTACATCTCGATGAGTGGCACCAGCATGGCTACTCCTGTGGTGAGCTCCGCTGTAGCATCGTTGCTGCACAAGACTCCGGCGCTGACGCCCGATCAGGTGAAGGCGCGCCTGATGAAAACGGCCTCGAAGACGTTTCCGGTTTCGAGCTCCGCCACCGATCCTACGACGGAAATCACCTATACCAGCTACTACGATATCTTCACCGTCGGTGCAGGCTATTTGGATACCAGCGCCGCCCTGGCGAATGCCGAACTGGCAACCGGAAGCGCCGTCTCGCCCACCGCAACGTTTGACCCGTCGACCAATACGGCCAACTTGTCTCTAACGGGCACGCAAGTGATTTGGGGCACGCAAGTGATCTGGGGAACGCAAGTGATCTGGGGTACCAACGTCCTGGTAGGCGGAAGCAGCGTCATCTGGGGCACCAGCGTGATTTGGGGTACCATGTCGCCATCTTCGCAGAGCGTAATCTGGGGCACCACGTCGGCGTCGGCCACCAGCGTGATTTGGGGCACCACCACCACCAGCGCGCTAACGGCTACTGCCGGTGAGTAAAGCAAGGAAGTGGATCGTGGAATTTCTATGCCACTTCCCGCAAAAGCACTGCGGCGGTTAGATCACCCGCTCCACATACGCCGCTAGCCACCGCATCGCTTCTTCGTTGGTTGAAAACGCGCCGTCGGTTTGCGCTTCATATGCGGCACGCGTGATGCGGCCGATGTGCTCTCCCGGGCGATCGTCGAAATAGGGCATGACATGGCGGCCCAGGATCAGGGGAGGCTGGGGTTGGGCGTGGACGGATTGGGCTTGCGCGGCAGCGAGAAGTTTGGCGGCCGAGGGGGGCAGGCCTTTTTCCAGTGGTGGCCGGCCGCTGGCGTCGGCTTCAATCAGGCGCGCGAGTTGTTCAATGTTGGCGGGAGCGAGGCGCAGCGCTAAACGCCGAACGGTGCGGGCGGTGATGGCGTGTTCGTCCTGTGAATTCGTGCTGGGGTGCTCCGTTGATTGATGTGTTAAGTGAGGCGATATATGATGATGCGCCAGGTGATTTTCGACCAACTTGACGATCGGGTCGACAATCGACGCTTTGATGCCGATGCGTTCCAGAAACGCGCGGGCGATGGGTCCGCCTGCGGCTTCGTGGCCCCACGAGGTCCAGCGATTGGGGCCGCCATCACGGGCTCTTAATTGCGTTGTCGCGGGCTTGGCGAAGTCGTGCGCCAATGCGGAGAATAGAAGTACGGCGCGATCATCGCCATTCAAGCCATCTCGTTCCGCGATCCACGCTGCCTCGTTCAAAACGTACATCGTATGCACGCCGACGTCGCCTTCGGGGTGCCATTGGGGATCCTGCGGCGTGCCGAACAAACCGGCGATTTCCGGAAAATGTATGAGCCAGCCGGTTTCACGCAGATATTGGGCAATGCGGCCTGGCCGAACGCTTTTCAAGGCCCACTTCATGAACTCTTCGGCGATGCGTTCCTTGGCTAATGTGACGTATTGACCGGCGATCGCGCGCGACATGGCGGCGGTCTCTTGATCCATCGTCAAATCAAAACGGCAAGCGAACTGCATGCCGCGCAGAACTCGAAGTGGGTCCTCTGAAAAGGCGCTGCTGGTGGCACGCAGGATTTTCTCGCGCAGGTCTGTTTCCCCACCGAAGAAGTCCAGCAGTTGGTTCGCCACGGGATCGTAGGCCATGGCATTAATGGTGAAATCGCGCCTGGATGCTGCTTCTTGCGGCGTGATGGAAGGATCAAACGTGGCTAAAAAATCGCGGTGGCCCAGGCCGGTTTTGCTATCACGGCGGGGAACGGAGAGGTCAAACGTTGCTCCGTTTACGGTTAGTTTCACCACGCCAAAACTCTGCCCGACCAGATCAACCCGGCCATGCGATGCCAGCCGCGTGGCCAGTTGATGGTAAGTAATTCCGTAGACTTCGACGTCAAAATCCTTCACGGGAATATTGAGCAAGGCGTCGCGAACCGCTCCACCCACCACCACCGCGCGGAAGCCGGCTTGGGTGAGTTCCCGGATTGCGTTTTCCAGAGCCAGTGGCAGATTCAGTTTCATTCCCGTTATGATTGTACTTGGTCGATATTCATAGCCACGTCCTTCATGGGATGGACGACGGGGCAAAAACGGTGCAGGATTCGCTGGCGATGCTACAAATCGCAGTGGAATCGGGCACCACCGATCTGGTGGCGAGCCCGCATGCGAACTCGTCTTATACCTATGATCCGCAGGTGATTCAGCAACAGATCAAGGATCTAAACCAATCCATGCAAGGCAAGTTGCGGCTGTACCAGGGCTGCGACTTCCACTTGAGCTTCGACAATATAGAAGACGCCATCAAGAATCCGCGTAAGTACACCATCAACGGTCATCGCTATTTGCTGGTGGAGTTTTCCGACTTGATTATCTATCACAACACGGCCCAGATTTTTGAGCGGCTGCAAAGCGCGCGCATGGTGCCAATTATCACCCATCCCGAACGTAATTCCCTGCTGCGGCAGCGTATTGACAATATCGCCGAATGGGTAGCCAACGGCGCTTTGGTGCAGGTGACGGCGGGAAGCCTATTGGGAAATTTCGGCAAGAAGGCCGCCGATTTTTCCCGTCAGTTGCTGGATCGTGAACTGGTCCATTTCATTGCCAGCGACGCGCACGACGTGAAGTTCCGCACGCCTTCCATGAAGGAAGCATATGCGTGGTTGGCCGAACACCGCGGCGAAGCTTACGCCAAGACATTGTGTGTCGACAATCCACGCGCAACCCTCAGCGGTGGTGAAGTGGAATTGCCCTATGGGCACAATCCGGCGAACGGGCGCAAGTGGTATCAGTTTTGGCGCTAGGGCAATTATCTTAGACATTTCTGCTTGGGGTTCCACGCAGGATTAAGTCCCGCCGGTTAGCCGTCCCGTCTTGGTGAGGCATTTTCATTTTGGGGCACAAAAAGCAAATGCGCCCGAATCACCACGCTGAGAGAAAACCCCTCCGGCCAGCACAAACATAGCGTAACCCGGATACGAAAATGCTCCTGCGCATCGGTGTAGTGAGCGGCTGTTTTCGATGCGGGAGATTTCGCTGCGCGGATTGGATCCGCGCGTAAATTCGGAGGAAGCCTCGTTGGGATACAAAAGGTTGGGACCCACAATGCGTGAGCTCTGCCCGAAAGAGCGCTGCGCCGCGGAAGCCCAAGCGTGGTATGCGCTCAGCGTGAAGCATCAGCATGAACAAGCGGTGCGTGCCGCGCTGGAGTTCAAGGGGTTTCAGGCACTGGCGCCTACCTATCGCGTAAGGAAGCGTTGGTCGGACCGGGTGAAGGAATTGGATTTGCCCCTGTTTTCCGGCTACGTGTTTTGCCGGTTTTCAGTGGGCGAAGACGCGGACCAGAGGGCCCTGGTGCTGAATACGCCGTCGGTTTCGCGGATGGTTGGCTTCGGTGGCGTCCCGGTGGCGATTTCCGAAGGGGAAATTCAGTCGATTCAAACCGCGATGGCAGCGGGCGCTGCCCTGCGTCCCTGGCCGCACCTGAAGCCCGGTGATCGCGTACGGGTAGAACGCGGTCCGCTGCGGGGCGTGGAGGGCCAACTGTTGCGCGATGGCGCCGGTTATCAATTGGTGATCGCGGTGGAACTGCTGCAACGGTCGGTTGCGGTAACCATGGATGCGGACGCGGTAGTGCCCGTCGCCGCCGGATTCAGGCGTGCCGTGAGTGCGTGAAGGTTTAACGAAAAGGATTGCGCAAAGCAATTTTCAACTATGTCAAAACTAATTTTGCTGTTACTGATGGGGACCTTGGGGTTTGGTCAGCCTGCCCCGGCGGAGTCCAGCGCCAATTTGCCCGCGCTGCCGGTGGGGCCGTCCGACTTGCTTTCGGTTTCGGTCTACGGCGCGCCGGAATTTACCCGGACCTTACGGGTTAGCGAGGACGGACGGATTCGGATTCCCATGCTACGTGAACCGCTGGCGGTGGAGGGGATGCTGCCGGCGCAGTTGGAAGAATTGATCGCCAACGCGCTGGACCAAAGGGGCATTTTGGTGAGTCCGCAGGTCACCGTCACCATTGCTGAGTACCATAGCCGCCCGGTAAACATCGTGGGGGCGGTGCGGTCGCCCTTAACGTTCCAGGCGATGGGAAAGACCACTTTGTTGGAGGCAATCACGCGGGCCCAGGGGTTAAGCGAAGACGCCGGGACCGAGATTCTGATCACACGGCCAGGCCGTTACGGCGGCGCTCCGCTGGTGGAACGGATTCCGGTCCAAGGACTGATCCAGGCGGCCGACCCGGTTTGGAACGTGCTGCTGGAAGGCGGAGAAGAAGTGCGGGTACCGCCGGTGGGCAAGATCTTTGTGGTGGGCAATGTCAAGAAACCGGGAGCGTTTCGCGCGGATGATGGCACAGGAATGTCGCTTCTGAAAGCCCTGGCGTTAGCGGAAGGTTTGTCGCCGTTTGCCCAAAAATCGGCGTACATTTACCGGCGCGGCGCGGTCAACAATGCTGGCTCCGCCCACGATGGTTCCACGAGAGAGGCCCCCAAGGAAGTGGTGGTGGCTCTGCAAAAAATCATGGACCGCAAGGCGAGTGACATTGATTTGTCGCCCAATGACATTCTTTATATCCCCGATAACCGCGGCCGGCGATTGGCGATGACGGCACTGGAGAGGGCCATCGGCTTCGCCTCCAATACCGCTTCGGGGGCGGTGGTTCTGGGAGTGAATCGATGAGGCGTGGGGAGAGAGGATCCAGCGACGGTATGGATGGAATGGAGCGATTGAACGGAATGGAGCGGCCAACCGGAAGCAACGATAATCACGCAGATTCGCTGCCGGTAGCCCATGGTTTGGGCGGTGGTTTGCAGGGCGGTCTCTTACAGGGAAGTTCGATGCTAGGCGGGGCCCAAGCGGCAAGGGTGCCGGCGCCCTACGTGCCCTCGCTCGATTTTTTGGATGAAGACAGCAACGACTCCCGGCTGCCGATTTCGCAATATCTCTGGATCGTCAAACGTTATCGGTGGCGAATTTTGGGATTTGTACTGGCCTCAGTTCTGGTCACCGTGATCATTTCGGCTCGGCTGATTCCCATCTATGAATCGACGGCGACCGTGGACATCGACCGGCAAACACCGGTGGGGGTGATCGGCGAGGAATCGGCCCGCACCGTGACCAATGATGCGGATCAGTTTCTGGCAACGCAAATCAAACTGGTGGAATCTGACTCCGTCTTGCGGCCAGTGGAACAGCAGTTTCACCTCCGCTCTGAAGAGGGGCAAATTTCCGCATTGACGGCGCGGGGGGAGGAGACCCCCGTAACCCTCAAGCGGTTGCGCGTGATCCGCCCCCCCAATACATACCTGTTGCAGATCAGCTACCGTTCGGCTGATCCGCGGTTGGCGGCCGACGCAGCCAACGCCATCGCACAATCCTACTTGGAACGTTCTTATGAGATTCGCATCCGCAGCTCGGCTGGCCTTTCCAATTTCATGGAAAAGCAGATGGACGAGTTGAAGGTGAAGATGGAGCAGTCAAGCAAGGCTCTGTCCCAGTTTGAACGCGAACTAAACGTGATCAATCCGGAGGAAAAGACCAATATTCTTTCGGCGCGCCTGTTGCAGCTTAATACCGAATACACGTCGGCGCAGGCGGATCGCTTACGGCAGGAAGCGGCGTTCCAAAGCGTCAATGGGGGTTTGCCGGAAGCCTTGCTGGCCACCCCACAGGGTGAGAGTATGCGAAAGCTAATCGAACACGCCAACGAAACCCGCGAGCACTTTGCCGAGGTAAAGTCGCATTACGGAGTGAATCATCCGGAGTATCGCAAGGCCTCGGCGCAACTGGAGGAAGTGGAAAACGCCGTGGAATTGGCGGGCAAGCAGATCGCCGGGAGGGTGGAAACCGGTTTTCGCGAAAGCGAACGCCGGGAAGCGATGGTGCGCGGTGCGGTGGCGGAAGCTAAGGCCGAATTTGACCAGGTGAATGCACATTCCTTCGACTATCAGGCACTGAAGCGCGAGGCGGACGCGGACAAGACGCTGTATCAGGAACTGGTCCGCAAAATCAAAGAGGCCGGCATCAACGCCGGATTCCAAAGCAACGCAGTGCGGATTGCCGATCCGGCCCGTTTGGCGCTGAAGCCGGTTTATCCGGATATCCCTCTGAACGGTCTCCTTGCCCTTTTGTTCTCGTCGCTTCTAGGAGTTGCAGGAGCGGTGCTGGCGGACATGTTGGATAAGACAGTGCGCGATCCGGATCAGGTGGCTCGCACCTTGCGCACGGAGGTGATTGGCAGCCTTCCCATGATGAAAGCGGAGGGTGCGGGGTCGCTCGCCAGTTTGCAGAGCCGGACGGGGCCGACAGAGGAACGCGAGATCTCCGGGTTCGGTGAGTCCATTCGTACCTTGCGTAATTCGATTTTGCTGGCCAATTTTGACCGGCGCTATCGTTCGTTGCTGGTGACCAGCGCATCGCCCGGGGAAGGCAAGACCACCACGGCGGCCAATCTCGCAGTGGCTCACGCTGAGCAGGGCCGGCGGACGCTGCTCATTGACGGCGATCTGCGGCGTCCCAGTGTGCACAGGAAGTTCAACTTGCCGAGCGTGGTGGGATTGTCGAACGTGCTCCTGGGAGAAATTCCGTGGCGCGAAGGGTTGCTGCGTATTGAGGGTCTGCCGGAATTGGAAATACTGCCCGCGGGGCCGCCTTCGCGGCGGGCTTCGGATCTGGTGGGCCGCGGGATGACGGAACTCCTGGAAGAAGCTGCCCTTGAATACGATCTGGTGATTCTGGACGCTCCGCCATTGCTCGGTTTCGCCGAACCGCTGCAGATGGCGACTGCCGTGGACGGGGTGGTTGTGGTCGCTCGCGCCGGACAGACCAGCCGCAAGGCGGTGGGTAGCGTGCTGGCCATCCTGCAACGACTCCGCGCGAAGGTCGTGGGTTTGGTACTCAATGAGGTTCACAAAGACTTGAGCGACAGCTACTACTACTACGGCTATTATCGGTCCTACTACAAGTCGGTCGAGGAAGATGGTGAGTCGGATGCTTTAGCAGACTCCAAGCAAGACAAGAACGCGAAAGAGGAGGTCCACTAATGGCGGCGCCAGCCCCTGCCCCCGAAATTGTTATTGGCGTTCATGACGGCCATAACGCCTCGGCGGCATTGATCCGTAATGGACAGGTGGAATTGGCCCTGCAGGAAGAACGCTTCACGCGTATTAAAAACCAGGGAGACGCGCCGGAAAACGCCTTGCGGGCGGCCCAGAAACTCGCTGGAGGCAGCGCGGTCACGGGCGACACGCGAGTCGCTTTGAACGGCTTGTATATGAATTACGGCCAGTGGCAGCGGGATACGATCCTGACGGATTATCGCCGTTCGGCCACCTTGGCCAGCCGTCTGAAACAGCCCTTTAAAGACACGATCGTCGATCACGTCTACCGGCGCAGAAAAGCGCAAGTCCGCGAGCACCGTCTGGGCGAATTAGGGTTGGCTGCACAACAGTTGGTTCCGGTGGAACATCACCTGGCGCACGCCTCGGCTGCCTACTACACACGGCCTTGGCGTGGGACCGGCAGTAGCCAAAGAACGTTGGTGCTCACCTGCGATGGTTCCGGGGACCGTCTGTCGGCGACGGTGAGTATTGGTGACCCAGGAGCTACCGCGGGAGCGGAACTGCGGCGGATCGCGCAGGTGTCCGAGCATGATTCGATCGGACGCCTTTACGCTTCGGTCACGCAATGGCTGGGCATGTCCCCGCAGGAACACGAATATAAAGTGATGGGACTGGCGCCCTATGTCGCCGGAGATCACAGAGTGGGGGCGGCTGGGGAGCGCTTTACGCGGCTGTTCACGTTCAGTGGCGACGGAATGACCTGGCAGCGAGCCCCTGGTGTTCCGTCGATGTACTCGTCCGTTGATTTTCTCAGCCGTCTCCTCTCAGGACAGCGCTTTGACCTGATTGCAGCCGGTATTCAGGGTTTTATCGAAAACATGCTGGTGCGCTGGGTGCGCAATGCCATCCGCGAAACCGGACTCCACAAGGTGGCTTGTTCGGGCGGGGTATTCATGAACGTCAAGGCCAATCTGGCAATGCTCGAAATCCCAGAGCTCGAAGACCTGTATGTGTTTCCTTCCTGCGGCGATGAATCCAACAGCATAGGGGCGGCCTGTTGGGTTGGGGCGCAAGGCGGCCAGGATATTCGCCCATTAGGCCCTATTTATTTCGGAGATCCGATCACCGACGCCGAAGTGGAACAGGCATTGCAGGCAGCAAGTTCAAGCCCTGCTGGCAGACACGGCAAGTTCAAAGCCTGCTATTCGCATCAGGTGGCCCGTAAAACCGCCGAATGGCTGGCGCGGGGAAAAATTGTGGCGCGAGCCGCTGACGGTGTCGAGTTTGGCGCGCGCGCGCTGGGTAACCGCTCGATTCTGGCGCGCGCGGATTCGCCGGTGGCGGTCCGGGTGATCAATCAGATGGTGAAGAACCGGGATTTTTGGATGCCCTTCGCGCCATCGGTGCTCGCCGAGCGGGCTGACGACTACTACATCAAACCCAAGCCGGTGGCCTCGCCCTACATGATGTTCGCTTTCCCTTCCCGCCCGGAAAAACGGGCCGTGTTTAGCGCGGCACAGCACGCATATGATTTCACCACCCGTCCGCATGAGGTGCGCGCTGAGCACAACTTGGGCTACCACACCATGCTGAAGGAATACGAAGACATCACCGGCGAAGGAATCGTGCTCAATACTTCCTTCAATTTGCACGGTGAACCGATCGTCTACCGGGCCAGCGAAGCACTGGATGTATTTCTGCGCAGCGGCCTGGAGCATTTGGCCCTGGGCAACTGGCTGATCGAAAAAACCGGCGTTTAGGCGCTTGCCATTAGAAGGTATTTCCGTGGACAACCCTAGCAGTGGATCAATGCTTATCACTCGGCCAGTTGGGCCTGTTCTCATTAAGGAGCCGGTTTTGGTGACCGGTGCCGCCGGCTTCATCGGGTATCACGTTGCTCAGCGTTTGCTGGCACAAGGGCACAGTGTTGTCGGGCTTGACAATCTGAATTCCTATTACGACCCCCGCTTGAAGCAGGCCAGGTTGGCTCGTCTTGCGCCCCATCCGGGATTCCGCTTTGTGGAGATGAACATCGGAGACCGGCCTTCGATGGAGGCGCTGTTTGAGCGGGAGAAATTCTCTACCATGATCCACCTAGCGGCCCAGGCCGGCGTCCGTTACTCAGTGGAAAACCCCTATGCTTGCGCCGAGGCGAACCTAATGGGTTTTGTCTCCGTTCTGGAGGGAGCAAGGCGCAACGGCGTGGACCATTTGATCTATGCGTCTTCGTCCTCGGTTTACGGAGGCAACCTGAAGGTCCCGTTTGCAGTCGCCGATCGGGTTGATTCACCGGTCTCGCTCTATGCCGCCACCAAGCGGGCCAACGAACTCATGGCGCACTCCTATTCCAGTCTGTTCGGGATGGCCACCACCGGTCTCCGGTTCTTTACGGTTTACGGGCCTTGGGGCCGGCCTGATATGGCTCCTATGCGTTTCGCCGCCGCGATTTTGCGCGGTGAATCCATCGATGTTTACAACTATGGAAACATGCAGCGCGATTTCACTTATGTGGATGATATCGCCGAGGGCGTTGTGCGCATCGCGGCGCGCGGGCGGCAGCCGCAGCCGTATCGTCTGTTTAACGTTGGCAACAGTTCGCCGGTGCCCCTGCTCAGTTTTATCACAACGCTCGAAAAGGCCCTGGGCCGTCCGGCCATCAAGCGCTACCTTCCGATGCAGCCTGGTGACGTGCCTGTGACGCACGCCGACGTGGAAGACTTTTGGCTGGCGACAGATTTCCGGCCAGCGACGACGCTCGAAACGGGAATCGAAGATTTCGCGCACTGGTATCGCGATTTCTACGGACCTGAAAACGGGCGGTTAGAGGAAAACGGAGATCAACACGGAGATCAACACGGAGATCAACAAGGATTGGCACACGAATTACGACAGGAAGCACGACAAAGAGAGGGACAAGCCGATGGCGAATGGAACGATGCAGACTACGGTTACGCACGCGCCTGAGCGGTTTTTTAGGCACCCGCAAAGCCTGGTCGAAACGGACGAAATTGGCCCGCGCACGCGGGTTTGGGCTTTCGTCCATCTTCTGCCCGGCGCCAAGGTCGGAGCCGATTGCAATTTATGCGACCACACTTTCGTCGAAGGCGGCGCTCGCATTGGTGATCGGGTGACGCTGAAGTGCGGGGTTCAAGTATGGGACGGAGTGACAATTGAAGATGACGTCTTCGTCGGCCCCAATGTGACCTTTACCAACGATCCTTTCCCCCGCAGCCGCCGGCGGCCGCGGGAGTTTTCGAAAACCCTGGTTCGCAAGGGCGCTTCGATCGGAGCCAACGCGACCATTCTTCCGGGCATCACGATCGGTGCCGGCGCGATGGTAGGCGCCGGAGCGGTGGTAACTTGCGATGTGCCGCCTCGCGCCATTGTGGTAGGCAACCCGGCAGCGGTTCGCGGTTATGTGGATGGCCGCGACTTGGCTCAAGCCGATTTGCCTCGAAACCATCTGGCGAAAAGCGATTTACCGAAGAGCGATTTGCCCAAGAACGATTTGGCTCAACAGCATTTTGCCCCGGCTGACGACGGCAACGGCCCCCATCAGCCACTCCGGCCTACCGGATCGGCTGGAACTAGGGTTATGGTGGGCGGATCCCGGCTGGTGACGCTGCCGAAGATCAGTGATCCCCGCGGACAATTGTCCTTTGCGGAAGTCGAGCAGGCCTTACCCTTTCTCCCGGCGCGTTACTTCCTGGTTTTTGGCGTGCCAAATCGAAAAGTCCGCGGCGAACATGCGCATCGGACGCTCCAGCAGTTCCTGGTGTGCGTGCATGGCAGCTGCGCAGTGCGTCTATTTGATGGGGAACGTGGAGAAGAAGTTGTTTTGAATCGCCCGGAAATGGGGCTATTTGTTCCGGCGATGGTGTGGACCACACAGTACAAATATTCCGCCGACGCCGTACTGATGGTTCTGGCCTCCGATGTTTATCGTGAAAAAGATTATATCCGGGACCTGGATGATTACCTGGCGGCGGTTTCCTCCCCTCCAAACCTGTACGTGTCCGTCTCAAATCCAGCGGATGGACCGGCGGCAGCGCTGGCAGCGAAGTCTGCTTAACGTGAACCGGCTCATTGAAAAGCGAGAGTCATCCCCCGCATGAACCAAGACAGAACGCAAATGATTCGAGAAGCTATGCCGGCCGTAGTTCGCTCCTGTGTTCCTGGCGTTGTTCCCTTCCAGGATCTGGGGCTGGCAGTAACCGGCGTCCGCGAGGAAATTGATCGCGGTGTGGCGAAAGTCCTCGACAGCGGACGTTATATCGGAGGCAGTGAAGTCAACTGTTTTGAACGCGAGTTTGCCGATTACTGTGGAGCCGGCGAAGCGGTGGGTACCGGCAACGGATATGACGCTCTGGTGTTGATGCTGCGGGCGTGCGGCATCGGTGCGGGGGATGACGTGATCGTACCCTCCAACACCTACATCGCCACTTGGCTAGCCGTTTCGGCGGTGGGGGCACGGGTGTTGCCGGTGGAGCCAGATGCGCAAACGCTTACCATCGACCCCAACCGCGTTGAAGCGGCGTTGACCCGGCGCACCCGGGCGATTCTCGCCGTGCATCTCTATGGGCGCTGCGCCAATATGCCGGCCCTGAGGGAAATTGCACGGCGCCGAAGCTTGCGTCTCCTGGTGGATGCCGCGCAGGCGCACGGGATCGCTCATGAACTCCAAACTGATGCTTCGGCATTCAGTTTCTATCCCACCAAAAACCTGGGTGCGCTGGGCGACGCTGGGGCGGTGGTGACCAATGATGCACAGATTGCCGATCGGGTTCGGGTACTGGCCAACTATGGTTCGCGCGAAAAATATTTCAATGAAGTTCGGGGTGTGAACTCTCGGCTCGATTCGCTGCAGGCCGCAATCTTACGCGTCAAGCTTAAATATCTGGATCGTTGGAATGCCCGCCGGGACGAGATTGCCCGCCGCTATTTGCGGGAACTAGTCGATGTCCCGAATCTGGTTCTGCCGCAGGCGTCCGACGACCGGCAGAATACGGGTACTTATCACCAAACGGATGGATCTCTCAATACGCATAGATCTTCCAATACGCATAGATCTGCCAATATGGTCTGGCATATTTTTGCCGTGCACCACCCACAGCGCGAGCGGCTGATGAAAAGGCTCGCAGCCGAAGGTGTGGGCACTCTGATTCACTATCCGCAACCGCCGCATTTGTCGGAAGCCTATCAGGACACTGGTTTTGTTCGCGGCGATTTTCCCTTGGCCGAGCGCCTTGCGGACACCGAGCTTAGTCTGCCATTGCATCCCCACCTAACCGAGGAAGAGGTAAGCCAGGTGATTGCAGTGACGCGGCAAGCGTGCCTGCAACTGGCGCCGCGATCATCCGCATGGACGACGCACACTGCAACGGCCGGACGGGAATGATCGGAACGGCCGAGAATACAGCCGGGAAGACGACAAAGAATACGCCGAAACATAGAATACGAAGAGAATGGGGCTGAAACAATGCCAGGCGCTGCGCACAAAACGACGGTGAATGGAGACACGACCGTGCGGCCGCAGCTGATCCATACCAATCTGCCTTGGCTGACACCGTCCTACGAGACCGGAATGTGGGCCTGTCTGAGAAGAATTCTGGCAAGCAACGGGATGCTGGCAATCATGACCAAGGCTGGCGGAGCTTCGCTCGCCAGTGGTGCACTGAGCGCGCTTGCGACCAAAGTATTGGCCGTTTTTGCCGGCCCGGGATCGGTCGCTTTATGGGCTACCTTGCAACAGTCGCGGCAGATCGCTGTGCTGGTGGCAACCGGCAATGGGCAGACCGCGCTGGTGCAAGGAGCAAGTGCACTGAGCGGCACGCCGCGCCGCGAATACCTGCGGACCCTGGCCTGCTTGTTCGCCGGACTCACTTTGTTGGTGGTGGCCGGTTTGCTGGGCAGCGGACTCGGTTTGCTAGGCAGCGGCATATGGCCCAAAGATCCCAAAGGCGCGGGACTGAGCGCGCACGCACTCATCGGTCTCAGCGTTCCCGTTACGCTATCGAGCGGGTTTGTGTTCCTGAGCGCCTTGTTGACGGCCCTGGGTGGCGTCGGGCGTTTGGCTCTGGTTCAAGTCGTTGCTGGACTGGCAACTCTGGCAACGGCATTATTCCTTGTCGGGATGCGGAACGGAGGTTCTGGCCCGTGGCCCGCGGGAGCTCTTCTGTTGATGATGGGCCTTTCGGCGCTGGCCAGTTTGCTTGCGGTGATTTTCGCACTCCAAAGCTACCGGCAGACGCTGGAGGAATGGTTTTGTGGTGCGGGGCGAATCTGGTCCAACCACGCGGCGCTGCATTTTTCTTCGATTGCGGCTTCGCTTGCCATAAGTGGGCTGCTGTCGTCGGCAGTGCTTTTGTTCGTGCGCGGTCGTATCACATCGTCCCAGGGGCTGGCGGTTACAGGGCAGTGGGACGCGGCCTGGAATATCAGTATGAATCAAGCCGCTCTGGTGTTGGCCTCGATGCAGACCTCCTATCTGCCGGCGGTGGCCCGCATCGCCGCAGCGCCAGAGAAAGCCCGGCAAGTCTCAAACACACTTGCGGCCGGCTCATTGACCGCCGCGGTAGTGATTGCAGGAATGGCGTTGACCAAACCGTGGCTGCTGCAGATTCTCTACGCCGAGGCATTCCGTCCGGGGGCGGCGTTTCTGCGTTGGACCCTGCTGGGTGACTACCTGAAGGTGGGCAGTTGGATTCTCTCCATTCCTATTTTGGCGGCCGGGGATATGAAGATGTTTTTCGCGGCTGATCTCGCCGCCTACGCCACCCTGGCGCTGGGTAGCGTGCTGCTCACTCTGCCATTGGGGGCAGCTACGGCGGCCAGCGTGGCTTTTGTTTTGATGTACGCGGTGCATCTGATTTTGTGCGGTGCGGCTTTGCGTTTCCGTTACCGGATGATTTTGGACCGTCGCGCGGCGCTGAGTTGGCTGGGCGGATTGGGATTGGTGGGGGCGGTCAGCCTTCTTAGCTGGAATCTGCGATGACGGCAACCCGCAAAACCGTTTCAGTGGCGATTGCCACCTACAATCGCGCGGCCATGGCCAGACAGGCCGTGGAGGCTGCGCTGGCGCAGTCGCTTGCACCCGAAGAAGTCGTGATTTCCGACGACGCGTCCACCGACCACACCGAAGTTCTTTTCAAACAATGGCTGGCCGGGTCGTCGCAGGCCAGCAACGTCAAATACATCCGGCAGCCCTGCAACTCCAAGGGGGTGGGGAACTGGAACCGCGCGATCGAGGCAACCACGGGCGACTATATAGCCTGGTGTTCGGACGACGACCGCTTTCTTCCCGGTCATTTGCAGGCCTCAGTCGACTACCTTGAAGCGCATCCGGAAACTGGCTTGGTTCACTCCGGATTTGTGGACCTGCTCGAAAATGCCGCCGTCAGCCGTCAGGAACCGCGCCGGCTGCGTTCAAACCAGCCGCTGCCGGTCAACCGCAAGACTTTGGTTCGTTATCTGATTCGCTACTACGACTGGCCCTTTCATCCCTCGACGATCGTCATGCGGCGCGCCGTCTGGGAAAAGGTGGGGTTGTTTGATCCGCGCTTTGCTTTGGCCGATACTGACTGGTTTGTGCGCGCGGCCATGGAGTTTGCCATTGTCCTGCTGCCCCGGCATGGCGTTTTGAACCGCCGCCATCCGGGTAATTGGAGCAACCGGGTGGGCAGTGCGCGCATGCAGTGCGAGATCTACGAAATTGTGGACCGCGCCATAGGACAGCTTTGGCCGCGGCAGCCAGTTCGCAGGGTTTTAACCCGGTGTTTGTGGAATGGAAACGTGCGGGCCCGCCTGGCCTTAACCATTTGCGCGCGGGTTCGCTCCGGCCACAAGGCTGCTGCCGCAGTGGCTTGGCAGTCTCTGGCCTATGGTGTGGGGCGGGCGCTTCCGAAATGGATGGAAACGTTGGGCTCATGGCTGATTGAGCATTGGCCTCTGGCTGGTTCTGGCAACCTGCCGGCAGCCGACGGACTGCGCGAAACCGTAAGCCCGCCGTAAGGAACGTTTCCCGTTATGTGCTCCATCGCTGGAATTCTGCAAGCCCCGGCCCCGGAAACCGGTCAGGTGGCGAACTCGGTGAGAACCGCGCTGAGTGAAATGATCGCTCTGCAAAAACATCGGGCGCCGGACGGCGAGGGCTTTTTTTACGACGGTGAAATTTCGTTGGGCCATGGCCGTTTGGCAATCCTCGATCTCAGTCCTGCTGGCAGCCAGCCGATGACCTCGCGCGACGGGCGTTGGACCATAGTATTTAACGGGGAAATCTTAAACCATCTCGAATTGAAAAAACAATTGGACGCCCGTTTTCGCAGCGGGACGGATACCGAAGTATTACTGGAGGCCTGCGCGGTGTGGGGTGTGGAGAATACGCTGCAGCGCGCCGCTGGCATGTTTGCTTTTGCTTTGTGGGATGCCCGCGAACGCGAATTGATCCTGGTGAGGGATCGTCTGGGTGAAAAACCGCTGGCATATTTCTGGGATGGCCGCGAGTTTGCATTTGCCAGCGAACTAAAAGCATTGGTTGGCTTTCATGAGGGACGTTTAGACCCTCGCGCCGTGGACGCCTATTTGGCGCTGGGCTACATTCCGGCGCCCCTGGCCGCCTTTCAGGGCTGTCGAAAGCTGCCAGCGGGCCATCTACTGCGGCTTCGTTGGGGAGGAAATGGTCGGGTAGGACATGGCCGGGGAGGGTCTGCTCCTCAAGTTGAAAAATGGTGGCATCCGGAAAATGCCCGGCGCGAGGAGGTCGGCGAGACGTTGCTTGAACGGGTGGGCGAGTTGCGCCACCGGATGCAGATCGCTGTGGGTGAACGCTTGCGGGCGGATGTTCCGGTCGCGCTGGCGCTCAGCGGAGGAGTGGATTCGGCGGTAATCGCCGCCGAATGCGTAAAACAGGACATCCGGCCGCAGACGTTTACGGTTCGGTTCGACAACGAATTCGATGGCGATCGGAATACGGACGAGAGCGAGGTGCCATTTGCCCGTGCACTGGCCGCGAAATTAGGGCTGAAGCATGAGGTTCTGGAGTTGCACGCGGACCGCCCGCAAGTTGGGCGATCGGGCCCGTATGTGAGCCCGGCCCCGCGCCTGCCTGCGAGAATTGTCGTTAGTATGTCGGCGAGGCTGGACCAGATGGTCTCGCATTACGACGAGCCCTTTGCCGATAGTTCCGCGCTTGGCTGTCTGGCGCTGGCCGGTGCGCTTCACCAGCGGGAAAAAGGGCGCCCCGGTTACAAAGTCATCCTGAATGGCGATGGCGGTGATGAGGTTTTTGGCGGCTACCGGCACTATGAACACATCGGCGTCAAGCAATGGGTCAAGCGAGCGGCAGCGGGCGCCGGATTGCTGGATGGCCGCGGCGCCGAAGCGGTCTATGTGGAGTCGAAGGTCCTCTTTCGCAGAGCGGAGCGTGCTCAATTTCTAGAAGAATCCCCGGCAGCGGGCCTCCTTGCCGAAGCGGACTTCGGTTGCCTGAACCCTGCAGGGCATTTCCCTTCCGCCTCGGCCCTGCAGAGGGCAATGTGGAGCGACCGGTCGTTGCCTTTGGCCAACGGATTGAATTACAAAACCGATATTGCGTTGGGTGCGTTTGGCATCGAGGGGCGGGCGCCGTTTCTGGATCACAGGGTCGTCGAATGGGCCCAGTTTTTGCCGGACGAGGACCTGGTGGAGGGAACGGAAAAAAAGGTTCTCTTGCGCAAAGCCTATGAGCGGGAGTTGCCGCCGGAAGTCCTGCACCGGCCCAAGCGCGGATTTGGCGCGCCCATCGAAGCTTGGCTGCAAGGGCCTTTGTCTGCCGCCGTCGCCGAAGCGTTGCCTTGCCCTTTGTTGACGGAAAGAATGCAGAGGAATCAGCGCGGGCAGAGGCTGTGGGCCCTGCTCGTATTCGCGCGCTGGGCGCGCCGCTGGAACGCCAAGTGGTAGCGCAAACCTCCTACAAAGTGTGGTCTCCCCGAAAACAGGATTACGGTAAGAACATGATTACGGTGGCAGCATGATTACGGTATTGATGAGCGTCTATAACGCCCGGCCAGATGAACTCCGGCGGGCGATTGAGTCGATCCTCCGGCAGAGTTGGGCGGATTTCGAATTCCTCATTCTCGACGACGGGAGTACCGATTCGGCAACGATAAAGGAATTAGCAACCCTTGCGGCCGCGGACCGGAGGATCCGCCTGGAACTTGAACCGCATCGCGGTTTGACACGAACTTTAAATCGCGGTTTGGGGCTGGCGCGAGGCGAGTGGATTGCGCGCCAGGACGCCGACGATTGGAGTGACCCGGATCGCCTGCAGTGCCAGATGAGGCGGGCCACCGAACCAGGCCAGGGGGAAGAAATTACAGCTTGTGGGACCAATGCCTGGATGCATCGCCAGGACGGCCGGCCGCTATGGCCTACCCGTTTGCCGGAAGATGCCATGAGCGTCCGGCATGCCTTCTACGAAGGGAATCCGATGGTGCACGGCTCGGTGCTGTTTCGTGCCGATGTTGCCCGCCAGATCGGAGGCTACCGCGAGGCTTTTCCCTGCTCCCAGGACTACGATTTCTTCTGGCGGCTATCGGAAAGTGGTCCGGTGGTGAATCTGGTGGCACCGCTCTATCACTATTGTTTTACCGCCAGTTCTGTCAGCAGCAGCCGTGCCAGGGAGCAAGCGCAAGTGCATTGGGCGGCGCAGTTTCTGGCTCACCGGCGACGCAACCGGGAGCCGGAGGATGTACCGGAGGCGTTGCGTTTGGCTGGGCATTCTTTGCAATCGCCCGCCGCGCAAGCCGGCTCCGTCCTGCCTGCCGGCAGCGGCGCGGGAAGCATAACCGGGGCGGCGGACATAACCGGGGCCGCAGAAGGCATGGGGGCCACGGACAGATGCCTGCGTGCCGCTCTCAAGCAGGCCGATCATCGTCTGCTGGCGGGCGACTTCCGGGGCGCGTTCGCCGAATATCTTCGCCTGCTACGCGGTCATCCGAGTAGCCTTTTGAGTTGGGGAAAAGTAGCCCGCTGGGCCATCTTTACAGCCTGTCCCCCGATGCGCCGTTCCTGCTTCTAGCTCTCACTACTGGATTCAGTCTCATGACCCCTGCTACTGCAAAATCCGCTGGTTGTTCCTTGCTGGGTGCGCTGCCGCAGGCAGCAACTGCTGCCGCTGCTCCGCTGCTGCGCGTCGTGTTTGTCATACCCGGCCCACCGGTGGGTAACTCGATGATTTTCGCCCGGCGCCAGGCGGAGGCCATGGCCGGACAAAATGTTGCCGTGGAGCTGTTTCATCTGCGTACGCGTACTTCCCCCTGGGGTCTCTGCAAGGGGCTGCTGGCATTCCGCCGTTTGATCCGGCGCTTTCGGCCGCAGGTGATTCACGCTCATTTTGGCACGGTTACCGCGTTGTTTGCGGCGGTGGCTGCTCCGTTTCATCCTTTGGTGATCACCTTTCGCGGAGGAGACTTGAATCCGGTCCCGCCATCGGCGCCGCTTTGGGATCGCTTTCGTTCCCGGGTGGGCTGCCTGATTTCGCAAGTGGCGGCTTTGCGCGCCACCAGAATCATTTGCGTGAGCCGCCAATTGAGGGACAAGCTCCTGTGGCGCCAGCAGCGCTCCTGCATTCTGCCGAGCGGCGTCGCCACCAACGTTTTTTTTCCTCAGCCGCGGGCGCTGGCCCGCCGGAAACTGGGCTGGAATCTGGAGCAGCCGGTTGCACTGTTCAATGCGGGAGGGAGTGCCTGGATTAAGCGGCCTGCACTGGCGCGCCAGGCAGCCGCCTGTGCCCGGCGGCGGATTCCCGATCTCCGTTTACACGAAATCGATGGCTCGCTCGATCCCGCGCAGGTGCCCTGGTTCATGAACGCGGTCGATTGCTTGTTGCTCACCAGTGCTACCGAGGGGTCCCCCACCGTGGTGCAGGAAGCCTTGGCCTGCGGGGTGCCCGTGGTGGCGGTGAGGGTGGGAGATACAGAGGAGCGATTGGCCCACTGTCCCCAAAGCCGCTTGGTGGCGGATCACCCGGAAGCGCTGGGGCAGGCGCTGTATGAAGTCATTACAGCCGGGCGCGGTGACGGCAGGGCCGCGCCGCTCGACGCCGACCTGGAAACGTTTTCCGCCACCCGGATTGCCAAAGAACTGCGAGAAATTTACCTGGAAGCCGCTCAACACGTTTTTGTATGCGCGCAGGTTTAACAAGCCTGTTTGTTTGCGGCCGGTTCCAGCAAAAACAAACAGGCAAAAAACAAAATGGAATACTTCACTCTGCTTACGCTGGTCACCGCGGTCATCATGCTGCTGGCCGCCGGACTCTACCGCCGAACCGGCGATCTGGGCATCCTGGTCGGAATATGTGCTCTCTACTATTGGTCTCTCTATGGCGCATGGTTTGTGGTGATCGACAAACTGGGCGGATCAAGCGGCCAGCACTATCACTATCTCGAATACAAAATGTTTCCGCTGGCGCTGGACGGCTTTTACATGGCGACGCTAGCGACCTACGCAGGCTTCATCATCGTGGTGCAGCTGACCTTACTCTTCATGTTGCCTCACCAGGCCCGGACGACGCTGTTCCCGGGAACGGGGAACCGGGGACGTCAAAGCCCCAACGCGATGCGCGTAAATACGGAACTCCCGCGCCTGGTCTTGCGCCATGAGCCCATTCTGATCATCGGAATCCTGGCGGGTTTGGCCAGTTATCTTGTCATTCGCGAAAAACTCAGCACTGCATGGGCGCTCAACACCTCTGCCTATTGGTACACGCGGGCGCAAACCGGCCCCTGGTTCACTCTGCATCAGGTATTGAATCGCGTGGCGCTGGTACCCGCCGCCATTGGGGTGGCCACGCTTGCCGCGGGCAGCCGGTCGCGCTTCTTTGTGAACGCAGCACCCCGCTATGTCTGGCCCGCTTACGCCGTCCTGCTGGGTGGGATGTCCGCCTTTACCTTTGTCTTGGGCAACAAGAACGAAGTGTTTACGGCTTTGATCACAGGGGTTTTGGCTTACGCGGGTTCCTTGCGGCGGCCCGACTGGCGCAAGTTAGGGTTGGTCTTCGGTTTAGGCTTGTGGTTTCTCACTGCCATCGACTTTTTTCGCGGCACACCGATTTCGCGCATCGGGGAAGTTTTCCTCGAGCGCTATAGCGAATCGACCGATGTGGGCCATTTTGTCGCGTCCAGCAACGAGGCCTTCGCGGCGCATTTTTCCATGTACGGAGTTCTGGCCACCGGCACGGAGCCGAAGTTCGGCTACAGCCTGTACAGCCTGGCCTGTTCGATTGTGCCCCGCGTGTTATGGCCGGAAAGGCCACCCGATATTTACCTCTACTACAGTCAGAGCGTGGGGGCGATTGAAAATCAGGGGTATTCGCTGCATCACGCCACCGGCTGGTATCTGAACTTTGGCTATCCCGGGGTGGCGATTGGAGCCATGGTTTTGGGGCTTCTATGGGTACAGACACTGGGCGCTCAGCGCAGAATCGGCCGCCGCACAGGGCTGCTGTTCCGCTTGGCGGCGGTGATCGGGCCCTGGCTGTTTGCCGCGGGACTTCCGCCTTTGATCCGTTCGGGGCCAGAAGGCTACAAGGGCTTTCTCCTCGAGTGTTTATTGATTCCGCTGGGGGTGCTGGCGTTCGCCTGCCGACCGCGAAGAGGGCCGTCGAGAGCGGAACGGCACAAGATGATGCTGAACCAGTCCTGGGCCGCCGGCGAGGTTATGCCCCAGACTGCTTTTAGCCCGGCTGCTTTTAGAGGAAGTAGATGAAGCGCGACGGGATAGACCGGCAGGCCCTGGCGGAATTCGTTTCGGTGATCATTCCGTGCCGCAATGAAGTTGCCACCCTGTCGCGCTGCCTGGATTCGATTCTATTAGGAAGCTATCCGGCGGACCGCATGGAAGTGCTGGTGATCGACGGCGGTAGCAGTGACGGGACCCGCGAATTGATCGACCAATACCGGCATCGCGACGCGCGGGTGCGGTTGCTCGACAATCCCCAGCGAATTACTCCCTGCGCCCTCAACCTGGGCATTGACGCCGCGCGCGGTTCCATCATCGCGCGCATTGACGCGCACGCCCGCGTGGCCCCGGACTATCTCGAAAAATGTGTCGGCTACCTGTTGTCGACCGGCGCGGATAACGTCGGCGGGTCCATGCGTACGGTTCCCGCCGGGCCCGGGTTATTCGCACCGGCCATCGTGACAGTGCTCAGTCATCGTTTCGGGGTGGGCAATTCGCGCTTTCGCACTCTTGGCCAGGGGAGTAACCCCGTTGAACAGGGGAGTAACACCCTAGGGCAGGGGAGTAACACCGGAGAACAGGGAAGTAACACCGTAGAACAGGGAAGTAATAATGATGCCTCAGTCTGGGTGGATACCGTGTTCGGCGGTTGCTGGCGGCGCCCGATTTTTGATCGGATTGGCCGCTTCAACCCCCGCCTGCGGCGCAGCCAGGATATGGAATTCAGCCGCCGGTTGCAGGCGGCCGGCGGGCGGACGCTGCTGGTGCCCTCGATCCGTTGCGACTACTACGCGCGCACCGGCTTCGGCCAGTTTTGCCGGCACAATTTCGCGAACGGCCAATGGGCCATCCTGCCGTTTCTTTATAGCGAAGTGGTGCCGGTTTCCCTGCGCCACCTGATTCCCTTGTGCTTCGCCAGCGCGCTGCTCGCCGGCGGTGGTGCTCTCCTGTGGACGCCATGGCCATTGGCGCTGGTCGCCGGATCTTATTTAGGCACCAATTTGCTGGTGTCGGCAATGGCTGCACGCAAACAAAAGAGCTTTGCCCAACTGCTGCGCTTACCGATCGTTTTTTCTGCATTGCACCTGAGCTATGGAGCGGGCAGTATCGCTGGGATTCTGGAAGCAGCCTCGGTCCTGTTCGAGCGCAGATCTTCCCGGATTGCGGCCCATCGTCTACAACCAGGGGCCAGAAGCGGAAAGGCGCCAGCGAACAATATTCCAGCTGTGCCCACCCGGACTACAAAAGCTCGAACCACAACCACAGCAGGCTAAAACATGCCAACAGCAACCCTAGCTCCTTCCATTCCTTTTTTCCCTTATCCTCAAGTCTTTCTGTCTGATCGAGAAGAACTCTTGCGGATCTTCTGCGACGTAGGTGAGCGCGGGGCGTTCATCTTGCAGCAGGACCTGCAGCGTTTCGAGGGCAACCTGGCCCGCTATTTGGGCGCCAAGCATGCAATCGGGGTTGCCAACGCCACCGATGGCCTGATCATCGCGCTGCGGGCCGCCGGGCTCGGCCTGGGAAGGGCAACCGCGGGTGGCGAGATCATTTTTTCCTCGCACACCATGGTGGCCACCGCCGCGGCGATTCACTTTGCCGGCTGTGTGCCAGTGCCGGTAGAGTGCGGCGCCGATCACCTGATTGATCCCGCCGCGGTCCAGGCCGCCATCACCCCGCGCACCGTGGCTATCTTGCCCACCCAGTTGAACGGACGCACGGCGGATATGGCGGCCCTCGGCGCACTGGCACGGAAGCATGGCTTGGCCATCGTGGAGGATGCGGCCCAAGCCTTGGGCAGCCGTTTTCAGGGCCAATGCGCTGGAACATTTGGCGCAGCGGCATCCATCAGCTTTTTTCCCGCAAAGCTGCTGGGCTGCCTCGGCGACGGTGGCGCGGTCATCACCAACGATGCCTCGGTTGCCGAACGCGCGATTGCTTTGCACGATCACGGCCGTGGCAGCGACGGCGAAGTCCGCGGCTGGGGCCTGAATTCGCGGCTGGATAACCTGCAGGCGGCCATTCTCGACTTCCGTTTGGCGAAATATGACGAGGCCATCCACAAACGCCGGGCTTTGGCCGCGCGCTATCAACAACAATTGAGCCACATCAGCGAAGTGGTCCTGCCGCCTCCGCCGCAAGCCGGATCCGTCGGTTCTGATCCCGCCAGTCTGGATCACTTTGACGTCTTTCAAAATTACGAAATCGAAGCGGAGCAGCGCGACGGCCTGCGTGCGTTTCTGCAAGCGAAAGGGATGGGAACTCTGCTGCCTTGGGGCGGGAAAGCGGTCCATCAATTTCACTCACTCGGCCTAACCGCCGATTTGCCGCGTACCGAAAAACTGTTTGAGCGGGTGATGCTGCTGCCCATGCATGTGTGGTTGGGCGAAACCGAAGTGGACCGGATCGCCGCAGCCGTCGCGGAATTCTATGGTGCCCGAGCCCCGCAATTCGGCGGCACGCCCGCTGGTGCAAACCCCACTTGTACAAACCATGATCGCGACGAAAGAGGATGTAACTGATGAAGTGTTCGACCAAGTGGTATCTGGAGCGTTGGCAGATCATGACCCTGATTCGCAGGGCCGAGGAAGCCGTAGCCGAGATGGTGGAGAAAGCCGAAGTGGGCTGCCCCTGCCATCTTTGCGTAGGGCAGGAAGCGGTGGCGGCCGGAGTGTGCGCAGCGTTGACACCCGAAGACACAGTGTGGGGCGGGCACCGCTCGCACGGGCACTACCTGGCCAAGGGAGGGCCTCTCGAAGGTTTGTTCGCCGAGATATTGGGCAAAGCCACGGGTTGCGCTGGCGGCCGCGGCGGGTCCATGCATCTGGTGGCGAAGGAGCAGGGAATTTTGGGAACCGTTCCAATCGTGGCTGGAACCGTTTCGCTCGCGGTGGGCGCGGCACTGGCCTACAAAATGCGCGGCGAAAAAAACGTAGCGGTGGCTTTCTTTGGGGACGGCACTCTTGAAGAGGGTCACGTACATGAATCCATGAATCTGGCGGCGCTCTACCGTCTCCCGGTGATCTTCGTTTGTGAAAACAACCTGTACTCCAGCCACATGCACTGGAAGCTGCGGCGGGTTGCCGACAATCTTCACAAGGCCGGGGAATTTCATTCCGTTCCGGGCTTCCGTTTAGATGGCAACGATGTCGGCGCCGTTTATGAAGCGACGCGCAAGGCGGTTAAACGTGCCCACGCGCAAGCTGGTCCCACTTTGCTAGAATGCCGGACTTTCCGCTGGAGGGGGCATGTCGGTGCCAGCTACGACCTGGACGTCGGCGTAAAGCGGCGCGGCGAATTGACCGGGTGGATGACCCAGGACCCGATCCGCCGCGTGGCCGATTATCTGATCGATCACGGCGTCGCCGATCTGGCCGCGCGCGAACAGGCCATCGCCCGGCAAATCGACCGCGCCATGCAGGCAGCGCGCCAGGCGCCGGCCCCTTCGCCCACCCGCCTGGGGCAATTTGTCTACGCGGCGGCCGCGGGGGCTAACGCAGAAACCGCCGGAGCTAACCAAGCAGACGGCAGCAACGGAGCCATACCCTCAGCCCATCGGCAAGCAGCGCTAGCGGAGGTTTTATGCGCCAACTAAGTTATGCCCAAGCCATCCGCGAAGCCCATGCGCAACTGCTGGAAAGCGATCCCAGGGTGCTGGTGCTCGGTCAGGGACTATGGAGCCCCTGGTATGCGGGCTCCAGTCTCGAAAACCTGGATCGCGATTTTGGCAAGGACCGCATCCTCGACAGTCCCGTCTCGGAAAACGCGGTCACGGGAATGGCCATTGGCGCGGCCCTGGCGGGCATGCGCCCCATCGTCTTTCACCCCCGCATGGACTTCATGTTGTTAGCCGTGGATCCCATCATCAATCAAGCCGCCAATTGGTCCTATTTATTCGCCGGCAAGGTGACAGTCCCATTAGTCATCCGCGCGGTGATCAATCGGGGAGGAGAGCAAGGCGCGCAACACTCGCAGGCTCTCCATGCCATGTTCATGCACGTGCCTGGGCTCAAAGTGGTGATGCCCTCGACGCCGTACGATGCGAAGGGCCTACTGATGGCCGCACTCGAGGATCCCAATCCCGTGCTGTATATCGACGACCGCTGGCTGTATGCGGAAACCGGCGGTGTACCGGCCGAAGCCTATACGGTTCCCTTGGGCAAAGCGGCGGTGCGGCGCACCGGTGCCGACATCACCCTGATTGGGACTTCCTGGATGGCCGCCGAAAGCCTGCGGGCAGCCGCACTGCTCGAACAGGAAGGCATTGACGCCGAAGTGATCGATCTGCGCACCTTGAAACCCTGGGACCGCGAGACTGTGGCGGCCAGCGTGCGCAAAACCGGGCTTGCGGTGGTGGCCGACTCCGGTTGGCGGACGGCTGGAGCGGCGGCGGAAATCGCGGCTGAAATTTCGGAACTTGCCTTTCAGGAATTGCGGGCACCGGTTGGCCGGGTTACGCTGCCGGATGTCCCGGCCCCCACCAGCCGCGAAGAAGAAAAGGCTTATTATCCGGTTGCCGCCGACATCGCGGCCGCCGCCTGGATGGCGCTTGAATGGGATGCGCAACGCCAAGCAGTGCCTGTGCCGAATGTCACCGGCAACCGCAAACAGCGGGCCGCGCGGACGGCGTAGGACGGAACAGGAAACCCGTGCACACAAAACGATTGCTGGATATCGCCATCAGCTTGCCGGCACTGTTGATCCTCAGCCCGCTCCTGACACTCATCGCGTTCCTTATTTGGTGCGGCGACGGTCATTCCCCCTGGTACCGCGGGGTGCGGATCGGCCGCCATGGCCAATCCTTCCGCATGCTCAAGTTCCGCAGCATGCGCGTCGACGCCTGGAAAACCGGCGTCAATTCCACCTCCGCGGGAGACCCTCGTATTACCTGGGCCGGACGCTGGTTGCGGCGGACCAAACTCGATGAATTACCTCAGTTTTGGAACGTTCTGGCAGGCCAGATGAGCCTGGTCGGTCCTCGTCCCCAAGTGCCCGCCGATGCGGCGCTCTATACGAACGAGGAACAAGGCATGCTGGCGGTGTCTCCCGGCATTACCGATCTCGCCTCGATTGTGTTTTCCGATGAAGGCGAGATTCTGCGGGGCGCGGCCAATCCAGACCTGCTCTACAACCAGATCATCCGCCCCTGGAAAAGCCGCATGGCGTTGCTGTACGTACGCAACCGATCGGTTTTGGTTGACGTGAAAATTCTGGCGCTCAGCTCCATCTCGTTGTTCTCCAGACCCTTGGCGCTTTCCAGAGCCGGGCAGTTGCTGGAGCAATGGGGAGCCGATGTCTTGCTCTGCAGCGTGGCTCGGCGCGAGCGAGCTCTGCTGCCCTACCCGCCGCCGGGGGCCAGCCAGGTGGTGTCTGCCTATCCCGATCAAGCTCAGCAAAATCAGGCCCAACAAAAAGCCACCAGTGCCTAGATTGCTCCCCTGAATCCCGTAAATAGCTCCCCCAAATTCTTATGTCTTTCCCTCTGCTTCTACTCGGTTCGCGCCGGCTTTTCCTCCATTGGCCCCTTTATCGGCGCCAGCTCTCGGAGTTGGCGCATTTGCTTCTGGCCGGCGCCGCTCTCATCGCCTCCGTGTGGCTGCGCTTCGAGTTTCACCCGGACCTCGAATACAGGACCATGCTGTGGGCCTTGGTTCCATTTGTGTTGGCTGCCAAATTGATTGTGTTTCGCCTTTTTTCGCTGCGCGATCTGGCCTGGAAGTATCTTAGTTTCGACGATCTGTTGCGACTGACCGCAGCCTGTTTTGCGGCATCCCTGTGCGTTGGGTGCATCGGCTATTGGCGCTGGCAGGGGGCTTTCCCCCGCTCGGTCTACGTTCTCGATTGGCTGCTGTCGTTGGCTTTGATGGCGCTGGCGCGGGCGGCAGTCCGGCTATGGTTTGAAGGCCAGAAGTTTGAGGTAAAAAGAGATGCCGGCAAAGGTCCTGGTGGCCATAGCGATGACCCCGGCGGCAGTTCACTCACTGACCGTCTGCTCTCGCGCCGCATTCTCATCTATGGGGCGGGCAAAGCCGGGCGTGCCGTGTTTTCCGATATCCGGGCCCATCGCGAACTGGCGGTGGAGGTTGTGGGTTTTGTCGACGATGATCCCGCCAAGCGGCACCTGTGCCTTAGCGGTCTGCGGGTGGTGGGGGGCCGCGAATCGCTGGCCGCGGCGGTCAAGAAACTGGGTGTCCACGAAGTCTGGTTGGCCTTGCCCAGGGCCAGCGGCTCGGAAATCGCTGGCATTCTGGAACAATGCCATTTGGCTCGGGCGGCCACCAAGCGCATCCCCCCGCTGGCCGAATTGATCGAGAAGAAAGGCCTGCTCGATCAGGTGCGCGAAGTGCGCATTGAAGATTTGTTGGGCCGGCCGCCGGTCAGCTTGCGACCAATCCAAGATTCCAAGCACGCGGGCAGTGCTGGCGCTGCTGGTGGTAAAGACAAACCGCCGCCAGTGGTGCTGGTTACCGGCGCCGGCGGTTCCATTGGCAGCGAGCTGTGCCGCCAGATTGCCCGCACCCGTCCGCGGGCATTGATCGGTTTCGATCACTCCGAGGCGGCGCTCTATCAGATCGATCAGGAAATCCGCCAATCGTTCCCAGAGCTGGACTTCTACCCGGAGATCGGTAACATTCAAAACTCGCATCGACTGCGGGAGATTTTCGCCGCTTACCGGCCCGATACCGTTTATCACGCCGCCGCCTACAAACACGTGCCTTTGATGGAAACGCAAATGTTTGAGGCCTTAGAGAATAATGTCTTTGGAACGGAGCAACTCGCCAAGACCGCCTGCGCCAGCGGCGTGCAAAGGTTCGTTTTGATCAGCTCCGACAAGGCCGTGGCCCCCACCAATGTTATGGGTGCCACCAAGCGTCTGGCCGAAATGGTTTGCCTGCAAGAGACGCTTTGCCTGCAAGAGACGCTTTGCCTGCCAGAAAGCGCGGGCTTGGCGAACCCACAAGTGGCCAGTCATGACCTAAATCACTCCGCTGCCGCCACCCGGTTCTTAGCGGTGCGCTTCGGTAATGTTTTGGGTTCCAGCGGCAGCGTGATTCCGCTATTTAAGCGCCAGATTGCCGCTGGTGGCCCGGTAACCATCACTCATCCGGACATGCGCCGCTATTTTATGACCATTCCTGAAGCAGTGGAATTGGTGCTGCATGCTGCTTCGCTCGGCCAGGGCGGGGAAATTTTTGTGCTCGATATGGGCGATCCCGTCAAGATTGTCGATCTGGCGCGGAAGATGATCCTATTGAGTGGCCTGCGCCCTGGACAGGACATCGAGATTTCCTTCACCGGTATCCGGCCCGGCGAAAAGTTGTTTGAAGAACTGCACACCTCGGAGGAAGAAACCCAGTCCACGCCGCATCCCAAAATCCGGGTTTATCGTACTCGCATTGCCAGCGCCGCGGCTGCCGGGCAGGTGGGCGGCGTGTTGGGGTTCGGCAAAGTTGCCGCGCACAGCCCCGCCGCCAGCCGTAACGTCATTCCAGGAATGAAAGAGCGCCTGAATGCGCTGCATGCCTGCGTCGCAGCCCGGGACTTGGCCACCACGATTATGCTGCTCAAAGACATGATTCCCGATTACAGCCCCAGCGCGCCGATTCTGCGCAGAGTTTTGTCAACTGCTACTTCGCCTGGCCGGCCGGACCGGCTGGAGCCGCGCTTCCGCCGGGCGGCCAACGCTTGAGTCAACCCCATGCCCCGGATAAGACAGATTGATCGAGATCGCAGCGACGGATCTCCGGTTACCGCCGGTGTGGCTGCGCTGCCTGTTCGCGGGATGGAATGGGTTCGGATGAATCGGGCCCGCCGGAAACCGGAAAAGGGCAGGCGACGGGACCCCTCGGGCTGGAACACGCTGGCTGGGTGGGTATTTTTTACCTCGGCGGCAGCCGCGACCTTCACGATCTCAAGCCCAGGCCCCTGGTTTCGCTGGGCCTACTCGTTCACGATCTTGGCCCTCAGCATCGCGGTTGTCGTGCGCCGGCCGGGGGTGCTTCCTGCGCTTTCCGTGAGCCATATTTTGGCAGCTACCATCGCCTGTTATGGTTGGGTGCAATACACGTTTTCCTGGACTGAATACCGCTACGCTACGATGGTGGCAAGCCTGCATTGGACGGCCTGCTTCGCCACCCTGTTCACGGGCGCAGGTATTTTTGCGGGTGCGGGCTTAGGCGGTCTGCGGGAAAATTTTCTGCGCGCTTTCGGGTGGCTGGGTTTTGTGGCCGCCGTCGTGGGCGTGCTCGCCAATCTCACTTCACCAGGGGCAATTCTTTGGATATTCCCCAGCCCCTACCCCGACAGCTGGGGGATGTTCTTGAGCCGGAATGATTTCGCAATGTTTCTGGAGCTCAGCCTTCCGGTGGCGTTCTGGGGTGCCTGGCGCCCACCATTTTCAAAAACGTTCGTCCCCAAGATGATCTTCCTCCCCACGATCCCGCTGTGGGTTCCGGCTTGTATGCTGGCGGCGGGACTGGCATCGGCTTCCCGCGCCGGTGCGGCACTGTTGTTGAGCGAGACCGTCTTTTGTTTGATTTTGCTTCGAAAGCCCCGGAGCGGTCCCACCAGCATGGGGACACGAGCCTCAACAGGAACGCGGACAGGCCGCAGCAGTGTCCGGCAAAGCTTCGCGCTCCGATACGGTGCGGTTACCTGGCTGCGCCGTCCCGCCGCACGTTTTCTGACTTTCACGTTGGTGGCGATATCGATTGCGGGTTTCAGCCCCCTGCGCGAACGCCTCCGGGAAGCGGATCCCTTCCAATTCCGCAGGGAAATCGCGGCATCTACGCTTGCCATGATTCACCGGCGTCCCCTCGCTGGCTTTGGCCTGGGGACCTTTCCCCAGGTCTATCCCGCCTATGCGTGCTTCGATGCCGGGGCGCTGGTGGATCACGCACACAACGATTGGCTGGAATGGTCCGCCGAAGGAGGTATTCCCTTTGCCGCACTTTGGGGGATGCTAGCGGTGACGTTGGCCTTCCCTGCCATCCGGTCCCGCTGGGGTGTTGGCCTTGTCGCCATCTTCCTGCACGGCTTAGTGGATTACCCCTTTGCAAAAATAGGTTTAACCGCTTGGATATTCGCGCTAGCCGGAATCCTCCAAGCTGAGGGTGAGAGGACCCCTTCCCCAAACGCACTAACAAGAGAGAGACAAGAGAACCCAAGGAGAGCGTTCGATGAAAGTACCCAGCATGAAAATATCTAATCTGCAGCAAGCTTTGGTGATGCCCATGATTGTGAGTCTGATGCTCACGGGCGTTCCCCTGCCTGCGGCCAGTCCGGCGATTGGCACCGTGATGACCAACGGGTCATTTCGGATGAATAATATGACCGTGCGCGGCAATGCCACGCTGTTTGAGGGTTCGACTTTAGAAACGGCTGGAACGCCTTCCTCGGTGGAACTGGCCAGCGGCGCAAGATTAACCTTGGGGGCGGATTCGAGGGGGCAGATTTTCGGCGACCATCTGGTTCTCGAACGCGGCCAGGGCGATATGGCCAAGACAGTGGGTGTCCGTTTGCAGGCGAGGGGGCTAACCGTTCAGCCTGAGACCGGTGATTCAACGGGCCGGGTTCGATTGGCGGGGGCCAACAAGGTTCAGGTGGAGGTTCTGAAGGGATCTTTTCGCATTTTGAATTCCAATGGCCTTTTGGTAGCCAAACTGATTCCTGGCACAGCCATGGCCTTTGAACCGCAGGCCACCTCAACCCTCACGCGTATTTCTGGGCGGCTGAGTGTGAAAGCCGGCGGCCACATGGTGATGACCGACGAGACCACCCACGTCACCATGGAAGTGGTGGGCAAGGATGTAGCTGTCGGCAAGAATTTGGAGAAGTTGGCCGGCCAGCGGGTTTCCATTAACGGAGCACTCGATCCGGCGGCCGCGCCGGTGAGTGACGCCTCGCAACTGGTGCGTGTCTCGAACGTCACTTTACTGGCCCAGGTCGGCGCAGCGCCGGCGGGCAGCGCATCGGGAACCAGCGGAGCCGCGGGCGGTGGTGCAGCCAGCGGTACTGCAGCCGGAGGTGGTGCGGCCGGTGGAGCTGCAGCCGGTGGAGCAGCCGCAGGTGGCGCTGCTGCTGGCGGCACCGCCGCAGGTGCGACCGTACTGGGCGTTGGCCTGACCACGGTTGCAATTGTGGGGGGAGTGGCCGCCGCTGCCGTGGTGGGTGGTCTCGCCGCCAGTGGAGCGATTGGCGGTAGTTCCACCCCCGTAAGTCGTTAATTTGGCAGCTGGCAGCCCAAGATGCTAGGCACTTATCGTAGAGGCGGTCAAACCAGCTGGGGGCCCGGGAAACTAGGCCTCCCCGGTTATCGGACGCTAAGCTCCGGGGCTTGGGCCACCCGGTTCGCCCTGGTCTCCCTCTTTCTGTTGGTGCTGTTTCAAAACGGACGTTTGGTCTGGAACGAATGGCAGATCGAAAACGCGACCGGGTCGTCCCTCAGCCTTACCACCGGGGCTCCAAACGAACCTGCGGGAGACGAACGCGTTTGGCTCCAACGGGCGAACTTGGCCCGCCGTAACCCAAGCGATTCCGCATCCGAGAGCGAAATTCATTCATTAGAAAAGGCTTTGCGCTTTAACCCCCGCGACGGCCTGGCCTGGGTTAATCTGGGCCTGGCTTATGAACATGCCGGCCAAATCCAAACCGCCGCGGCCGCTTTTGCCATGGCGGAAACGGTGGATCGGCAATATCTGTCTTCCTGGGCCCGAGCGAACTTCGCTTTTCGTCAACGGGACGGCCCGCAGTTTTGGAAGTCCGCCACGCGGGCACTTTCCGTTGCCAGAACCGAGGATTTGCGGCCATGGTTTGACTTGGCGGATCGCTGGTCCCCTCCTCGTCACGATGACCTGACCCGATTGATCCAAAGCTTAGGGTACCGTCCGGTCCTGGTACATTCTTATCTCGACTATTTGATCGATAAGCAGCGTTGGTGCGATGCCGTGGCCCTTGGACTGTGGATGGAAGCCAGCGCCGCGAAAGTTGCCAGGGATTCCACGGGTGCGGGTCTCGACTCCGATGACATCATCCGTTTGTCGCATCTGACCACACGGTTGATTTCCTCGGGTCAGGTTTCCGGCGCCATCAAAATTTGGAATGGATTGCCTGGTTCAAGCGAAACCCTGGGGACGGACTCCAGATCCGCAGTCAGGCTGGTGAACGGGCGGTTTGAAAAAGAACCCTCAGCTCAGGGCTTTGATTGGCGCTTAGATTCTCCTATGGGAATTCGCTCCAAGTGGGCCCCGGGAAGATTAGAATTTCAGCTTACCGGGGATCAGCCGGACCAAGCCATCTTGCTGGAACAGCCGCTGGTCATTTTTGATTCCATCGGCACGGCCCGCGCCCAATTGGAATGGCATTTCAGGTTGCAGCCGGCCCGGCAAACCCCTGGCCCGCAACCCGCTGCCATGCAATCCCCCATGCAATCCATGGACCCGGTGCAGCCGGGCAGGGCAGTCGATCTACCAAGCTCAGCTAAGCGAGAGGATCCTTGTACGTTTCGCCTTGCCTGGGAGTTGGAGAGCCCGGTCGGCCGTTGGCCACTCCCTCACTCCCACCTCGCGCCCTTGAGCCCATCCTTATCCGCCCCAACCGTATCCGGATCCGCCCCAACCATATCCGGCCCAGCCTCACCAGACGTCTGTGAGGGGGCTGCCAGTCTTCTGCTGCCGCCCGCGATAAAGGCGAAAAACGGGGAGCTGTCTCTTTACCGATTGCAACTGGTTCTGCGGCGGGCGAAAGGCTCCCTCCCCATACAGGGAACGTTGGTGTTATACGGGGTAGCGATGGCTACGGCTCCGGGCGGGCCCAGCGCTACAGCTAACCACTCTAACCTTCGAAAGCACAATCCCTCCTAGGAGTATTTATCATGCAATCTCGCACTCTCGCAGGCGATAGCAAGCTGGCAGCCAACCGCCACAGCGAACTTTGGCAGGCCGCTCTCGGCGATGATTTGTACAGCCAACCGGCGCAAGCTCTGGTCCGGCACTGCCCGAAATGCGGGTCGGTTCGCGTGCACCGTTCGCGCCGTAAGGGCATGCTCGATGCCGGCCTCGATGCCCTCGGTGCCGACATTCTTCGCTGTCACGATTGCCGGGCGCGCCAGGCTTGGTTCGGGCTGACCCCCCTGCGCCTGCGCGGCGCGCAAGGGGACGGTCCCGCGTTAACCGGGATCATTCTTTTCGCCACCGGTTCGGTGGCTTGTGTACTCCTCATCTGGTGGATGATCAGCCGTTTTACGGACTTATCGGGCTGAAGCTCCTGCCGTCTTTCTGCCGATGGAATAACCGGTTGCGCGGTTGCATCGCTCCTTCTTGGGGAACACGCCTCCCGCGCCGATATTTTCGTTGTGCGAGAGGGTGAATCAGGTGTTCGAAACTGCGAGCTCAGCTCCGATACTAACCCAGCGCGGGTTCCGCCTCCGCTCCCTTTTGACGAGCGTTGGCATTCACGCCGCGGCTGTCCTCGGGCTATTCACGCTGCATTTCTATCGGCCCATTCAGGCGGTGGCAGAGCGTCCGATCCGGGTCACTTTGCTGTCTTCTCCGGTTATCCGCCCCTTGCCACCCGGCCACGCTCTTCCCCAGCCGGTCCCGAAACCTATCCCAACGCGCTTGCCCATTTTGCGAGACGCCGATCCGGTATCGGCCCCGCCTACCACTCGCTCCACCGCTCGAGTATTCGAGGCGCCTAAACCCGATCCAGTTCCCGTTGCCAGCCTTACCCTACCTCGCGAACCCAGCGTCGAGCTGGAACCTGTGCGTCTGGCGTCAGCCGGGGCAGAATTCCCTCGCTTTGCCACCGCCCCGCCGCCGCCGCTCAAAACGGACAACCTGGCGGCCGCCTTTTCGGCGCCTGCCGTGGTCACTCAAGGCGTTACCCAAAGCGCGATCCGATCGACCAGTTTCGGGGCCAACGCAGCCACCGGCGATCCACGCGATGCCGCGGCCTCCGCGCCACGCAGCCTGGCGGCGGGTACATCTTTTTCCCTAGCCGTCGTTTCCCCTGCTAAACCCGCCACCAACAACGGCAATGCCAAGCCGGGTGCATTTCCCGCGGTGGAAATGGGTGGCACCAAAACCGATGTCAAGGTGCTGGCGCCCTCAGCCGATAGCAAATCATTGCAGATTCTCAGCAGGCCGAGACCTGAATATACGGCGGAGGCTCGCCGGTTGCAGATCGAAGGAGAAGCGCTATTGGAGGTAATGTTCAGTGCAGCGGGCCAGGCCCGTGTTCTTAGGGTGATTCGCGGGTTGGGGTACGGCTTGGATGAAAATGCCATTGCCGCGGCTCAGTCCATCCGCTTCCGGCCCGCCGAGAGATCCGGAGCACCGGTGGATTTCACTGCCATTGTGCACATCGTGTTTCAGCTTGCCTATTGAGTGCGAGCAGTTGTCGAACTGAACCGAACCGAACGGAAAAGGAAGATTGAATGAAAAAAATTGTCGATCAATTGGGGACCTTGCCATGAATCAGATTCACCGGAGAAAAAACGCTATGAGAGAAGTGATCTTCAGCCTCGCGCCCCGCTTCCTCGCCCCCCTCGTGATTGGGTTCGTTTTGCCTGGGGTCATTTTGCTTGAGTTCATCTTGCCTGGGCTTATTTTCCTTGGGCTCATCCTCCTTGGTCTCTCCGGGGGGGCCACGCTTGCCGCTGAACGGGCCGTAGATAAGACTGAGCGCGCCGATCAGGCCGTTGCCCAGGTGCTGGACCGCATCGTTGCGCGTGAGGCTCTGTTCCTGCAGACAGTCCGTACCCACGCTCCTTTGATCGAAACCTACATTCAGGAAACCAGCGCTACCAAGGAAGGCGAAACCCATCCGGTGAAGGACCACTACTTCCTGGGCCGCTTCCGCCTGGATTCCGGACTGGACTATGAGCCGCTGTTGGAGCGCACCGATGCGGTGCCCAAGCCTGGCCGGCGCGGGCTATTCCGTCCAGCGCCCCCGAAAGGCCCATCGCTCACCTTCCTGGCGCGTGGCTTTGCGCAGATGACCGCGCTCGATCTTCAGGAGTTCAATCGCCAGACGTATCGCTTCGAATATGTCCGCCGCGAATTTCTGGGCGAGGTACGTTGCCTGGTGTTCGACGTCGCGCCGGTCATGCGCAACCAGCCGGGAAAATTCATCGGCCGCATCTGGGTGGAGGACCGCGACTACGCCATCGTTCATTTCAACGGAACTTATGTTCCCGCGCCCATTCCTAAAGGTGGAAATCCGGAATTGTATTTTCACTTCGATAGCTGGCGAATGAACATCGGTGGCGCGGTTTGGGTTCCCGCGCAGGTTTACGTTGAGGAGGAAGGTACGGTTACCGCCGATGGCCGCAAAGAATTGCCGCGCTTCAAAGCGCAATCGCGCATCTGGGATTATGAAGCGGCTCCTTCCAGCAAAATGGAAGAGCTGGCCAGCATCCTGATCGAAGGCGACAAAGGTACCGCCGAACAGATGACTCCCGACGCTTCGCCGCTCGAAAGCCAGCGCAACTGGGAAAAACAGGCGGAGGAAAACCTGCTCGCCCGTTTGGAAAAAGGTGGACTGTTGGCTCCTCCAGGGCCGGTGGAGGCCGTGCTCGATACCGTGGTCAACAACCTGATTATTGCGGGGCATCTCAACATTGAGGCGCATTGCAGGGTCCTGCTCACCACCCCCATGGAGACCTTTGCCATCGGGCACGCCATCGTCATCAGCCGCGGATTGATCGACGTGCTGCCCGACGAATCCAGCCTGGCCCTGCTGCTATCGGCGGAGCTTTCTCACATTGCCTTGGGCCACCGTACGCAAACCCAGTTCGCCTTCAACAACCAAACCATGTTGAGCGATGCCGAACTGCTGCAGCGCTTTCGTTTCGCCAGGCCCGCCGATGAAATGATTTCGGCCAGCACTAAAACCATTGAGATCATGAAGGCCTCGCCGTATCAAAACACGTCCAATTCTGGACTCTTTTTGAAAGAGCTGGCGGCCCATAGCCAGCTGCTCCCTATGTTGCTGCGGCCTAATTTAGGGGACCAGGTTTCCGACGATCAGGCGTTGGCGCGCCTCCAACAGTTCGCTGCGGCGGCGCCGCCGCTCGAACAAAGCAAACTGGAGCAGATTGCGGCTCTCCCGCTCGGTTCGCGCATCAAGCTCAATTCGTGGAATAACAAAATTGAACTGGTGAAATCGCGCCCGATCTCACTGCTTTCCGCCCGCGAGAAAATGCCTTTTGAGGTTACCCCTTTCGTCCTGAATCTAACCCGCGCCGATTTGTCATCGCGCACGGACTCGGCAAAGGAGCCGGTTGCACCGTCCAGCAGCGTGCGAAACCATTCCGAACCGGCAACCGTTGTTTCACCGGACCTAATTTCACCGGACCCGATTTCTGTTGACGGGCGCCCCCAGCCAAACATTTCACGGCCCGCCGTTCAGCAGCCGGTCAGGGAACGCCCGACCACCGAACAGCCAGAGATGGAACAGCCAAACAGGGAACAGCCAAAGATGGAACTGCCCAAGATGGAACTGCCGCCGGTGGAACATCCCACCACCGCCGACGCCCGCGAGCGGCCGCGTCTGAAAGATGTGCTCAAGTATCTTCCAGCAGGGGCCGGCCGCTAGCGGATTACGCTATCCCCTCAGCGCCGCCAGCTCTTCGCCGGTTTCCTGCTCCACCTTGGCGTGCAGGCTGTTGCCGTGCGCATCCATGGTCACAATCGCGATGAAGTCGTGCACGTGCAGCTTCCACATGGCTTCAGGAATGCCGAAATCCAAAAAACTCACGCCCAGCACCTGGTCGATCGCCCGCGCATAATATTGTGCCGCGCCGCCAATTGCGTTTAGATAAACCGCCCCGTGTTCCTGCAACGCAGCGAGCGTTTTCGCTCCCATCCCGCCTTTGCCGATCACCGCGCGCACACCAAAATTCTTGATGATGGTGGCCTGATACGGTTCCTCGCGACTGCTGGTGGTGGGTCCCGCCGCCTTCACGGTCCATTTTTCGCCATCTTGCATCATCACAGGCCCACAGTGATACAGCACCGCACCATGAAGATCAACCCTGGCGGGTAGGGGGTTATTCATTAAATGAGCGTGCACCGCGTCGCGGCCGGTGTAGCATTCGCCGGTGATCAGCACCACGTCACCCACTTTCAGTGCGCGAATTTGTTCTTCGCTAATCGGGGGCCGCAGAATAATTTCCCGGCCACTCAACGGGAACCCAGCACCGGTGGTCATTTTCTCAACCACCCGCGCCGGATCGCGATACAGCCATTTTGTAATCGCCCCGTTCTGCGCATCTAACCTCACGCCCAGCCGCCGGTACGCCCAGCAATCGTAGGCCACCGACACAAAAAAACTCGCAGGCAGACGGTTCGCAGCCATAATCTTGCATCCAATCAGCGATACTTTGCCGCCGAAGCCCATGGTGCCAATGCCCAGTTTGTTGGCTTCCTCGACGATGTCTTTTTCCAGTGCCGCCAACTCCGGCACGGAGTTCGTATCGTCCAGCGTCCGGAACAGCTGATCCTTGGCCAGCACGTAACCGTGCGCGCGATCGCTGCCAATGCACACACCCAGCGCACCGGGTGCGCAACCCTGGCCTTGGGCTTGCCACACCGCGTGCAAAATACATTTGCGAACGCCTTCCAAATTACGGCCGGCCTTGCCCATGTGCTCCAAATCACAGGGCAGGGAATACTGGATATTTTTGTTCTCGCAGCCGCCGCCTTTCAGAATCAGCTTGACTTCGATTTCGTCCTGCTCCCACTGCTCGAAGTGAATCACGGGAGTCTCCGCGCCCAAATTGTTGCCGCTGTTTTTGCCGGTGAGTGAATCTACTGAATTGGGCCGCAGCTTGCCGCGTTTGGTGGCTTCCGCCACAGCCTCTTTAATCGCTTTCTTCAGCAGGATCTGATTCACGCCCACTGGCGTATGCACCACGAACGTAGGCATGCCCGTGTCCTGGCAAATGGGCCCTTCGCCCTCCTGCGCCATATCTATGTTGGACGCGATTATATTCAGCGCTTGAGAGGCTTGCGTGTTCGGCGTCTCCGTCCCCAGCGCCTGCGCCATGGCAGCGCGCACATCCGGCGGCAAGTTGGTGGAGGTCTGGGTGATCAGTTCAATGAGGCTTTCAGCGAGAAATTGCATTTCCTTTAGATTCTAACGTGAGTACGGCTACGTGCAGGACACGGAGCCGTCTAGCCCCGTATCGATGTACTCCAGGCAATCAGCAAGCGTTTCCATGAAACGTGTAAAGTTTTCAAAATCCATTGGGTTATCCGCTGACATTGACTGATCTCCTCTCGTGGTGTGGGAATAACGTGCGCGTTGCCCATCCGGATCTAACTCAGCGATTTGTTTGATGTACGAGCTAATTCCATCCAAAACCGCTTCGTCGCAGCCAGATGATGAAGAAAGTCCAGCCAACATCGGACTTAGATCCATCCAAAGGTCATCGATTTTATGCCTTCCCAATCTATGCCTTTGCTCTTCCGTCAGATTTTGATTTAACAAACGAGTAGCGTTCCGAATCATCCGCTTGAGAAGGAGCTCAATGTGGTGGCGATATAGAAAGAAAATTGGATAGAACAGAACCGCTTTATCTGACGTATCTTTCAGCAACTGGGCGGTTAAATTTTTAGCTGCGAGACGGTAGCCAGCGCTGTAGAGAAATTGGTTGGAATTGATCCAGATGTTTATTGCGCTGCCTTTTAAATCGGGATCATTCAAACGGTCCGTTTTTTGTGGCGCTGGAGGCGGGCCAAGGCGAAATCGGAAAACTGGAGCGTCAGACTTGGCCATAGGAGTGTCGGTCGCTTTTGAGAATCGAAGACTCCTGCCTGAGACTCTACCGCGCGGCCAGATCGATCCCGATCTTTTTCAATTCCTCGGCGTAGTAGCGCTTGTGCAGCAAATCCCACTCCTCGGTGCCTTCGCCGATCTCGCGCTTTTGCGTGCGGATTTTGGTGCGTGCGGCGCGGTCCACTTTTTCTTCCATCTGCAGCAGTTCGGTCATTACTTTTACCAGCTCCAGCCGCACTTCGTTGGGCTCGCGCTTCAAACGGAAATCGCGGCTCTTGCGCAACGCAGTCACCACTTTATGCGACAGATCATTGATCTTATCGCGTGAAAGCTTCATGGCGTCGCCCGAATCCCGGCCCGCCGCGCGAATCACTTTGCGCTGCGTAATTAGCGTGTTTTTTACCTTGCGGAACATGTCCTGGTAACTCACGCCTTCCTTGCGCATGTACTCGGAGTATTCGCTCAACTTCTCGCGCACTTCGTCATTCAATTGATCTTCCACCGCCAAATCGGTGTCGATCACGCTGGCAATGAACTCGGCGGCGATGCGTGGATCGTTGGTTTCTATCCACTGTGGGCTCAGTTTCCCCACTGTTTGACGCGAGATGTAGCTGACAAGTTCGTGTGCGAGAAGCATTCCTCTCCGATCCCTGCTTTAACAACTAATGACCGATTCCTCCAGTCTAAGGTCCGTAGCCGACGGGTGTCAATTTAGACCGGGCCCTGCGTGGTACGCCCGTGCACCATCAGTTGGCGCTGCCACCGCTAGGCTCGCCTTCTTCGTCATCCCCATTGTCATCGTCGCCCTCATTGCGCGCGCGGTGCTTGGCACGAAACTCTGCGTCGATCGGTTTGCGCCCGCGGAAGCCTTCTTCCATGCCATGCCACTGCGTGATGCCCTCTTCGCCCAGTTTCCAGCACAAGCACACGTCGCGTCCCCGGTAGCGCGTGATGAAATCGATCAGGCCAATCTCCAGATCTTTCACCAGCACGCCGATTTCTTCGATCGATTCGAAGGTTTCCTTCAAGGCCCTGGCATTGGAATCACGCCGTGCCCGGATGGCTAGCAGCGGTCCCGGATTCACTCGGGAACCGCCCGCCATCCGGATCTTTTCCATGGCCTGATTCAGTTGCCGGTCCGCCGCCTCGTATTCCGATTTCTGAAACAGCGCATCGCGTAGCGCACGTTCCACGCGGGGCAACATGCGTTCCGCTTCGGTCAATGTGAAATAACGCGGCATGTAGGGAGAGGGGCGAAGTCGACCAGAAATGTTACATCTACGCTACCGATCTTACCAGGAAGCGCCGCCGTGGCCTCAAAATCCGGGAGCAACTGGCAGTTGCTCCCGGATTTCCGCATCGCTTGCAAAGTGGGGCCAGTCGCGACCGTCCCTTCTTTCCCGCTGCCGACGGTCCGCTGAACTCGCCTTCTCCGGCCCGCTTCACTCATTCGCTAAACTAAACTAGAGAAACGGAGGCGCTACCAGCACCAACATGAACCCCAGCACCAGCGCAACAGACTTTCCTCTCCCCCCCCCCACATTTGAGTTCCTGGTCTTCTCCCTGAAAGCCCAGGCCGAAATGCAAATGGGCCTGTATGGTTTTGCGCAGAATGAAGAGGAAAAGGACGCCGGCCCTAATCTTCCGGCCGCCCGCCACGCCATCGACATGTTGTCCATGATTGCCGAAAAGACCAAAGGCAATCTTTCCATGGAAGAGCAACGTCTGATTGAAAATGCGCTTACTGAGTTGCGCTTCCGCTACGTGCAAGTGATGGAAAAGTCTAAAGCCGAGGCAGCATCTGCGGCTATAAGTACTGCAGCAGCCAGCGAACCGGCCGCGACTTCATGAGCCCACTTCGCCTTACTGTCCTTGGTTCCGGCACCAGCACCGGCGTGCCCACCATTGGCTGCGATTGCGCCGTATGCCTGTCTGCCGATCCGAAAGACAATCGTCTGCGTCCCTCCGTGTTGCTGCAATACGGCGGCTACAACGTGTTGATAGACACCACGCC